>CAJWHS010000016.1 GCA_913041415.1 uncultured Acidimicrobiaceae bacterium | reverse complement strand
CGTGCGGTTCATCGGGCAGACCGACGCCGACGCCAACCCGCCCTACTGGACGAAGTGGGTCGACACCGTGGTGCGTTGGCTCGATCAGGGCCGCCATCCGATCGTGTTCCTCCACACGCCCGACAACCTCATCTCTCCAGAACTCTGCCGCCGGTTCCACGCCGAGGTCGCCGACCAAAGCGACGAACCAAACCTGCCGCCTGCACCGCCGGTATCGACCCAGGACGGACTGGAATTAGGGTGAACTCGACCCTGACTCGGCCCGATCGAGTTGGTATCGTATCCCGCATGGCGACCCCCAGCGCTCCCCGGCACACCGGGATGTTGCTTGCGGGCCTGCTTGCGATCCCGTTCGCCTCGGTGACGATCGCAGCGCAGTTGGGCGACATCGCCTCCACCACCGATCCCCGTGATGCCCTCGGCGGCGGCCTTGCCCTGCTCATGGGCGTCGCACTCGGTCTTGCCGCACGACGCCTTGTCGCCACCGTCGACGCCGGCGTCCGCAGCGCTTCCCGGCTCGTCGCTGCGGCGCTGCGTCCGCTGCCCGGTGCGATTGTCGAGATCGTCCGGGTTACCGGTCGGTCGCTTGACGAGGCGACCATGCCTCGTCTCGTTTTCGTGCCCGCCGAAACCGGCCGACGAGGACCTCCGATTCGCCTGCGCTGATCCATTGCGGCCGCGATCTCGCCTGGCTGCTTCCCGCACGAATCGAATCAAGGAAACACCAACCATGCGCGCGAACGCGCTGCGGCTACTAGCCGCACTCGCTACGTTCTGCCTTTCCACCGCCGCCTGCAGCGACTACCAGGCCATGGAGGCTGTCGACGAGGAGCACGATCACAACGACGATCATGAAGGCCATGACCATGACCATCATGACGATCACGACCACGACAACGCCGGTAGCGATCACGAAGCGCACAGTCACGATCACGGGTCGCCCGTCGAATTCAAGGGTGCCGACATCCCGACCCTTGGCGTCAGTGTCGAACCCGACCCGGCCGCCGGCATCAACATCACGGTCGACACGACCAACTTCGCCGTCGTTCCCGAGGCCGCTTCCACTGCGCACGTCGAGGGCGAGGGGCACTTCCATCTCTACATCGATGGCACGAAGGTCCAGCGCTTCTGCAACGAGGCGATCTGCTTCGCCGGCGTGACCGAAGGCGAGGTCACCGTCATGGTCGAGCTCTCGGCCAACGACCACCGCACCTACGCCGTCGACGGCGAGCCGATCGTCGCCATGGTGACCGTCGATGTGCCCCCGCACGACCACGGCGCACACAGCCATGGTGATGCCGGTCAGGTGGCGTGGGCAGGCGACGCGCCGCAGATGGCGATCGAGGTGGTGAAGGATCCGAAGTCGGGCTACAACGCCCTGATCACGATCGACGGTATGACGCTCTCCGCCGAGAACGTCAACGGCGACCATGTCGATGGCGAGGGTCACCTGCACCTGTATGTCAACGGCCAGAAGGTCGGCCGTCTCTACGGCAACGCCACCCACATCCCGGTGCTTCCCGTCGGTGAGGTCGAGATCACCGTCGGCGCGTTCGCCAACGACCACCGCGCCTACGTCATCGACGGTGAGCCGATCGAGGTATCGAACTCGATCATGGTCGCCTCATGAGCCGCAGACGTCTCATCGCCGTCGCCGCGCTCATGGCCCTTCTGGCTGCGTGCGGCGGCGGTGACGGCGGTGCCGTCTCGGCTGAAGACGAGATCATCCTTGAGTTCGATGACGAAGGTGGTCTCGTCGGCGGTGTTCGTCGCGAGTCCGTCGATCTCGGTGCGAAGGTGACCATGATCGTCGAGGGCAACACCGATGAGCAGGTGCACGTCCACGGATACGACCTCTACATCGAACCTGAGGGTCCCGGCGCCCTCGAGTTCGACGCCCTCATCCCCGGGCGCTTCGAGGTCGAACTTGAGCAGTCCAGTCAGCTCCTCATCGAGCTGACGGTCTCATGACCCGTCGTCGTCGCCTCGGCATCGCCACCGTCCTTGCGGGCGTAGCGATGGCGGGCGCAACGCCGGCCGGTGCCCACGGCATCGGTGGCCGTACCGATCTGCCGTTGCCGGCCTGGCAGTTAGCGTGGGCGGCTGGCTTCGCCGTCGCGAGCTCCTTCGTGGCGCTCGGCGCGTTCTGGTCGCAGCCGCGGCTCGTCGCCGCAGCAGACGGTGGGCGAAACCTCGTCGACACCCGACGCCCGGTGATCCGCAGACTCGAGTTCCTCACCAAGTCGATCGGTGTGTTCCTCTTCGGCGTGCTCATGTGGGCGGCCTGGAGGGGCAACCCGAACGGGGCGGTCAACATCGCGGGCGATGCGTTGCTGATCTGGTTCTGGGTCGGCTTGCAGCTCTTTTCCTTCCTGTTCGGTGACGTCTGGCGAATGTTCAATCCCTACGTCACGATCGCCGACTCGGGTGCGTGGGTTCGAGCCAAGATTCGAGGTGAGGAAGCCGCCCCGATCGAGGAGACGGGGCCGCTCAGCCTCTGGCCGGCCGTTGCGGCGATCTTCGCCTACCTATGGTTCGAACTCGCCTACCACTCAACTGACAGCCCCCGATCGATCGCCGTGTTTCTCACCGTCTACTCGGTGGCGATGATCGGTGGCGCAGGTGTGGAAGGTCGCGGCTGGGTGCGCCGAGCCGATGGCTTTGCCGTGCTGTTCACGAAGTTGGCCGCCATGTCACCGATCCATCGTGACGACGACGGTCGTCTGCGGCTGCGTTCACCGCTCGCCGGGCTGTCGACCTTGCCTGACATCCCTGCCACGGTGCCGTTCATCCTCGTGGTGCTCGGCTCGACCACGTTCGACGGCTTCACCCGCAGCTCGGTCTGGCTCGACATCGCTGGTGAACAGACCGGCTGGGGTCGCACGGTCAGCAGCACGATCGGCCTGCTCGTCATCACCGGTCTGGTCGCCATGGCCTACTCGGTGGCCATTTCGGCGATGGCGAACATCACCAGTGAGGAGTCGGCCGAGCTGAGCCGGGTGTTCGGGCCGACGCTCGTCCCGATCGCGGCGGCCTACGCCGTCGCCCACTACTTCAGCTTCCTCGTGCTCACCGGGCAGCGGATGTTCATCCGGATCAGCGATCCGGCCGGTCGTGGTTGGGATCTGTTCGGCACTGCCGATTACGCGATCGACTGGACGATTGTTTCGCCGGCCACGATCGCATGGGTGCAGACTCTTGCGATTGCGATCGGTCACGTCGCAGGTGTCGCAACGGCTCACGATGTCGCGATCAGTCGTTACGACCACCGACTCGCCGTCAGGTCGCAGTATCCGATGCTGGCGGTGATGATCCTCTACACCGTGCTCGGGCTCTTCCTTCTACTTGGCGCCTAAGCCGGGGTGAGTCGCTCGGCGAGAAAGTCGAGGGTTCGGGCCAACGCCGCCTGGCTCGGATGATCAGGTTGGTCGTCCGGAGCCAGGTGCTCGGTCAACACGCTGTGGTCCTGCTTGCCGGTCTCGGCCCCGGGCGTGTCGCTGGGGCTCGAGATCTCCTCGTGCACGAAGTTGTCCCCGAGTGCGTGCTTCAGGGTGGCGAATCGCTCGCCGGGGACGAGGGCGTCGCCGGTGAAGCGAAGCCCGAGCACAGGACAGCCCTTGGCGGCAACGGCTGCGAGTTCGTCGGCGCTGAGCCCGGTCGATGCCTTCCGGGTATCGCCGAGGCCGAACGGCAGGCTCGGCTGGCTCAGCACCGGTGCAACCACGGTGTCGTCGAGCAGCATTGCGAGTCCGAAACCGCCGGTGAAGCACATGCCGACGAACCCGACGCCCGGACCGCCGTGGTGTCTGTGGAGGTCGCGGGCGAGGGCCCGCAGCCAGGCGGTGGCGGGGGAGGAGTCCCGAGTGGTAAGGACGTGGAACTCTCGGCTCACGCACGCCTTGGCGATCACGCCGAGAGCACGCCGCGTTGATGATGGTCTCCCGGGGGTACCGAAGAGCGATGCGATCGCGACCGAGAAACCTCGGTCGACCAGTCGGTCGGCGAAGCCGGCGACGTTCGGTGTGATCCCGGGGATCTCGGGCGCGACCAGAACGCAGGGCCCGGTACCCCGGCGGTAAACGTCGTGGGTGATCCCATCGGCGCTGAACGGCTCGACTCGGTAGTCGGAGAGTGGCATGACGCCGATCATCGCATGGACAGCAACACCCCACCCGCGCTCAACAAATATTGCATTTACGTTACGATTGCTGCCATGTTCGTTTGCCGCCGACTCCGCACTGCTGTCGGGATGCTGCTCCTGGGCCTCTTGCTCGGCGTCATCGTTCCCGGTGCCTTGGCCCGGGACTCCGTCGACGATCTCCGGAGCCAACGAGAGAACATCCGCCGCGAGGCAGCCGACGCAGCCGCCCAACTCAACGCCTTGTCGGCGGAGGATCTGGAACTCGTCGAGGCCCTCGGGGCGCTCGATGCCCACATCGCACTTCAGGAGACCAAGATCGCAGCGGCGGCACAGTCCATCGAGGTGGCAGAGGCCGAGGCCGCGCAGGCACGGACCGAGGCCGACATCCTTGCCGAGGAGATCGAGGCCATCCGCGATCGTCTGCGCCGGCGGGCGATCGATGCCTATGTCGCACCCGCCAGCGATGTGCTCGATCAGCTCAACAGCGACGACCTGATCGGTTCGGCTCTCCGGCGCGAGTACCTCGACGACATCGTCGGCGACGAGTATGAGATCGTCGATCAACTCCGAGGAGCCATCGCCGAACAGGAGGCGTTGAGCCGTGCCGCCCAGGCATTCCTCGCCGAGGCGCAAGCCGAGCGAGCCGAACTCGACCTTCGACGGGCCGAACTCGAGGTCACCCGCACCGAGGCTGAACAGCTGCGAGCCGAGGTGCAGGAGCGAATCGCCGCGTGGCAGACCCGATCCGACGAGTTCGCCGAGGAGGACCGGTTGATCGGTGAAGAGATCCGGCGTCTCGAGGAAGAGGCAAGAATCGCCGCCGAGGCCGAGGCCGAGGCTCAGCGCTTGGCAGAGGAGGAAGCCCGGCGCCTTGCGGAGGAGGAAGCTCAGCGTCTGGCGGAGGAGGAAGCCGCCAACGACCCTGTTGCATCTCCGCCCTCAGGAGATTTCGCGATCACCCACCGGCCGACGGCCGGCGCCCTGACGAGCTCGTTCGGCCCGCGGGTGCATCCGATCTTCGGGACCACCCGTGCGCACAACGGCATCGATCTCAACGGCGACACGGGCGATCTGATCCTTGCAGCCAACGATGGCGTGGTGCTCTCGGCGGGGTGGCGAACCGGCTACGGAAACGCAATCGTCATCACCCACGGTGGCGGCTACACGACCCTCTACGCACATCTGTACGACATCGATGTGAGCACCGGGCAACAGGTGTCGGGAGGCGACGCGATCGGCTTGCTCGGCAGCACCGGTTGGTCGACCGGGCCGCACCTGCACTTTGAGGTCCGACTCGACGGCACCGCCCTCGACCCGGTCGGCTTCTATCCGTTCTGACGGTCCCCTCGATGGGGTCGGCACACGCGGCCGTTCTAGAGTCCGCCCCATGACACCCGAGCGTCGAGCGTTGATCGTGGCGGCTGCATCGCCGCAGCAACTTGTCGGCATCGAGACGCGTCCGGATGTCGTGATCGCTGCCGACAGCGGGCTGCATGCAGTGTTGGCCGCCGGGTGGATCCCGGATCGTCTCATCGGTGATCTCGACTCCGCCGACCCCTCAGCAGTGGAGATCGCGGCGGAGGGTGGGGCAGTCGTGGACCGCCACCCGGTCGGAAAGGACGAGACCGATCTCGAGCTGGCCCTCGCCGCCGCCATCGATGCCGGCGCCACCGAGATTCAGGTTGTTGTTCGCGCTGACGGGCGTCTTGATCATCAGCTCGCCAACCTGTTCGCACTCGCCAAGCCCGACTGGAGCACCGCCGAGGTGCGTGCCGATGTCGGTGATCACGTCGTGTGGGTGGTGCGCGGTAAGCGTCGTCTCGAGGTCGGCATCGGTCAGCATCTTGCGCTCCTGCCGATCGGAGGCCCGGCTCGGGTTACGACTGGCGGGGTCGCGTTCCCGCTCGCCGACGAGGTGTTGTCTCCCTTCGACGGGCGTGGCATCGCCAACGAGGCGACCGAGTCCGTGGTGTCGTTGGCGGTGTCGGACGGTGTCGTGCTGGTGGTCAGTTCCCCTGCACAAGCCGATGACCCCGACGAGGTCGGGGCCTGAGGTCGCATCCGGGGCACGACGGGGGAGTCGCTCAGGCGGCTCCGCCGTGACGGACCCAGGTCTCGAACATGGCGGCGTAGCGTCCGCGCTGGGCGACGAGTTCGTCGTGGCTCCCGAGCTCGACGATGCGTCCATCGTCGACCACGGCGATCCGGTCGGCGCGGCGAGACGTGGCGAGCCGATGGGCGATGATCACGGCCGTGCGACCTTCGAGCACGACATCGAGCGCGCGCTCGACCTGCGTCTCGGAGTTGAGGTCAAGGTTGCTGGTGGCCTCGTCAAGGATCAGCACACGCGGTCGGGCGACGAACGCTCGTGCGAGGGCGAGAAGCTGACGTTCGCCGGCGGAGAGCGACGCGCCCCGCTCGTGGACGGGAGCGTCGAGCCCACCCAACCGCTCGACGAGATCGCTGATCCCGACGGCGTCGAGCGCTGCCTGGAGTTCGGCGTCGTCGGCGTCCGGGCGAGCGAAGGCGACGTTGTCGCGCACGACACCCGCGAACAGGAAGGGCTCTTGGGGTACGACCCCTAGCTGGCTCCGCAGGCTGTCGATGGTGATCTCGCGCAGGTCGTGTCCGTCGATGCGCACCGTGCCCACGTCGGGGTCGTGAAAGCGGGTGAGGAGGCGGGCGATGGTCGACTTTCCGCTGCCGGTGGCGCCGACGAACGCCACGGTCTCGCCCGGCTCGATGCGCAGTGAGACATCGTGGAGCACCGGCCGGTCCGTTTCGTAACCGAACGTGACCCCGTCGAGTTCGATCGCGCCGTCGATGGGAGGAAGGTCGGTGGCGTCGGGCGCCTGCGGGATGGCGGGCTCGGTGCCGAGCAACTCGCGAAGCTTGACGATTGCGGCACCACCTTGCTGGTAGCTGTTGTACAGCTGGACCAGGGTCTGGATCGGGGCGAAAAACGACGCAAGGAAGAGCAGGAAAGCAGCGAGTTCGCCCACGGTGATTCGCCCGCTGGCAGCCATGGCACCGCCGACCGCCAACAATGTCGCCTGGGTGGCGATGCCGATTAGCTCGGTGCCAGGGGCGAACAGCGAGTTGGCGCGGCTTGTGTTGATCTGGGCATTGAGGTGTTCGCCGACGGCCTCTCGATGGTCGACGAGGTTGCGGGCGCGGCGATTGTGGGCGGCGATGACGCGAATGCCAGCGAGCGACTCCTGCAGGTGCGACAGCAGATCGGCGATGCGGTCGCGCACTCGGAGGTAGCCGATCGATGAGACCTTCCGGAACCACAGCGACGCAAGAAGTGTGGGCGGCAGGGTCACCAGGAGCGTGATGATCGCAAGCAGAGGGTCGTAGAAGAAGAGCGCGATCGTGATGACGAGCAGGGTGAAGATCTGCACGAGGAGGTTGACGATTCCCTCCTGGAACAGCATGGAGAGGGCCTCGATATCGGAGGTCATGCGGGTGAGCAGGACGCCCGCCCTCTCCTCGGTATAGAAGCCAACGCTCTGGCGCTGCATGTGGCTGAACACCCGAATGCGAAGTTGTTCGTTGAGCCGCTCGCCGAGACGACCCGTGTAACTCACGCGGGCCCATCCGAGCAGTGCCGCGACGGCCACTGCGCCCACATAGACGACGGCGATGGTGACGATCACGGCTCGGTTGTTGGCCCGGACACCGTTGTCGATGGCGATCTGGGTGAGGATCGGACCGAGCTGGAGGGCAACCGTCTCGATCAGGACGAGGGCGATTGCGCCGAGAAGTCGCCAGCGGTGAGGTCGGAGGAAGCGCAGGAGCGAGAACGGTTCGCGGTCCCAGACGTCGACCCGCCAGTCGACGTTCGGGATGACGTGCTCAGGTTCGTTCTCGAGGACCTTCTCGACCTTCGTGCGCAGTTCACCGGGAACATCGGCCGCCGGAAGGCCGGCGGCGGCGTTCGATGCCATCGAACTCGGTCCGCCGGTGATGCCACCGGTCCCGCCTCCCATCGAGAACATCAGGCGTCGCCTTGTTCGGTGTCGGCGAGGATCGCGGCGTAGCGCGGGTTCGTGCCCAGTAACTCGTCGTGGGTGCCAGTCGCGGCGACCGCGCCGTTGTCGAGCAGGATCACCCGGTCGGCGAGGGCGATGGTGGAGAGCCGGTGGGCGATCAGGATCGTGGTGCGTCCGGCGCGACGGGCATCGAGTGCGGCGTGGATGCGCTCTTCGACGGCGACGTCGATGGCGCTGGTGGCGTCGTCGAGTATCAGGATCTGTGGGTCGGCGAGCAGGGTGCGGGCGATGGCGAGTCGCTGACGTTGACCGCCGGACAAGGTCAGACCCCTTTCGCCGACCTCGGTGTCGGGACCATGCACGAGATCGGCGACGAAGTCGCTGGCGGCAGCGTCTGCGAGGGCGGCATGCACCTCTCCGTCGGAGGCATCAGGGCGGGCGAAGGCGACATTGTCGTGGACCGAGGCCGCGAACAGGAAGGGGTCGTCGGTGACGGTGGCCGCTGCCCGACGGAGGTCGCCGAGTGTGAGGGTGCGGACATCGTGGCCGTCGACGCGCACGCTGCCCGAGTCGACGTCATAGAAGCGGGGGATGAGCCGGGCGATCGTGGACTTGCCACTTCCGGTGGCGCCGACGATGGCGACGGACTCTCCCGGTTCGATCGTGGCGGTGAACCCGCGGAGCACGGGTTCTCCCTCACCCACGGGGTATCCGAAGTGGACGTCGTCGAACTCGATGCGGCCGGCCGGGTCGGTGAGGGCGACGGCGTTGTCGGGCTCGACGATCGACGGGGTCTCGTCGAGGATGTCGAACACCCGGATCGCCGCGGCGCCAGCGCGCTGCCACTGGATGAGGATGAAGCCCAGCAGTCGGAATGGCGTGGCGAGCAAAACGACATAGGTGGAGAAGGCGACGAGGTCGCCGATGGCGAGTTCGCCGTCGATGGTCTGCAGGCCGCCGTAGAGCAGCACGAGTGCGAGGCCGAGACGAGGCAGCGATTCCATACTCGGTGCGTGGCGGGCGCGGGTGTCGGCGACGGCGGTGCCGGCCCAGCGGAGGCGACGGGTGGCCCGAGCGAGGTTCTGGACCTGGGCGGATTCCTGGTTGAACGCCTTGACCACCCGGATGCCCTGGATGTTCTCGTCGACGATCGTGGCCATCTCGGCCTGGCGCGCCGTGACCACCCACTGCAACGGGAACACGCGGTTCCGTAACCGGACCCCGACGGCATAGACGAACGGCAGGGGCGCGATGGCGACAAGGGTCAAGGTGATGTCGACAGTGAGCATCACGACCACCGCGAAGAAAAACAGCACGACCTGCATGGCGACGAGCGGGCCGAACGCGAAGAGCAGCTGGATCGACCGGATGTCGGTGTTGGCCCGGCTGATGACCTGGCCGGATTGGGTGCGGTCCCAGAAGTCGAACGAGAGCTCGGTGAGCCGCTCGTACATCAGATTGCGGAGATCCTTCTCGATGCGAAGCGCCGATCGGAAGAGCCCAAACCGGTAGATGAAGCCGAAGACGAACCGGGCGACGGCCAGCCCGAATAGGCCGACGACGAACGGCGTGGGGGTGTCACCGTCGGCGACCGCGTCGACACCGCCACCCAACATGATCGGCACCGACACGGTGGCGGCCATGCTGATCAGTCCTGCGACGATCGAGCCGATGAAGTGGCACTTCTGAACCAGCACGACCGGTCGGAGGCGACGGAGCCAGCCAAGCGAACGGTCCGGATCAACCGACGCACGCGGGCGGTCGAAGCGCTCCGGGGCAGCGGCTGGCGGGGATGTCGCGGTCATTTTGCGACCCTACGGCTAGATTTCGCCCATGCACGAATGGGCTCAGGGGTCCTGATCGACACCGCCATACGACTCCTCGCCGCGCTCGCACTCGTCGTCGCCAACGCCGGGTTCGTGGCGGCGGAATTCGCCCTCGTCGCGGTCGACCGCGCTCGGATCGACGAGCGGGCCGGCCAGGGCCAGGCTCGCGCTGTGGCGGTGCAGCGCTTGTTGTCGCGCCTCTCTTACCACTTGTCGGGGGCGCAGCTCGGCATCACGATCACGTCACTGCTCCTCGGCGTGCTGGCCGAGCCCGCTGTAGCCCGCGTCCTTGAGCCAGGCATCGAGGACGCCTTCGGTGAGGTGCCAGCCGGGGTATCGGTCGCGATCGCGCTGGCGGTCGCCACGGTCGTGCAGATGATCTTCGGCGAGCTCATTCCTAAGGCGATCGCCACCACCCGACCCCTTGAGACCTCGCTGGCCATGGCCCGGCCCACCCAGCTCTACGGCGTGGTCGCCCGACCCCTCGTCGCGCTGCTCGACGGGATGGCTGCTCGGCTCACCCGACGCGTCGGGGTCGAGCCGACCGAGGAGCTCGAGGTGATCCCCGATCGCGGAGAGCTTGAGCAACTGATCCGTTCTTCGGGGGAGGAGGGCACCCTCGACGAGGGAGAGGTCGAACTCCTGACCCGATCGATCCGGCTCGCCGATAAGTCAGCCGACGACGCCATGGTGCCCCGCGTGCGAGTCGAAGCGGTCGAGTCGGCCGACACCGTCGAAACCTTGGTCGCCCTCGCGTCACGCACGGGTCACAGTCGTTTCCCGGTGGCGGGTGAGGATCTCGACGACGTACTCGGTGTCGTTCACGTGAAGTCGGTGCACGGTGTGCCGGTCGAGGACCGGGCAACGACCCTGGTCACCGAACTCATGACTCCCGTGCCGGCCGTCCCCGAGTCCCGCGACCTCGACGAGTTGCTCGTCGATCTCCGCCAGGGCGGCAATCAGCTTGCGGTCGTTATCGACGAGCACGGGGGCTGCGCCGGGATCATCACGCTCGAGGACATTCTCGAGGAGATCGTGGGCGAGATCGACGACGAACACGACGATGCCTCGACGCTGCTGACCCGCGTCGAGGCAAAGGGCTCGACCGTCGTGCCCGCCTCGCTGCACCCCGACGAAGTCGAGGCCGCAACCGGCTTCGAGATGCCCGAAGGCGAGTTCGAGACCCTTGCAGGCCTCGTACTCGACCAGCTCGGCCACATCCCCGAACCGGGAGAGATGGTCGAGCTCGAAGAGTGGCGCCTCGAGGTTGTCGCAATGGACCACCTCCGCATTGCCACCGTCCGCATCGTCGCCCCCGCCGAGGAGGCCGACTCGTGACCGGCTGGTTCTTACTCGCTGCGCTCCTATTGCTGGTCGCCAACGCCTTTTTCGTGGCGGTCGAGTTCGCATTGCTGGCGAGCCGAATCACTCGCCTCGAGCCGATGGCCGAGGACGACGACCGCCGAGCGGCGATCGCGTTGGCATCGATTAAGGACCTGCAGGCACAGCTCGCCGGCGCCCAACTCGGCATCACGATGGCATCGCTCGGGTTGGGCTTCGTTGCCGAGCCTGCGATCGCCACCCTGATCGAATCCGCGATCGTGTCGTTCGTCGAGATTCCGTCGAACGTGCTCCACGCGATCTCGTTCACGTTGGCGCTGTCGCTCGTTGTGGTGGTGCACATGGTGATCGGCGAGATGGTTCCGAAGAACATCGCGATCGCCACCCCGGAGCGCTCGGCTCGGATCCTCGCCCCGGTTCACCGGGTGTACGTCAAGCTCTTCGCCCCGATCGTCTGGTTCCTGACGGCGGTGTCGAACGGCATCACCCGCCTGCTCGGTATGGAGCCGGTCGACGAACTCAACACGGCGCTGACGGTCAACGAGTTCCATCGTGTGATCGAGGGCGCCGTCGAGGAGGGAAAGCTCGAGGATCTCGAACACGATCTCCTCGATCGGGCGCTCGACTTTCGGGCCCGCACAGCGGGATCGATCATGGTGCCTCGCAGCCGGATGGTCACCGCCCCCCGGTCGACCTCAGTCGCTGATCTCGAGGCGCTGGTCGCCGAATCGGGTCACAGCCGCATCCCCGTCACCGGCCGCAGTCTCGACGATGTCATCGGATTCGTGCACTCCAAAGATCTGCTGCGTTTCGCGGCCGCAGATCGCGAGATTCCGGTGCCGCTCGAGATGGTTCGCCGCATGGTGATCGTGACCCCCGACCAACCGGTGCGTGATCTCATGCGATCGATGCGGCGAGGGCGTCGTCACGTTGCCCTTGTTCGCGCCAACGACGGCCGGTTGCTCGGCATGGTCACGCTCGAAGACGTGCTCGAGGCGCTCGTCGGTGACATCACCGACGAGACCGATGGCGGCAGCGATGCCGCCACGCCGGCGCCCGTCTAGGGGAGTCTCCGCAGCACCGTCCCGAACCGCTCCTCAATCCGCGACGAGTCGGCTGGGATGTCGGTATGCCGGCAGGTCGACGCAATCACCGCCTGCTCTCGGGCTGGACTCAGACCCCCATCGCGTGAAAGCCGCCGTCGACATGGATCATCGAACCGGTGGTGGCCGGGAACCAGTCCGACAGCAGCGCAACGGTCGACCTGGCGACGGGGGAGGAGTCCTCGACGTCCCAGCCGAGCGGCGCTCGGTCGTCCCACACGTCCTCGAATTGGGTGAAGCCGGGGATCGACTTGGCGGCCATCGTCTTGATCGGCCCGGCGGCGACGAGGTTCACGCGAATGCCCTGGGGGCCGAGTTCGCGGGCCAGATAGCGATTGGCCGACTCGAGTGCAGCTTTGGCGAAGCCCATCCAGTTGTACGCCGGCCAGGCAACCGTGGCGTCGAAATCCAGCCCGACGATCGAGCCGCCGTTCGTCATCAGTGGCGCTGCGATTTCGGCGAGTGTCTTGAGGCTGTAGGCCGAGATCTCGACTGCGACCTTCACGTCATCCCAGGTAGCCCCCATGAAGTCGTCGCCGAGCGCAGCTTCCGGAGCGAAGCCGATCGCATGGAGCGCCCCGTCGAGCGTGCCGAACTCGGCAGCGATGGCGTCTCGCAGGGCGGGCACGTGTGCGGGGTCGGTGACGTCGAACTCGAAGACCGATGGCTCGGTTGGGAGCTTGCGAGCGGTGCGCTGCGTGAGTCGCAGGCCTCGACCGGCGCCGGTCAGAATGATCTCGGCGCCCTCCTCTTGTGCCAGCTTGGCGATCCCGAATGCCAGCGATGCGTCGGTCAACACGCCGGTAATGAGGATCTTCTTGCCATCGAGCACGCCCACGTCGGGCCTCCTGGTATTCGTCGTTCGGATTGATCCTGTTTCGGACCGGGATGACACCTCGGAGGTTACGACGACGGGACTACGGTCTCGGCGATGCACGCGGCCGCCCCCATGCACCTCTACGACACCAGCCTGGGCAGGGTCGCAACGTTCGCTCCGGACGAGACCGTGACGATGTACGTCTGCGGCATCACGCCCTACGACGCCACCCACCTCGGGCACGCTGCGACCTACGTCACCTACGACGTGTTGCAGCGCCGGCTGATCGATCGAGGTCACCGGGTGCGCTACGTACGCAACATCACCGACGTCGACGACGACATCATCCGCGCCGCCCGGTTGCGAGGCGTGCACTACCTCGATCTCGCGTTCGGTGAGACCGCTCGGTTCGACGACGACATGGCGGCGCTGAACACGCTGCCGCCGTGGTCCGAGCCACGAGCAACCGGTGCGACTAGTAACATCCGCGGCCTGATCGACACCCTGCTCACCCAGGGCGATGCCTATCTGGTCGACGGTTCGGTGTACTTCGACACCGAGGCCGCGAACGGCTTCGGATCACTCGCCCGTCTCGGCGACGATCGGATGCGTCAGCTCGCCGCCGAGTGGGGTGAGCGACCGGACGATCCAGCCAAGCGCAATCCGCTCGATTTCGTGCTGTGGCGTCCGAGCGAGGAGGGGGAGCCGGCGTGGGAGGCCCGGTGGGGGCGAGGCCGACCTGGGTGGCACATCGAATGCAGCGCCCTCGCCTTGCGTGAGCTGGGACCCACGATCGACCTCCATGGCGGTGGTGTCGATCTCATTTTCCCGCACCACGAGTCGTGCCGGGCTCAGTCCGAAGCGATCACGGGCCAGCCCTTCGTCCGGCACTGGATGCACCAGGCGATGGTGCACTGCGGTGGGCGCAAGATGTCGAAGTCGACCGGCAATCTCGTTTTCGTCGGCGACCTCCGTGAACGCCACGACGCTGCTGCGATCCGGCTTGCGCTGTTGTTGCACCGTTATCGACGGCCGTGGAATTGGTACGACGATCTCCTCGCCGACGCCGAGACACGACTCGCCCGGTGGCGTCGGGCCGGTCCCGGCGACGCCGCGCTCGATGCCACCCGAGCAGCGCTCGACGACGATCTCGACACGCCGACGGCACTGGCGGCGATCGACGCCGCCGCCGAGGCCGGACAGGGGGTGTCCGCAGCAGCCGAGTTGCTCGGCGTCGAACTGTGAACCGCTCACGAACTGACGCGCACAACCGAGATTTCACGGACTGATCAGCGGTCCTCGGGGCCATACTGCCTTTGGAGAGGTTCCGGGTGAGCGCTGATGGCTGAAGGCGAACAAGAGCTACAAGCGACCGTGCGCGCAGTACTGCGCCCGATGTTCCGCTCGATCTGGCGGATCCGGGTCTCGGGTATCGAGAACATCCCGGCCACCGGTGGCGCAATCCTCACGCCCAATCACACCTCCGTGATCGACAGCTTTTTCTTGCCGGCGGCGGCGCCGCGCCCGGTCAGCTTCGTCGGCAAGGCCGAGTACCTCGACGACTGGAAGACCCGCAAGCTTTTCCCGGCGCTCGGCATGATCCCGATCGATAGCAGAGGTGGCGACGCAAGCCAACGGGCGCTCGATACGGCCGTTTACGTCCTCGAGGGCGGCAACCTCTTCGCGATCTACCCGGAGGGCACCCGATCTCGCACCGGCTTCCTTCACAAGGGGCACACGGGTGCTGCTCGGTTGTCGATCTGCACCGGCTGTCCGATCGTCCCGGTGGGAATCAAGGGTGCCCGATCGATCCAACCGCCCGACCAAACGGTGCCCAACGTCTTTCGTCCTGTGGAGATTCACTTCGGCATGCCGATCCATCCGGCCGCCTCGGATTCTGTCAGCGACGAACGGCTTCGGTTGCGTCAGATTACCGACGAGATGATGTTCGAGATTCGGGATCTCACGGGCCAGGATTATGTGAACGAGTACGCCGGCAAGACGCCACCGTCTGCCGCTCAGACTCCCCAGACGACCGTGTCGCCGGAGATGCCAGAGCCACGTTCCTCTGCGGACGTCCTGAAGCCCGTACCGGCGCAGCGCCACCCGATTTCCCAGGGTGACGTCACCCCTCGGGGGTGGGGTGCGCCGGTAGCCTGATCGTCCTATGAGCGACGTGATCTCCGTACAGCTGCCCGATGGTTCTTCTCGTGAAGTCCCGGCCGGCACGACGACGTTCGACCTCGCGTGCTCCATCGGCCCTCGTCTCGCCAAAGAAGCGGTAATCGGCGTTGTCGACGGTGTCGAGGTCGACCTTGACGTTCCGCTCTTCGACGGCGCAGTGGTCGAGATCGTCACCGGCGACACCGAGCGTGGCCTGCACACCATCCGGCACTCGACCGCTCACGTGATGGCCCAGGCGATCCTCGACCTGCACCCCGGCACGCAGCTCGCGATCGGCCCGCCGGTCGAGTTCGGCTTCTACTACGACGTGGAACTGCCCGAGGGCAAGACCCTCTCCGACGATGACCTCGCCGAGATCGAGGTCCGCATGCAGGCGATCGTGAAAGCCGACCAGGCGTTTGAACGCCGTGAGCTCCGTGCGGCCGATGCGGCGGCGTTCTTCGCCGACGAGCCCTACAAGGCCGAGATCATCGAGCGGGTCACGTCTGGCGCTGCCAGCGGTGAGGACGCCGGTGAGATCGGCGGCGGCGGCGACTTGATCAGCTATTACAGCAACGGCGATGGCTTCCGCGACATGTGCACCGGCCCGCACGTGCCGTCGACCGGTCGCCTCGGCGCGTTCAAGCTTCAGTCGGTCGCCGGTGCGTACTGGCGAGGCGACGTCACCCGTCCGATGCTGCAGCGCATCTACGGCACAGCGTGGGCCGACAAGAAAGCGCTGAAGACCCACCTTCAGATGCTTGCCGAGGCCGAGAAACGCGATCACCGTCGTCTCGCCGCTGAACTTGAGCTCGTGTCGTGGCCTGATGAACTCGGTCCCGGACTCGCCGTGTGGCACCCAAAGGGCGCGCTGATCCGCAAGATCATGGAGGACTACAGCCGCGATCGTCACGAAAAGGGCGGGTACGACTTCGTGTTCTCGCCCCATATTGCGAAGTCGGTGCTGTGGGAGACCTCAGGCCATCTCGACTTCTACGCCGATGGCATGTACCCGCCCATGGAGATGGATGGTGCGACGTACTACCCGAAGCCGATGAACTGCCCGTTCCACGTGATGATCTACAAGGCGAACCAGCGCAGCTATCGCGAGCTGCCGGTGCGCCTGTTCGAGCTTGGCGCCGTCTACCGCTACGAGTTGTCGGGCGCCGTGCACGGCTTGATGCGCAGTCGTGGCTTCACCCAGGACGACAGCCACATCTTCACCACGCGCGAGGGCATCCAGAGCGAGCTGATGTCACTGCTCGACTTCGTGCTCTCGGTGTTGCGGGCGTTCGGCTTCGAGGATTTCCAGGCGAAGCTCTCGACTCGCCCACCCAAAAAGTCGGTGGGTGAGGACGAGTTGTGGGACGAGGCCACCGAAGGTCTTCGAGCTGCACTCGATCGCAGCGGGCTCGACTACATCACCGACGAGGGCGGCGGTGCGTTCTACGGCCCGAAGATCGACGTCGACGTCAAGGACGCCATCGGTCGAGCGTGGCAGCTGTCGACCATCCAGCTCGACTTCAACCTGCCCGAACGCTTCGATCTCCAGTACGTCGCCAGCGATGGCGAGCGCAAGCGACCCGTGATGATCCATCGGGCGCTGATGGGTTCGGTCGAGCGCTTCTTCGGCGTGCTGATTGAGCACTATGCGGGCGCCTTCCCGGCATGGCTGGCGCCGACCCAGGTCCGGGTCCTCCCGGTGGCCGAGGTCCACGCCGACCACGCGCATGATGTTGCTGCTCGCTTGCGTTCGTCGGGCTTCCGAGTCGATGTCGTCGTCGCTGTCGAACAGCTCGGTAAGCGAGTCCGAAACGGCAAGGTCGAGAAGCTGCCCTACATCCTTGTGGTCGGCGACGACGACGTCGCGAACGACACGGTCGGCGTCAACAAACGGGGCCACGACACGCCCGAGCGAGACGTCACCGTCGACGACTTCATCGCCCGTCTGGGCAACGAAGTCGAGAACAAGGTCTGAGTCGTGGAGCATCTCTGGGCGGGTTGGCGCAGTGCCTACGTCCAAGGGGCCGACGTCCAAGGTGGCGACGACGAACGACCGGCAATTGACGTCGCCGGCGACCAGACCGTGTTCGAGGCGATCCTGCACTCCGGGTATCCCGACTCCGACGCGCTGATCCTTTGGCGAGGGGAGCGGGTGTTTGCCATGCTCAACGCCTTCCCCTACACCTCCGGTCACCTCATGGTGCTGCCCATGCGTGCGGTCCAGCAGCTCATCGAACTCGACGACGCCGAACACGCCGAGCTGTGGCACGGCGTGCGTCTCGCGACGCAGGCGGTCGAGGCGGCCTATGCGCCGCAGGGCATCAACGTCGGCGCGAACCTCGGCAGGGGAGCGGGCGCCGGGATTCCCGACCACCTGCACGTGCATGTCCTGCCCCGCTGGGACGGCGACACCAACTTCATGACGGCGATCGCGAACACCCGGGTGATGCCCGAGTCTCTCACCGCGACCTGGGAACGTCTCCACGCCGCATGGCCCAGCGCCTGACACGTGGCCCGCAGCCCGCATGGGCCTAGCCTCGGGGCATGGCCGAACATGGCGACATGGCTAAGACCAGCGACGGACACAACGAAGTTGTCACCGAGCCCGACGAAGTCGATCTCGGCGAGATCCGGGACGAACTCCCGGCTGACCTCGACCCGTCCCAGGTCACGGCGCCGTACCTCTTCCCCAACAACAGCCGTCGCAAGATCCCGGCGGTGCTCTACGCTCTGGTCGGCATCGGCTGTATCGCGTTGTGGCAGACCGCCGGGGATGAGGCCGTGCTCGTGAACGGTGGTCTCGGTGTCGCCGGCATCGTGTTGATCGTCGTCGGGCTCTACCACTGGCAGGGCGGCTGGGATCTCTCGTTCGATGAGGAGCAGGCCCTCGGTGCCGCCGCCGAAGAGGTCGGGTTTCCGGCCGGACATGCGTCCGCGCAGCTGGGCTGGCGTGGTCTGCGCAGCCGCCCGACTTGGCGCATCCTGCTCTACAGCAACGAAAGGGTCCCCGAGAAGCGTGGCCTCGTGCTGGTCGACGGCGTGAACGGCGAGATCATCGACCGCTTCGTCGAGGACAATCCCGAGGACTGGTCCGTCTACGACGTGTAGCTGTGATGTGATCCTTGTCCCGCCCTCAACGGCCGATCTGGGCCTGGCTGTTATCCTGGGCGGAGCAACCCAGGAGGGGTTCACATGTTCGACGGCAACTTGCGCACGCAGGTCGACCGAGGTCTGACGCCCATCGGCCGCAGCCTCGTCAAGACCGGCATCACGCCCGACGTGATCACGGTTATTGGCATCGTGATGTCCGGCGTCGCTGCGGTGACGATCGGTGCGGGTTACCTGCGCGTCGGTTTCTTGTTCCTGCTGCTCACCGCCATTCCCGACGCACTCGACGGAGCGGTGGCTCGGGCGGCGGGCACCGGCTCGAAGCGCGGGGCCTATTTCGATTCGGTGAGCGATCGACTCACCGACGGGATGCTCTTCGGAGGTGTCGCGTGGCACCTCGCGAGCACCGAACCGGGCCGCATCATGATGCTGCCGGTGACGATCATGGGTCTCGCCATGTTCATCTCGTACCAGCGCGCCAAGGCCGAGTCGCTCGGCTGGGATGCCAAGGGCGGGATCATGGAACGTGCCGAGCGCATCGTCGTGCTCGCCTTCGCACTGCTGTTCCCGGAGCTGATGATCGCCACCCTCTGGGTGATGTTGGTCCTCACCGCCATCACCGCCGTCCAGCGGTTCGTGAAGGTCTGGAGGCAGGCCACCGCCGAGCACGATCGTCCCGCCCCGGCCCGCCGGGCTCGGCGTCAGCCGCGCACCCGCACCTCGGTCGAGCCGTTGTGGCGTCAGCGCATGCGCGAGCGTCGCGAAGCCCGCAACGGCTGAGCGTCGCAACCTGAACCATGGCCGGCGTTGCGGCCTATAAGGCTGGTTCCTTTCTGGCTCGCACCGTCCCAGACGGTGTTGCAACGAGTTTCGCCCGCGCCGGCGGTTTCACTGCGGGTTTGATGGCCGGCGACGCCGGCACAGTCGTCGGTCGCAACCTCGAACGCGTCTACGGCCGCCCGCTCAGCAACACCGAGAAGAAACGGAAGATCGCTGAGACGTTCGAGTGGTATGGCCGCTACTACGTCGAGTCGTTCCGCCTGCCCGAAGTCAGCGTCGACGAACTCGACCGCGGCTTCTCCTACGACGGGGTCGCGTCCATCGAGGCCAACTGCGGCCCGGGCAAGTCCGGCGCAATCCTCGCCCTGCCCCACCTCGGAACGTGGGAATGGGCGGCGTTCTGGCTCGCCCGCGTCATCAAGGTGAAGGTGACGGCGATCGTCGAGCCGTTGCAGCCTCCCGAACTCTTCGAATGGTTCGTCGGATTGCGCGAGTCGCTCGGCATGGAGATTCATGCGCTTGGCCCCGATGCGGGCAAGCGGATTATCGATGCCCTCGGCCGCGGCCATCTCGTGTGCTTGGTCTGCGACCGCGATTTGCGGGGCAATGGCGTACCCGTTGAGTTCTTCGGCGAGAAGACGACCCTCCCCGGTGGTCCGGCCACGGTCGCGCTCCGCACGGGGGTGCCCTTGATGCCGGCGGCGGTGCCGTGGCGAGACCAGGCTCGTCACGGGTGGTGTCGTCCTCCGCTGAAGATCGAGCGGACAAAGGGTGCGCGGCTGCGCTACGACATTCAGCGTGTCACCCAGATGATCGCCGACGAGTTCGAGATCATGATCCGGGAGACGCCCGAGCAGTGGCATCTGCTCAACCCCAACTGGCCGAACGACTATGAGGCGCTCGGTCGTGAGATCCCCGAACACCTCCGAGACCTCTGAGCGGACCTCGGTCTGCCAGACTCAGAACCATGCGGATCGGGATCATCTGCCCCTACAGCCTGACGCTCCCCGGCGGCGTGCAGATGCAGGTCCTCGGCCTGGCTCGGGCATTGCGCAAGCAGGGGGAGCGAGTCCGGGTGCTCGCCCCGTGCGATGGCCCACCCCCCGATGCCGGCGTAACCCCGCTCGGCAACAGTCTGCCGACGGCCGCTAACGGCTCGATTGCCCCGATCGCTCCCGACCCGGCTGCCCAGTTGCGGGTGATTCGGGCCATGCGGGACGAGGACTTCGAGGTCATCCATCTCCACGAACCGTTGTCGCCTGGGCCGAACCACACGGCCCTGCTTACTCGTCCGGCTCCGCTGATCGGCACCTTCCATGCTGCCGGTGGGAGCTTGGCCTACGACATGATGCCGAAGGCCACTCGCTTCCTGGCCGGCCGACTCGACGATCGCTGCGCCGTTAGCGAGGACGCCAAGAAGATGGCCCAGGAGTCCTTGGGTGGGCAGTACGACCTGACGTTCAACGGGGTCGAACTCGCACGGTTCGCGTCGGGTACCCCGCACCCGACGACCGGCCCAACGATCTTCTTCCTCGGCCGTCACGAACCTCGCAAGGGCCTTAGGGTTCTGCTCGACGCGATGTCGCAGCTTCCTGCTGACACCTGTCTGTGGGTCGCAGGGGAGGGGCAGGAGACCGATGAACTCGCGGCGGAGCGCGCCGGTGACCGCCGCATCGAGTGGCTCGGCACCATCTCCGAGACCGAAAAGATCGCCCGTCTCCGTGGCGCCGACGTGTTCTGTGCACCCTCACTCGGTGGTGAGTCGTTCGGCATTGTGTTGCTCGAGGCGATGGCCGCCGGCACGGCCGTGGTCGCCGGCGACATCCCGGGCTATGCCAACGTCGCTCGCCAGGGCCGCGACGCCTTGCTGGTGCCGCCGAACGACGCCCGTGAGTTGGCTCAGGCCCTCACGGCGGTTCTCTCTCGGGCAGACGAGAGCGGACGGCTTGTCGAGTCGGGCCTTAAGCGAGCCGAGCAGTTCTCGATGGCTCGCCTCGCCCAGCTCTATCTCGCCCGGTACGAGCGTCTCGCCGCCGGCGCTCCTCGCTGACTCGGGTCGGCTGCAGCCAGGCGGGCGTCGTTCAGCGATACATTAAAAGCCTGCGCGGCGGGCGCCGCGCTCGAGAGGAATCCATGGTCATCGCCTTGATCGTTCTGGGCATCGTCGTCGTGCTGGTCTTCTATGTGATCAGTCTCTACAACAACCTGGTGAAGCTGCGGAACCGCATCGAGAATGCCTGGGCCCAGATCGATGTTCAGCTCAAGCGTCGCTGGGATCTCATCCCGAATCTCGTCGAAACTGTCAAGGGATACGCCTCCCACGAGAAGGAGACCCTCGAGTCGGTCATCGCCGCCCGCAACGCCGCCACCACGGCATCGGGCCCTCAGCAATCCGCCGGTGCTGAGAACATGCTCACCGGTGCGCTGCGCCAGCTCTTCGCCGTCAGCGAGGCCTACCCGGATCTCAAGGCCAACCAGAACTTCTCCGAGCTGCAGGAAGAGTTGACCGGCACCGAGGGACGGATCGCCTATGCCCGTCAGCACTACAACGACCAGGTGCTTAAGTACAACACTGCGATCGAGACCTTCCCTGCCGTGATCCTCGCCGGTCCGCTCCGCTTCACCGAGCGTGAGTACTTCGAGGCCGACGACGAGAGCCGCGGCAACGTTCAGGTCGAGTTCTAGGTCGACCGGAGCCCTGTCCGTGCCCACCGTGTCGTCCCGCGCCCTCGCAGCGATTCCTGCGGCACCGCTCGGCCTGATCGTCGCGATCGTCCTCGCCGTGGTCGCCCACCCCGTCGCCGGGTTGGTGCTCGGTGTTGCCGTCGGCGCTGCGCTCTTCTTCTGGGTGCTCAACGGTGCCGTCGGCCCTGCGCTTCGTGCGCTCGGGGCCTCCCCGCTCGACGAGGGAAGCGAGCCTCGGCTGGAGAGCCTTGTCGAGTCGATCTGTGCCAGCCACGGCATCGCCGAGCCGGTCCTCTACGTCGTCGAGAGTTCGGCGATCGACGCCGCTGTCGTTGGCAAGCCCGACGACACCCATCTCATCGTCACCCGCGGTGTGCTCACCAAGCTCGAACGGTTGGAAGTCGAAGCGGTCATCGCCCGCCAGATGACACTGTTCGGCAACGGCGTTTCGGCGGCCACGACGCTTGCGTCGCCGGCCCTCGGCCCGGCGGCCGCTGGCTTGCGCAAGCGGTTGCTCAACGATCGCCGGCTCGTGCGAGCCGACTTTGATGCCGTCGGCCTTACCCGCTACCCGCCGGCGCTCGCCGCCGCATTCGAGAAGGCCGTCGAGTCGGCGCGGATCAGTCACAACGCGAGGACCGATCATCTCTGGATGATCGGGAGCGGCACCGATTCGGTCCAGCCCGAGATGGGCGAGCGAGTCGACGCCCTTCGAGAGCTCTAAACGCAGTCGAGTTTGAGCGGCATTCGTCGACTTCGGCTCGCTCATCGCCATCTGGAGCGACTAGGGGGCATTGCGACGCATGACGCATGACGCATGACGCATCGGCTCTTCGGCTCTTCGGCACAGGCCGTTGGTGACGAGATTGTTCGAGAGCGTGGCACGAGGTGGATCACGCTCCTGCCCAAGGACATTGAAGAGTTCTCCGTCGACCAGGCCTTCCGAGGTCTCGTCATGGGGAGTGATGAGTAGAATTGGCAAATGACCGACCAGTCCCTTCCCAGCCAGGCGCGATCGACCGGTAGTCCCCTCGTCAAGCGTGGGCTCGCCGAGATGCTCAAGGGCGGCGTCATCATGGACGTCGTCAACCCCGAACAGGCTCGTATTGCCGAAGACGCTGGCGCCGTGGCCGTCATGGCGCTTGAACGTGTGCCCTCCGACATCCGCAAGGAAGGTGGCGTCAGCCGCATGTCCGACCCGGAGATGATCCAAGGCATCCAGGAGGTCTGTTCCATCCCGGTGATGGCCAAGGCCCGAATCGGCCACTTCGCTGAGGCTCAGATTCTCCAGTCGCTCGGCGTCGATTACATCGACGAGTCTGAGGTCCTCACCCCGGCCGACGAGACCCACCACATCGACAAGTTCGCGTTCGACGTGCCGTTTGTGTGCGGCGCCACCAACCTCGGCGAGGCACTGCGTCGTATTAGCGAGGGCGCCTGCATGATCCGATCGAAGGGTGAGGCCGGCACCGGCAACGTGGTCGAGGCCGTGCGCCACATCCGTTCGATCAACGGCGACATCCGCAAGATCACCCAGGCCGATTCTGCTGAGCTGTTCGAGTGGGCCAAGCAGTTGCGTGCGCCGCTGCCGCTGATCCAGGAGATCGCCGAGACCGGTGAGCTCCCCGTGCCGGTGTTCTGCGCAGGCGGCATCGCCACCCCGGCCGATGCTTCCCTCGTGATGCAGCTGGGGGCGCAGGCCGTGTTCGTCGGCTCTGGCATCTTCAAGTCCGACGAGCCGGTCAAGATGGCCAACGCCATCGTCGAGGCCGCCACCCACTACCAGGATCCCCAGATCCTGGCGAAGGTCTCGACCGGTCTCGGTGATGCGATGAAGGGTCTCGAGATGGCGACGCTCGAAACCAAACTCGCCGAGCGGGGTTGGTGACCAGCCCGGTCACGGTTGGCGTCCTGGCGCTCCAGGGCGCCTTCGCTGCGCACCTCTCGATCCTTCGTGATCTCGGTGTTGAAGCGTGTGAGGTCAAGACCAACGAACAGTTGGCGTCGATCGACGCGATCGTCATTCCGGGCGGTGAGTCCACCACGATGTCGATGCTGCTCGTGAAGGGCGACATGCTCAATCCGCTCCGTCAGCGGGTGGTCGACGGCCTGCCGGTCTTCGGTACCTGTGCCGGCATGATTCTGTGCTCGGAACGGATCGAGGACGGCCGCGCCGACCAGCACTGCCTGTCGGCTCTTCCGATCGTGTCCCGACGCAACGGGTATGGCCGTCAGATCGATTCCTTCGAGGCTGAGCTCGATGTCACCGGGCTCGATGAGCCGTTCCACGGGGTCTTCATTCGCGCGCCGGTCGTCGACTCGGTCGGTGACGATGTCAGCGTGCTCGCCGCCGTCGACGGACAACCCGTGCTCTGCTCGCACGGTCCCGTTACGGTGGCATCGTTTCATCCGGAGCTCTCGGGCGACTCCCGACTTCACCGGCGTTGGTTGATCGACGCCGGGCTTCTCCCCGAGGGTCTGGCGGAGGCCAGCGACGAGACAGCGGAGGTCACGCCGTGAGCGGTCATTCCAAGTGGGCGACGATCAAGCACAAGAAGGGTGCGGCCGACGCAAAGCGCGGCAAGCTCTTCGCCAAGCTGATTAAGCAGGTTGAAGTCGCGGCCCGTCAGGGCGGCGGCGATCCAGACGCCAACCCGACCCTGCGCACCATGTTCCAGAAGGCGCGCGACAACTCGGTGCCGCTCGACACGATCGAGCGTGCCGTCAAGCGCGGTACGGGTGAACTCGAAGGTGTCAACTACGAGACGATCACCTACGAGGGCTACGCGCCGGGTGGGATTGCGCTGTTGATCGAGTGCCTCACCGACAACCGCAACCGCACGTCGGGCGACGTCCGCTCCACCCTGTCGAAGAACGGTGGCTCGCTTGCCGAGCCCGGCGCAGTGTCGTGGCAGTTCGAACGCAAGGGCGTCCTCCTCGTGCCGTCGTCGGTCGAGGAGGACGAGGTCATGCTCGTCGCGCTCGATGCGGGCGCCGAAGACATCGTCGACGAGGGAGAGATGTGGCGGGTCACCACCCCGCCATCGGACCTTCCGCAGGTTCGTGAGGCACTCGACGAGGCCGGCATTGCGGTCGAGTCGGCCGATCTCGCCATGCTTCCGACCTCCACCGTGGGGGTCACCGATGTTGCCCAGGTGAAAGGGCTGATGAAGCTCATGGACCTGCTCGACGATCTCGACGACGTGCAGGACGTGCACGGCAACATGTACGTCAGCGACGAATTGATGGACGAAGCGTCGGCTTGAACGGCGTCGGGGCGAGGTTGACGGTCACACCTGCCGTATCGGCTGGCACCACCCGTTCTCGATGACCCGCTAGGGTCGTACACATGTTCGTGTTGGGGATCGACCCGGGGCTCTCCCGTTGTGGGTATGGCTGTGTCGAGCACGGCCGCACGCCTCGTGCTGTGGCCGCTGGCGTCATCCGCACCGATCCGGCGCTCGATCTTCCGCACCGGCTTGCCGAGGTTCAGTTGGAATTGCGGGCGCTGATCGCGGAACTCCGCCCCGACGTGGTGGCGATCGAGCGAGTGCTGTTCCAGCACAACGTCTCGACCGCAATGGGCGTCGGGATGGCGAGCGGGCTCGCAATGGCCGAGGCTGTCGCTGCGGGTTGCGATGTCGTCGAGTACTCGCCCAACGAGATCAAGCAAGCGGTCGCCGGCTCCGGATCGGCCGGCAAGCACGAGATCGGCGAGATGGTCCGGACGCTCCTCGGCCTGCCCAACGCGTTGTCCCCGGTCGATGCCGCTGATGCCACCGCCGTGGCGCTGTGCCACCTTGCCCGGGTTCCCGGCCGCCGTGCCCGTGCGGCCGTCACCGCCTCTCAGAAAGCGAGTGCGTCATGATCGGTTCGTTGCGTGGTCGCCTGCTCGACCGTGGGCCCGACGGCGAACTCCTCATCGAGGTCGGTGGTGTTGGTCATCGGGTGCAGGTCACGCCGTCGACCTCGGTCACGATCGGCGAACTCGACGGCGAGGTGTTCGTGCACACGCACCACGCCGTTCGAGAAGATTCCGAGACGCTCTTCGGCTTCGCCACCATCGCCGAACGGCGGGTGTTCGAGTCATTGATCTCGGCCCATGGCGTCGGCCCGGCCCTCGGTTTGGCGATCCTGTCGGTGCACGGTCCCGACGCCTTGCGTCGCGCCGTTGCCGAGGACGATGTCGCTGCGCTCTGCCTCGTTCCCGGCGTCGGGAAGAAGACGGCGGCCCGGCTCGTGATGGAGCTGAAGTCCAAGCTCGACCTGCCAGAAGGCGAGATCATCGTGCCGTCCGGAGACGGCGGACAGGCGTCGGCGGGCGGTGATTCCCGAGCCGATGTCCGCACCGCACTCGAAGGTCTCGGCTACGGCGCCGACGAGATCCATGCCGTTCTGGTCGACCTGCCCACCGAGGGCGATGTGGGCGGATTGCTCAAGGACGCACTTCGTCGGCTCGCTTCGGGTGTTTGATCCCGTGCCTGTTGCCCCTGACTGCTAGGAACTCCGCATGGCCCGCGAAGAACTCCTCTCACCGGACGATCAGCCCGAGGATGCCGGCCTGCTGCTCGATGAGCCCGGGCTGCGGCCCAAGACGCTGTCGGAGTTCGTCGGCCAGTCCGAGCTGAAAGGGCATCTTGGGGTCATGCTCGGCGCTGCGGCTCGTCGTCGCGAAGCCGCCGACCATCTGCTCTTCGCCGGTCCGCCCGGCCTCGGCAAAACCACGCTCGCCAACATCATCGCCGCCGAGATGGGTACCAACCTCCAGGTGACGTCGGGCCCGGCCCTCGAACGAGCAGGTGATCTGGCGTCGATTCTTTCGAAGCTCGAGGACGGCGATGTGCTGTTCATCGACGAGATTCATCGCCTGCCTCGCCCCGTAGAAGAGGTTCTCTATCCCGCGATGGAGGACTTCCGTATCGATGTCGTGCTTGGCAAGGGCCCGGCCGCTCGCTCGATCCCGCTGGATCTCGCTCGTTTCACGCTCGTCGGTGCCACCACCCGTACCGGCCTGATCACCGGTCCGCTGCGCGATCGCTTCGGTCTCGTGGCCCGCCTCGACTATTACGACGTCGACGACCTCCAGTCGATCGCAATGCGGGCGGCCAGCATCCTTGGGGTCGACATCGACGAGGGCGGTGCCTATGAGATCGCTCGCCGCTCGCGCGGTACACCCCGGATCGCCAACCGACTGCTGCGCCAGGTGCGCGACTATGCCGAGGTCGAACGCGACGGCAACATCTCAGCCGAGGTCGCCAGGGATGGCCTTTCGTTCTTCGGTGTCGATGAGCTCGGTCTCGACAAGGCCAGCCGGGCGGTGCTCGATTCGGTGTGCCGCCGTTTCGGAGGTGGTCCGGTGGGTCTCTCGACCCTCGCCATCTCGGTCAGCGAGCCCACCGAGACCGTCGAGGACGTCTATGAGCCGTACCTCATTCAGCAGGGCCTCTTGATGCGCACCCCGCGAGGCCGCGTCGCCACGCCAGCCGCCTATACCCACCTGGGCATGGCACCGCCTCCGGCCACGTCGACCGGCTCCGAATCCCAGAGTGGCCTGTTCGATTCCGACGACTAGCTGGGAATCTTGCAAGCGGGTCGTGAGCGAAAACTCGTACCCTCGATCGGGTGACGGATCGCCCTGAAACGCTCGCCGACATCGAATACGACCTCCCGGCGGAACGCATCGCCCAGGAACCGATCGAGCCGCGTGACGCCGCTCGGCTGCTCGTCGACCGAGGCGATCGTGTCGAGCATCGCCATGTGCGCGACCTGCCCGACCTATTGCATCCCGGTGATCTTGTTGTCGTCAACGACACCAAAGTCCTGCCCGCTCGGATTCCGGCCCGTCGTTCCACCGGTGGCGCAGCGGAGATCCTGCTCCTCGAGGAGCGCGACGATGGTTTGTGGGAGGCGCTCGCCAAGCCGAGCAAGAAGCTCAAGCCCGGCGACGTCATCGCCGCCGAGGGGCTGGCGGTCGAGATGGGGGAGGATCTCGGCGACGGCCGTCGAGTAGTGCGTCTCGACCCGGGCGATGCCGACTTGCACGATCGGTTGGCGGAGGTCGGGCTTCCGCCACTTCCGCCGTATATCGAAAATCAGATCGACGACCCGTCCCGGTACCAGACCGTCTACGCCGACCGCCCGCTCTCGGCGGCCGCTCCCACTGCCGGCCTGCATTTCACCCCGGCCGTTCTCGAGGCGCTGCGGGCGAACGGCGTCACCATGGGGACCGTGGAACTCGCCGTCGGCCTCGACACCTTCCGTCCGGTGATGGTCGACCGCCTTGACGACCATGTGATGCACAGCGAATGGTACCGGGTGCCCGATGAGACGGTCGCCGCCGTAGAGGCAGCCGAGCGAGTCGTCGCGATCGGCACCACCGTCGTGCGCTCGCTCGAGTCGTGGAAGGCCACCGGTGAGCAGTCGGGCCGAAGCAGCCTCTTCATTCGACGCCCGTACGCATGGAAGGCGGTCGACGTGTTGCTCACGAACTTTCACCTGCCTCAGTCGACGCTGCTGTGCCTGGTCGACGGCTTCGTCGGCCCTCGCTGGCGAGCGCTCTACGAGACGGCTGTTGCCGAGGATTATCGCTTTCTCAGTTTCGGCGACGCCATGTTACTGGAGCGTTGAGCCCGGTCGGGTCCCGTAGCATCGGTTCGATGCGTGCGAGCTTTGTCGAGACGGCCGGGGATGGGCAGGCCCGCTGCGGCATGGTGACCACGGCCCGTGGCGAGTTCACGACCCCGCGTTTCATGCCGGTCGGCACCCGCGGAGCGATCGTTCATCTCGATGCGAGCGACGTCGAAGCGCTCGGCGCTCAGGTCATCCTGGCCAACACCTACCACCTCATGATGCGACCCGGTGCTGACGTCGTCGAAACGCTCGGTGGCATCCACGGCATGGCTGACTGGGACGGTCACGTCCTCACCGACTCGGGCGGCTACCAGATTTTCTCCCTCGGCCCTGAGCTGTCCGACGAGGGCGCCACGTTCAAATCAACCTACGACGGCTCGACCCACCTCCTCACCCCGGAGGGCGCCGTCGATGTCCAGGCCAAGATCGGTGCCGACATCCAGATGGTGCTCGACGTCTGCCCGTCGTCGATCGCCGACCTCAGCGTTGTGCGCAGTGCGGTCGAACGCACCGGCCGATGGGCGGAACGAGGTCGGGCCGCCTTCCTCGACCATCCCGACGCAGCACGCCGCCAGTGCCAGTTCGGCATCGTGCAAGGCGGTACTGACGAAGCGCTGCGCGAACAGTCCGCTCGTCAGGTGACCGAGATCGGCTTCGACGGCTACGCCGTTGGCGGCCTGAGCGTGGGGGAGGATCGCGGCGAGATGCTCTCTGGCCTTGATGCGTGTATGAATCTCCTCCCACTCGATCAGCCGCGATATTTCATGGGTCTGGGCGACCCCATCGGCATTGTCGAGTCGGTCGCCCGGGGTGTCGACATGTTCGACTGCGTGCTGCCGACCCGACTGGCCCGCCACGGCACGATTCTGACCGACGGTGGCCGCTACAACCTGACCCGTGCCGAGTTCGCCACCTCGACCGAACCGCTCGACCCAGCGTGGCCCGAAAGCCCCGCCGCCCGGTGGTCGAAGGGCTATCTGCGTCACCTTCTGCTCACCAAGGAGCCGACGGCGGCGCGGATCATCACGCTTCATAATGTCGCCTGGCTCCTCCGTTTCATGGATCGGATGGCTGATGCGATCCGGTCAGGAACTTTCGAGGACTTCCGCCTCGGCGTCCATGACGTGTGGGGCGCCCGCTAGCCTCCTCCGGGTCCGTTCACGATCGTCAGGAATCTCATGGGCAGTCTGATCTTTCTCGCACTCCTGCTCGGGGTCATGTACTTCATCCTCATCCGGCCGCAGCAGCGTCAGGTGAAGGAACAGCAGGCTCGTATCCGGTCGCTCGAGGTCGGCATGATGGTCGTCACGAACTCCGGCATCCACGGTGCCATCGCCGAGGTCGAGGACAAGGTCATCTGGCTCGAGGTCGCCCCGGAGGTCGAACTGAAGATCTCCAAGGGTGCGGTCGCCGAGATCATCACCGATGATGACGACGACGAGAATGACGACGAGGGCGCCGACGATTTCGCCGCTGGCGACGCCGACGCCTGAGCGACGTGCGCCGTCAGGTCACCTACGTCGTCGGGATCATCGCGATCTCGGTTGCGGGTCTCGTCTACACCTTCGCGTCGGGCAACGAGCCGCTGCTCGGACTCGACCTGCAGGGCGGGGCGTCCGTGGTACTCGAACCCGAGCCGCTGCCCGACGGCCAGGAGATCACCGAGGAGACGCTCGACCAGGCGGTCGATATCATCCGAAACCGCGTCGATGGTCTTGGTGTACGCGAGCCTGAGGTGACCCGTCAGGGCGAGACGATCCTTGTCCAGATCCCCGGCGTCGAGGATCAGCAGCGTGCGATCGACCTTGTCGGTCAGACCGCCGAGCTTCGATTTCGACCCGTCCTCCAGCAAGCCACCTTCGACGATGAGGCCGCGTTGAACGCCGCCACTGCAGCGATCGCCGCCGGCGATCTCGACGGCGCTGCGCTCGCCGAGGCGCAGGACATCGTCGATCGGTGGACCCTCACACCCGACGCTGCCACATCGGAGCCTTCGGTTCTGCAGGAGCGCAACAACTCGACCTTCCAGGGTCGAATCCGAATGGGTCCGGTGCCGACCGTGCTTGAGCCCGAGGTGCCCGGTCAGCGCCTGACCGGTGAGGCCCTGGAGAGCGCGGCCGCTCGCTTCAATGTGCAGCAGGGGTGGTCGGTTGCACCGATCTTCATGTCTGGTTCGCCCGGGATCGATGATTTCAACGTGATCGCTGCCGCCTGCAATACCTTCCAGGCCTCGTGTCCGGCCGGGCGGGTCGCCATCGAGATCGACGGGTTCGTCGAGTCGGCCCCGAGTGTCAACGCCGCCTATTTCGAGCGCGACCAGATCACGATCTCCGGCTCGTTCACCGAGGAGGAGGCCAAGGACCTCGCCCTGGCACTCAACTTCGGTGCCCTGCCGCTCGAACTCACCCCGCAGGAGAGCCGCATCGTCAGTTCCACCCTCGGTGAGGATGCCCTCGACGCCGGCGTGCTCGCCGGTCTCATCGGCGTGCTGCTCGTCTCGATCTATCTGATCGCCTATTACCGCTACCTCGGTGTCGTGGCGATCGTGTCGTTGCTGATCTCCGGTGCGCTGCTGTGGACCATCGTCGCCTGGCTCGGTGCCTCGCACGGGCTCGCGCTCACGCTCGCCGGGGTCACGGGCTTGATCGTGTCGATCGGTGTGTCGGTCGACTCCAACGTCGTCTACTTCGAGCATCTGAAGGAGGACGTTAAGGGTGGCCGGACGGTTCGGTCGGCCGTCGAGCGGTCGTTCCCGATCGCCTACTCGACGATAGTGAAGGCCAATGTGGCGAGCCTGATCGCCGCCGTCGTGCTGTACACCCTCACCGTCGGCCAGGTCCGCGGCTTCGCCCTCTTCCTCGGGCTGGCCACGGTGCTCGATCTCGTCGCCACCTACTTCTTTATGGGCCCTGCGATCCGCATCCTAGCTAACCTCGACATCGATCTCGCCCGGAAGCCCAGCACGTACGGCATTCCGAAGGCGCGCGACGCCACACCGGAGCCGGCAACGATCGGAGTTGCCTCGTGAAGACGCTCCGCGTGCTCTTTCGCAACGAGCACCACTTCGACTTTCCGGCGATGTGGCGCAAGGCCCTCGTCGGCTCGGCCGTGCTCGTTCTGATCAGCGTCGGCGCGCTCGTGTTCCGGGGCCTCAACCTCGGGATCGAGTTCGAGGGTGGGACTGCGTGGGAAGTGACCGCTCCTGGCGTGTCCGTCGCCGATACCCGCGATGCCCTCGGTGGCACCGGCGCCGAAAGTGGCAAGATCCAGACCCTCGGTTCCGATGCGATCCGGGTCCGCGCCGACCTTGATACGCAGGAGGAGGTCGCCGCCGTGACGGCGACTCTCGCCGAGCTCGCCTCGGTCGACGTCACCGATGTGAGCGTGACCACTGTTGGTCCGTCCTGGGGCGATCAGATCACGAGTAAGGCCCGCAACGCGCTCTTCTGGTTCTTCGTCATCGTTGCGGGCTACATCGCCGTGAGGCTTGAATGGAAGATGGCCGTTGGCGCGCTCGTGGCCGTGGCCCACGACATCCTCATCTCAGTCGGTGTATATGCGATCTTCCAGTTTGAGGTCACGCCGGCGACTGTCATCGCGTTCCTGACGATCATGGGCTACTCGCTGTACGACACGATCGTCGTCTACGACAAGGTTCGCGATGTCGGTGGGCGTCTCACCGTCACCGGTCGCTACACCTACAGCGAGATGATGAACCAGTCGCTCAACCAGGTGTTGATGCGCTCGATTAACACCTCGATCACGTCGGTGCTCCCGGTGTTGTCGATGCTGTTGATCGGTTCGGTCTTCCTCGGGGCGCTGACGCTGCAGGAGTTCGCCATCGCCTTGCTGATCGGCATCCTCGTCGGTACCTATTCGTCGATTTTCGTGGCGGCGTCTGTCGTGGCGTACATGAAGGAGCGCGAAGCCGAGAACCGGGCAGTCGCCGACAAGGTGCGCGCTCGCGAAGGTGAGACCGGTACTCGACGGGTAAGCGAGGACGACGTCGCCCTCGCCGGTATCCCGACGACCCGTGAGCGGCCGAGTGGCAGCGGGAGTCGCACCTCGAGCAGTCAGCGTGCTTTCCGGGGCCAGGCAGCGCAGCGAGGCGCAGCGGCGAAACGCACACAGTCGGCCGCTCGACCCGGTCAGCCGCCGAAGCCGCGGAAAAAGAAGAAGTCCTGAACCCGCTACGATCGAGTGATGGGACGACTGTCTGTCGCCGAACTCGTCGGTCTGATCCGCGACATCCCTGACGTTCCTCAGCCTGGGATCGTCTTCAAGGACATCACGCCCCTGCTCGCCCACCCGGACGGACTCGCGTCGACCATCGAGGCGCTCGCCGATCCATGGCGTGACGTCGGGGTCGACATCGTCGTCGGCATCGAAGCTCGAGGGTTCATCCTTGGCGCTGCGGTTGCCCGGTCGCTCGGCGTCGGCTTCGTCCCGATCCGCAAGGTGGGCAAGCTTCCTGGCGCCACGTTGGCCCAGCAGTACGACCTCGAATACGGCACCGACACGATCGAGATCCACGCCGACGCCGTTTCGCCCGGCGAGCATGTCCTCGTGCTCGACGATGTGCTCGCCACCGGAGGCACCGCAGCTGCGGCGGCCCTCCTCCTCGAAGGACTCGGCGCGACCCTCGCCGGTTACTCGTTCCTGCTCGAACTGTCGTTCCTCGGTGGGCGAGCCAAGCTCGGCGATGCTCGCATTGAGGCGGCGATCGAGGTGGGTGGCTGATGTCGACCGTCACTCGTGTTCTGCCCTGGCGTCGTGCCGCCAACCGGCCGTCGTCCGCCGAGATCGCGCCGCTGCTCGCCGAGTTCGCCAAGCATCACCCGAAGACCGAAACGACCCTGCTCGAGGCGGCGTTCGCCGTGGCCGAGGAGGCTCATCGCGGCCAGAACCGCAAGTCGGGGGAGCCCTACATTCGCCATCCGGTGGCGGTGGCCACTGTCGTTGCCCGGCAGGGCCTCGACGACATCTCTATCGCCGCCGCTCTGCTCCACGACGCCGTTGAGGACACGACGATCAGCATCGAGGAACTGGAGCGGGAGTTCTCCGCAGAACTCGCCGGCATCGTTGATGGCGTCACCAAGCTCGATCGGGTCCATTACGACTCCAAGGAGGAGCAGCAGGCCGCCACGATGCGCAAGATGATCGTGGCGATCGCTCAGGACATTCGGGTGCTAATCATCAAGCTCGCCGATCGTCTGCACAATCTACAGACCATTGCGGGCATGCCAGCGTTCAAACAAGAGCGCACCGCTCGCGAGACCCTCGAGGTCTACGCGCCGCTTGCGCACCGGCTCGGCATGCAGGAGATGAAGATGCAGCTGGAGGATCTTTCCTTCGCTGCCCTCCATACCCGTCGGTACGCCGAGATCGACCAGATGGTTCAACTCCGCGCCCCGGAGCGCGATCTCTACCTTGCTCAGGTCGTTGGCGACGTTCAGGCTCGGCTCGCCGAGCTCGGCATCCGTGCCGATGTTGAGGGCCGCCCGAAGCACCTTTGGTCGATCTACGAAAAGATGGTCGTGAAGGGCCGCTCGTTCGACGAGATCTTCGATCTTGTCGCCATCCGGGTGATCTGTGATTCCGTGCGTGATTGCTACGGCGCACTCGGTTCGATCCACGCCACGTGGCATCCGGTGCAGGGCCGGTTCAAGGACTACATCGCGATGCCGAAGTTCAACCTCTACCAGTCGTTGCACACGACCGTGGTGGGTCCTCAGGGCAAGTCGCTCGAGGTGCAGTTGCGCACCAGGGAGATGCACGCCCGCGCCGAGCACGGCGTGGCGGCTCACTGGGATTACAAGGAGGATTCGCCGGGTGGCGACCTCGCGTGGTTGAACCGGATCGTCGAGTGGCAGCAGGAGACATCCGACCCGTCGGAGTTCATGTCGAACCTCAAGTTCGATCTCGACCAGGACGAGGTCTTCGTCTTCACGCCGAAGGGCAAGGTCATCGAGTTGCCGGTCGGAGCCACGCCGATCGACTTCGCCTACACGATTCACACCGACGTCGGGCACCGCTGCGTCGGCGCCAAAGTCAACGGCCGCCTCGTGTCGCTAGACACTCGACTCGAGTCGGGTGATTCGGTCGAGGTCTTCACTTCCAACGTCGAGGGTGCTGGTCCGAGCCGCGACTGGCTGAAGTTCGCCGCCAGCCGACGGGCGGCCAACAAGATCAAGCAGTGGTACATCCGGGAGCGTCGCGAGGACGCGATCGAGGAAGGTCGAGAAGATCTCATCCAGGCGCTTCGCCGCGAGGGGCTCGCTGCTCGCCGGATTCTCAAGGAGCCGGTCTTCGCGTCGGTCCTTGAGGCGATGAACTACACCGACGAAGACCTGTTGTTCGCCGCCATCGGCGAAGGCCATGTCACCGCCCAGACGGTCGCCGAGCGACTCGGTCGCGAGCTGCGCGGTGAAGAGGAGACCGAGACCGTCGTCGAGGCCCAGCGACTGCCGTCGACCGTCAACCGTCGTTCGGGAGGTCGTCGCCGGGTCAACCAATCGGCCGGTGTCCACGTCGAAGGCCTCGACGACATCATGATCCGTCTCTCGCGGTGCTGCTCACCGGTGCCGCCCGATGAGATCATTGGCTTCGTCACCAGGGGCCGAGGCGTGTCGGTGCACCGCAGCGACTGTCTCAATGCCACGGAATTGTCCGAAGGACAGCCCGACCGCCTCATCGACGTCGAGTGGGACGCCGAGCACGTTGGTCGGTTCCCGACCACAATCGAGATCCTGGCGCTTGATCGGGCCGCGCTTCTGGTCGACGTCGCCAAGGTGCTCACCGATCACGGCCTCAATGTCACCGGTGTGAGCACAGAGACCGGCGACGACGCCGTAGCCAAGATGCAGTTTGAGTTCGAACTCGCCGACGTCAGCCAGCTCGATTCGGTGCTTTCTTCGATCTATGGCGTCGAGTCGGTCTACGAGGCCTACCGGATCATGCCCGGCGCCGCTCGCTCCTGACATCGCCCTCAGATCCCAGGTGCCGGTCCCTCGGAACGCGTCGCGGACAGGAATACCCGCAGGGAGGGGAGGGGTGGCCGGTAGCCTGACCCCTCGTGGCCGAGCCGACCTTCAAAGCCCCCAAGGGCACGCGTGACATCCTGCCGCCCGAGTCGGGTCGTCGCCGGGCGCTGATCAACGCGTTCGCACAGCAGGCCGAACTCGCAGGCTTCGGCGAGATCATGTCGCCGATCTTCGAGGACCTCGGTGTCTTCAAACGACTGGGCGAGTCGACCGACGTCGTCACCAAGGAGATGTTCGACTTCTTCGACAAGGGCGACCCGCCACAGCATCTCGCCCTCCGGCCAGAACTCACCGCATCGGTATGCCGCGCCTTCGCCGAGCACCGGCCCACCCCGCCGTGGAAGGTCTGGTACGAGGGACCCCAGTTCCGTTACGAGCAGCCCCAGGCCGGTCGCTACCGCCAGTTCGCCCAGGTCGGCATCGAGACCCTCGGCACCGACGACCCCCAAGCCGACGTCGACGCCATCGCGCTCGGCTGGCACTTCTATGAGTCGCTGGGCCTTCGCAAGGTCACCTTGCTGCTGAACAGCCTCGGCGACCCGACCTGCCGCCCGGCCTACATGGACGCGCTGCGTACTTACCTCTCCGACAACGCGGCGTCGCTGTCGCCGCAGAGCCAGGTCACGTTCGAACGCAACCCGCTGCGCGTGCTCGACTCCAAGCGCGTCGAAGATGCAGCGATCATTTCGGCTGCGCCGCTGATGGTCGATTTCCTCACCGACGAGACCCATGAACACTTCGAGATGGTCCGTGCTGGTCTCGAACAACTGGGCATCCCGTATGAGCTGTCACCGCGCCTTGTGCGCGGCCTTGACTACTACACCCGGACCACCTTCGAGTTCGCCGCTGATGCCCTCGCCACCGCCCAGAATGCCGTTGGTGGCGGTGGTCGGTACGACGGCCTGGTCGAGGATCTCGGTGGCCCCGCCACCCCGGGCATCGGCTTCGCCCTGGGCGTCGACCGCATCCTCCTCGCCTGCGACGCCGAAGGTGTCTTCGCCACGCCCGAGTCGGCGGTGAAGGTCTTCGTCGTCGACGTCACCGGCGGCAGCCACGCCCTCGGGGTGTGCACCACCCTCCGGAACGCCGGCATCGGCGCTGATCGTTCCTATGGTGGCCGCTCCATGAAGGCCCAGATGAAGGTCGCCGACCGTTCCGGTGCCCTGTTCGCCGCCATCATCGGCGAGGACGAGGTCGCCAACGGCGAGGTGACCCTCCGTGATCTTCGCCGCGATACCGGCCAGCAGCAGATCGCTCTCGCCGATCTCGCTGAGCGCGTCGCCCGCCTTCTCTCGTAACCCCATTCAGCAACCCCTTCTCCCAGCGATCAGGAATCACCAGGACATGCAGGATCACACCACCTCGATGCGCACCGACATGTGCGGCCAGCTGACGGCTGCCGACGCTGGCCGGACCGTCTCCGTGTGCGGCTGGGTCGATCGCCGTCGTGAGCACGGCGAGCACCTTGCCTTCATCGATCTGCGCGACCGCACCGGTGTCGTGCAGTGCGTCGTCAACTCGAGCCACGACCTCCGCAGTGAGTACGTCGCAAGGATGACCGGCGAGGTGCGATTGCGGCCCGACAACACCGCGAACCGTGATCTCGCCACGGGCGAGATCGAGATCGAGGTCGTCGAGATCGAGGTTTTGGCCGAGGCCGAGCCGCCGCCGTTCCCGCTCGACGAGCGCACCGAGGTCGATGAGACCATCCGTCTGCGTCACCGGTACGTCGACCTGCGCAAGCAGCGCATGCAGAACAACCTTCGCACCCGGGCCGCCGTGAACTCCGCCGTGCGTCACGGTATGGAGGATCAGGGCTTCGTCGAAGTCGAGACCCCGATGTTGATTGCGTCCACCCCCGAAGGTGCCCGCGACTTCGTCGTGCCCTCCCGCAAGGAGCCGGGCTCGTTCTACGCCCTGCCTCAGAGCCCGCAGCTGTTCAAGCAGCTCTGCATGGTTGGCGGTGTCGACCGCTACTACCAGATCGCCCGCTGTTTGCGTGACGAGGACCTGCGTGCCGACCGCCAGTTCGAGTTCATGCAGCTCGACGCAGAGATGAGCTTCGTCGACCAAGAAGATGTCTTCACTGCGATTGGTCATGCGGTTGCCAACGCTGCCGAGGCGGTCACCGGGGAGCGACCCACCGAATTCGCACGCATGAGCTGGCTCGAGGCGCAGGAGCGGTACGGCTCGGACAAGCCTGACACCCGGTTCGGCATGGAACTCGTCGAGCTCACCCCGGTCTTCGAAGGCACCGAGGCCCGCGTGTTCCAAGCGCCCTGTGTGAAGGGCATCCGCATGGAGGGCGGTGTTGACGCACTCAGCCGCAACCAGATCGACGCCCTCGTCGAGATCTGCCAGCGCTGGGGCGCGAAGGGTCTTGCGTGGATGAAGGTCATCGACGGCGCGTCGGGGCCGGCCCTCGACGCCGGTGTCGCCAAGTTCTTGTCAGCCGACGAGTCGTCACAGGTCATCGCTGCGCTCGAGGCCCAACCCGGCGACATGGTCTTCCTCGTCGCCGACGAGCGTCGTCTCGTGCGCCACGTGCTCGGCCTGCTGCGCCTCGAACTTGGCAAGCCGCCGGTGAACGAAGGGGGACTCAACTTCCTCTGGGTCGTCGACTTCCCGCTGTTCGAGACGATCGCCGACAACGGCAAGCCGATCCCGGCGCACCACCCGTTCACGATGCCGCACGAGGACGACTGGGATCTGCTCGACGGTTCGGGCGAGGACCTGCTGAAGGTCCGCTCGCAGGCCTACGACCTCGTGCTCAACGGCTGGGAACTTGGTTCGGGTTCGATCCGGATCAACCGATCCGACGTACAGAATCGCATCTTCGAACTCCTCGGCATTGGCGAGGAGGAGCGAGAGGCCAAGTTCGGTTTCTTCATCGATGCGTTCCGCTACGGCGCCCCGCCGCACGGTGGTTTCGCCTTCGGACTCGATCGCCTCACGGCGCTGCTGGCGGGTGAGACCAACATCCGTGAGGTCATCGCCTTCCCGAAGACACAGTCGGGTGCCGATCCGCTGACCAATGCGCCGTCGCCGATCGACGACGGACACCTCGAGGAACTCGGGATCCGGGTCCTGCCGCCTGCGACCTGACCTCTGGGCTGCGGCGCTCCTGCGGTCTGGAGGTCTCCGGGAGTAGGGTCCCGGCGATGGCCGACGACCTGTTCGCCGCCGCCGCCGAGGAGCGCTTGTCGGGACGCTCACCGCTCGCGGCTCGGCTGCGGCCGCGCAACCTCGACGATGTCGTCGGCCAGCGGCATCTGCTTGCTGCAGGGCGTCCGTTGCGGGCCTTGATCGAGGGCGATCGTTTGTCGTCGGTGATCTTCTGGGGCCCACCCGGAACCGGGAAGACGAGCCTGTCGCGCCTGATAGCGTCGACGACCGAAAAGGTGTTCGTCGAACTGTCGGCGGTCACTGCGTCGGTGAAGGACGTGCGGGAAGAGATTGCGTCGGCTCGTCACCGACTCGGCGAGCGCGGCACCGGAACGATCCTGTTTCTCGACGAGGTGCACCGGTTCAACAAGGCCCAACAGGACACGCTGCTGCCCGCCGTCGAGGAGGGGTTGATCGTGCTGATCGGCGCCACCACCGAAAACCCGCACTTCGAGGTCAACCCGCCGTTGATGTCGCGATCGACTCTGTTTCGTCTTCATGCCCTCGACGAGACCGACATCGCCGAGCTCGTCCGACGGGGGCTCGAGGTCGAGGGTGCGAGCGCCGACGCCGACGCCGTCGAGCATCTCGCTGGCCGG
>CAJWHS010000015.1 GCA_913041415.1 uncultured Acidimicrobiaceae bacterium | reverse complement strand
GGGCAGGTTCGAAGACCGGCTCGTCGGCGAACCACTTGTAGCCGGGAGGCTGAGTGTCGGGGAACGGAACAGCGATGCCCATGCCGCCAGTATTGGCACGGAGCGATTATGCGTCCAACAGCCCTGGTGGCCCGCCGCCACAGCCGCCGAGCTGCACCGACGGTCCGTTGCACGACCCTGGAGCCGAACCGTCGCCGGTAGCGTGCCGGCATGGCCGAGACCTTACCTCCGAACACCATCTTGAGCGGTGAGAAACGAGGGCTGACGATCGCGGTGATGGCCTCGATCGGCATCATCGCCTACTCCAACCTTGGCCTCACCGCCGCTCTTCCCGAAATCGGCAATGACCTCGGCGACGTCGCACTCCTGCCGTGGACGATCACGGTCGAGTTGCTCATGTCCGGCGTGGCCGTCCTCGCTGCGGGTCCCGTCGTCGACGGCCTCGGTGCCCGGAGGGTCTTTCGCTGGTCCGTCGTCGGATTCGTGATCACGTCTGCGTTGTGCGGGCTGGCTCCGACGATGCTGTTGCTGGTGATCGGACGGGCGCTCCAGGGCATCACGATCGGTGTACTGCTCACTTCGGCGATGGCGACGATCGGTCTCTCCTATCCCGTGCACCAGCGCGCCCGGGTATTCGCCATGAACTCCACCGTCTGGGGCGTGATGAGCGTCGCCGGGCCATCGATCGCTGCGGTCATGGTCGCCACCCTCAACTGGCGCGGCGTGTTCTTCTTCAGCGTTCCGGTCGGCCTCGTCGCCGGTGCGCTTGCCTGGAACAACCTTCCCGGTCCGACAAGCGAAGCCCAGACCTCCACCGCCGACGTCCGCGGTATCGGCATCGTCGCCGTCATCGCTGCTGCCGGCCTCGCCGTCGCTCAGGGCTCGTTGACGGCGATCGCCGGCGGAACGCTCGTCGTGGCACTTGGCGTGGCCGGCTACGCCCGTCACGCCCGTTCGGTGCCCGACCCCGTAGTGCGGCCCCGCCATCTGTTCGCCACTCGGTTCCGCAGCGTGCATACCACCTCACTGCTCGCCGTCGGCGGAGCGCTCGGCTTCCACTCGTTCTTGCCGGTGTACCTCAACGGTGCCCGCGGCCTCTCGACCACCGCCGCCGCCTTCTCGGTCGCCTACCTGTCGGCCGGGTGGACGACCGGCGCTGTCAGCAGCAGCCGACTCCAGGACCGCATCCTGCGCGAGCAGGTCGTGCTACTCGGGTCGGTCGTCTTGTCGATCGGCATCCTCCTCTCAGCGGTGCTCGTCTGGGCCGAAGCGCCGATAGCCGTGCTCGCGATCGGCCTGTTCATCTCCGGACTCGGAACGGGCTCGATCTCCACCACCGGCATCAACGTCTTGCAGGAACGCACACCGCTTTCCGAGATGGGTCGGGTCAACGGGGCTCACCAGTTCACCCGCTCGATGTCGGTCACCTACGGCGTTGGCATCGCTGGCGCAGTGATCCTGGCAACCGTCGACCGCCGCACGGGCGACGTAGAAGCGGTGCGCGATCTCCTCGGTGGCGACGTCGAGACGGTGAGCCGGCCGGTCGCCGATGCGCTCGGCGCCGGCTTCCTCTTCGCCATTGCGGTGGCGGTGGTCGCAGCGGTGGCAACCATCCCGGCCGCCCGGCACCTCGTGCGGAGTCGGCCCGAAGCGATAACCTCCGCGGCGTGAAGGCTCTCCGCTTCTCCCGCAAAGAAGGGCGCTACGCCGCTGCGATGGCGGCATCTCGGCTGCGCCCCGGCTCCGGTGCCGCTGTCGGGCCCCTTTCGCTAATCGACGACGACGCCCCCGAGCTCCCAACCCCTGACTGGGTCCGTGTGTATCCCCGGCTCGCCGGCATCTGCGGTTCTGACCTGTCGACGGTCGACGGCCATGCGTCGCGCTACTTCGAACACTTCGTCAGCTTCCCGTTCGTCCCCGGCCACGAGGTCGTCGGCGACACCGACGACGGCCGACGGGTCGTGCTCGACCCGGTGCTCGGCCATGCCGCCCGCGGCTTCGAACCTCCGTTCGACGGTGCGCAGCCCGGCGACGGCGACGACTACCGCCATCTCACCACCGGTGATCTCGAGCCCGGCATCCAGACCGGCTTTTGCGAAACGACCGGTGGAGCGTGGTCGACCGAGTTCGTCGCCCACCCCAGCCAGCTTCACGAGGTCCCCGAATGGATGAGCGATGAACTCGCCGTCCTGATGGAGCCGGTCGCCGGCGGTGTCCACACAGCGCTGCGGGCGAAGGTTGCCAACGGCGACACCGTTGCGGTGATCGGTGCAGGCACGATGGGGCTGGTCACCGTCGCCGCACTGCGTCATCTGACCTCCCCCGGCTCGATCCTGATCGGGGCCAAGTACCCGATCCAACGGCAGCTCGCCGAGGAGTTCGGCGCCGACGTCATGTGCGCACCCGACGAGCTCAGCCGAGCAGTCCGACGAGCGACCGGATCGTTCATGATCGATGGCCGACTCTCCGGTGGTGCCGACATCGTCATCGATGCCGTCGGCTCCCAGCAGTCGATCGAAGCAGCCATCGGGATGTGTCGCCCGCGGGGCCGGGTGGTGCTGCTCGGCATGCCGAGCGTGGTCGAACTCGATCTCACCGCCCTGTGGCATCGCGAGACCGAACTCATCGGCACCTACACCTACGGATCCGAGACCACCGACGACGGCCGCGGCACGAGCAGTTTCGAGCTCGCATTCGAACTCGCCGGCAAGGTGCCCTTCGACAAGATGCTGTCGGCCACCTACCCCTTGGCCCGCTATGTCGACGCAATCGCCCATGCGGCCGAGTCGGGGACTCGAGGCGGGGTGAAGGTCGCCTTCGACATGCGAGACGGGAAGCGTCGAGGCACCGGCGACACCTGACAAGGATTTCGCCGCCCATCGAGTCGTCATCGCGACGAGGACCGGCCAGACTACGGCCATGGCCGAAACCGATACCGCCCCGTCGCTCGACGACGAGACGACCGCAGCGCTCACGCTCTTCAACGAGTACGTCGACGCTGATCGTGAGCGCACTCGCCGCGAGAAGGGGGTGAAGAAGGCCGAACGGGCCAAGGACGAGGCCGCCGCCGCCGTGCGCAAAGCCAACGAATCCGGCTCCGCCGAAGAGAAAGCCGCGGCCGAGGCTGCGTACCGCGAAGCGCAGGACGCGTTCAAGAAGATCCGCGACGGCGAGGAACCCGAAGAGGCGCCGGCCGCCGAGGTCGCAGCCGACGAGCCGGCGGCTGACGAGACCGGCGCCGAAGACGCCCCGGCCGAGGACGCCGCCGACGACGAAGCGCCGGCCGCCGACGAAGAGCAGTAGTCCCTCAGCGCCACCGCCACGCCGAGCCCGGCTTAGTGGCAGTCACGTTCGTGAGCATGGTCAACTGAGCCGATGCGCGCAGTACGAATCGTCGACGGCACCCCAACCCTGGAGACGCTCGCCGGGCCGGAGGGCGACGGCGTTCGCGTGAAGGTGGTGAGTTCGTCGATCTGCGGGAGCGACCTGCACCTGCTCGACGGCGGGATCGCCGAGGGCATGATCCTCGGTCACGAGTTCTGCGGTATCGCACCCGACGGGACCCCGGTCGCGGTCGAGCCGATGGCGGGGTGTGGCAGTTGCTGGGCATGCGACGAGGGCCACCTGAGCTTCTGCTCGAACGGCGCGATCTTCTACGGCATCGGCCTGCCGGGCGGTATGGCCGACGAAATCATCGTGCACCCCGGTGCGCTCGTCGCTCTGCCGTCGGGGCTTACGCTCGAACACGCCTGTCTGGTCGAGCCACTTGCGGTCGCGACCCACGCGCTGGACCGCGCCCGGGTCACCGACAACGACCGGGTGCTGGTCATCGGTGCAGGTCCCATCGGCTTGGCCGCCGCTGCAATGCTCCGCCACCGGGGGATCCCCGCCACGGTCAGCGCCCGTCATCCCCACCAGCAGGCCGCAGCGGAACGGCTGGGCGCCTCCCTCGATGTTGGCGACGGTTACGACGTCGTGATCGACGCCGTCGCCACCAGCGCCTCGATCGGTGAGGCCGTCCACCGCGCCCGCCCGATGGGGCGGGTCGGGTTGGTCGGCACGACATGGCAGCCGGCCGAGCTCGGCATCGCCGCCTGCATGAGGGAGATCGAGATCCTCCCGGCGATGACGTACCGGTGCCGCGTCCCCGGCCGCGACTTCGACGAGGCGGCCGCCGCCCTCGCAGCGGCGCCCGACATCAGCCCGACGATTATCACCCATCGCTTCCCACTCGACGGCTGCGTCGAGGCCTTCGCCTCGGCAGCCGATCGTTCCTCGGGCACGATCAAGGTGGCGTTCGACCTCTGATCGTCGGCCGCTCGGTCAGGTGCGCCGACCACCGACCGTCGACACGACGGCAACCCGACCGGTGCCGGCATCGACGAGTTCGACCCGAACGAGTCGGGTCTCGCCGCGGTCGATCGTTTCCACGACCCGGATCTCTCCCGGCCCCTCCTTCACCGCCCGCAGATAACGAGTGACGAAGTCGGTCGGCGCCGCGATTCCCGCACGAAACGCCGCCTGCTCGATGAGCAGCCCGGTGAGGCCGCCGTGCAGGATTCCCCACGGGTTGCGGGTGCGTTCGGAGAGGTCGATTCGCAGATCGTCGGCGCTCACATCGACCCCGAAGTACGACTCGAGCGAGTCGTCAGGATCGGTTGGCGGCGTGAACACCCGACGGCCACCGACCGTCATGCCGCGAAGGTCGTCGTCGAACGTGGGCTCCAGCACGCCGTGATTCGCCGTCGCAAGAGCCACGAGTTCGTCGTCGGCGCCAGCGTCGACGACACGGCACTCCACGACGGACATGGTGCGCCCCGGCTTGATCGCCTGCGCGTCGACCCGAAGCGGCCCGACCGTGCAGCCACCGACAAGGTGAGTCTCGATATCGGCGGTGACGGTCCATCCGGGCAGAACCGCCTGCCCGGCCGTGATTCCGGCGCCCATGTCGATCCCCATCAGGACCGCAGCGATGCGAAGGCTGCCGTCGGGGGCGGCGAGATCCGGACGCAGCGGGACGAAGGTCGATGTCCCGCTGTCAGTGCGTTCGACTTCGACGCCGTAGCGCCCCGGAATGTGTTCGTAGCCTGGAACGTCGTTCACGTTCGGTATGCGTCGAAGAGCAACTCGAAGAAGTGATCGCTCGGGTAGTGGGTGACGATGTCGATGTTGGGTTCACCGCCGACAAAGCCCATGCGATCGACCTCCATTACCCCGCGCTGGCCCCCGTCGCCGAACATGATCTTGACGTTCAGTCGGCTGATCTCGGCGACCGATGGATCGATGGCGTGGGCCATCGCAATCGGGTCGGGTAGATCGTCGCCTTCCATGCCGTGCTCGAGGGCGAATCGACGCACGGCCTGCGCGATGTCGACACCGAACCTCGCAAGCGGAGTGCCGATGGCGAGCATCGCATCGTGGCGTTCCTGGGTGACGATCGCCGACGTGATGGAGATGTCCCAGCCGACGAACTCAAGCGGCATCCCGGATGCCGTGACGATCGCCGCAGCCTCGGGATCGGCCCAGAAGTTGAACTCCGCCATCGCGCTCACATTGCCGGGGCCGTGCACACCGGTGCCGCCCATGATCACCACCCGCTCGACCGCCTCGGTGATCTCCGGGGCACGGAGGACGGCCGCGGCGACATTCGAGAGCGGGCCGAGGCACACAAGGGTCACCTCACCCGGCGAGCCGAGGATCGTATCGACTATGACATCGACCCCACGCCCCGCAGCCGGAATGCGGCCGTGAAGCGGCAAACCACAATCGCCCATGCCGTCGTGACCATGAACGCTCTGCGCGGTCTCGGGGGTGCGCATGATGGGCTGGGCCCGGCCGCCGTACACCGGCGTCTCCTTGCCACACAGCTCCACCGTGTAGAGCGCGTTCTGCACCGCTTGGTCGAGCCCGACATTGCCGGCAACAACCGTGAGCGCCTCGACATGCACATCGGGATGCTGCAGCGCCATGACGATCGCAACGGCGTCGTCGCTGGCGGTGTCGGTGTCGATGAGGAAACGTCGCATGGTCGCACCCTACTGTCGACGGCGAAACAGCGACCGGTGGATCGGACTGCGCCGGTATCCTGCGACGCTATGAGTGACGCAGCGAAGGCGCCGTACCCGCATGTCGAGAGCCCGGACCTCCCGGGCATCGAGCGGCGAATTCTCGCGCGATGGAGCACCGACGAGACCTTCGACGAGAGCGTGGAGAGCCGGCCCGAGGACGACGAATACGTCTTCTACGACGGCCCGCCGTTCGCCAACGGCCTCCCTCACCACGGTCACCTGCTCACCGGCTACGTGAAGGACGTGGTGCCTCGGTACCAGACCATGAAGGGCAAGCGAGTCGAGCGCCGCTTCGGCTGGGACTGCCATGGCCTCCCCGCCGAGATGGAAGCCGAGAAGGACCTTCCCGTCAGCGGCCGGGCGTCGATCATCGACTACGGCATCGAGCGGTTCAACGAGTACTGCCGCACCTCGGTGCTGAAGCACACCCAGGAGTGGGAGAAGACGGTCACCCGTCAGGCCCGCTGGGTCGATTTCGAGAACGACTACAAGACCATGGACCTCGACTACATGGAGTCGGTCATGTGGGCGTTCAAGCAGCTGTGGGACAAGGGGCTGATCTATCAGTCCAACCGCGTGCTGCCGTACAGCTGGGGGGCGGAGACCCCACTGTCGAACCACGAGATTCGTCTCGACGATGCCACGCGCCCCCGTCAGGACCCGGCCGTCACCGTCGCTTTCGAGCTCGACGACCCATCGGGCATTCCCGGCGATGCCGACACGCCCGCCAAGATCCTCGCCTGGACCACCACGCCGTGGACCCTGCCTTCGAACCTCGCGCTCGCCGTCGGCCCCGAACTCGACTACGCCGTGATGCTCGACGGTGACGGCTCGCGCTACCTGCTGGGCGAAGCTGTCATCGGCAGCTACGAAAAGCAGCTCGAGAACGCCACCCAGGTCGGCATCCTCAAGGGTTCCGACCTCGTCGGCCGCACCTACACGCCGATCTTCCCGTACTTCGCCGACATGGCCGAGGTCGACCCGACCAAGCCGCACCACGGCACCGAACGAGCGTTCCAGATCCTCGCAGGCGACTTCATCGACACCTCCGAGGGCACCGGCGTCGTGCACATGGCCCCCGGTTTCGGCGAGGACGACCAGCGGGTGGTCGGCGAAGCCGGCATCGGCATGGTCGTGCCGGTCGACGACTCGGGCCGCTTCACCGACGACGTCATCGAGTGGGCCGGCCAGAACGTGCTCGAGGCCAACAGCGGCATCATCAAGCACCTGCGCGAAACGGGTCAGCTGGTCCGCCACGACAGCTATACCCACAACTACCCGCACTGCTGGCGCACCGACACGCCGATCATCTACAAGGCGATGCCTTCCTGGTATGTGAAGGTCACCGACATCCGCGACCGGATGCTCGAGACCAACCAGGCGATCAACTGGGTGCCCGGCCACATCCAGAACGGCCGCTTCGGCCAATGGCTCGAAGGCGCCCGCGACTGGTCGATCAGCCGGAACCGGTTCTGGGGCTCACCGATCCCCGTGTGGGTCAGCGACAACCCCGACTATCCCCGCATGGACTGCTACGGCAGCCTGGACGAACTCGAGGCCGACTTCGGCGTCCGCCCAACCAACCTGCATCGTCCCTACATCGACGAACTCGTGCGCCCCAACCCCGACGACCCAACCGGCGCGTCGATGATGCGCCGCGTGCCCGAGGTCCTCGACTGCTGGTTCGAATCGGGCTCAATGCCGTTCGCCCAGGTGCACTACCCGTTCGAGAACAAGGACTGGTTCGACGAACACTTCCCGGCCGACTTCATCGTCGAATACATCAACCAGTCGCGCGGCTGGTTCTACACGCTCCACGTGCTCGCCACGGCGCTGTTCGACCGTCCTGCGTTCCAGAACGTCATCTGTCACGGGATCCTGCTCGCCGACGACGGCGCCAAGCTCTCGAAGAAGCTCCGGAACTACACCGAGCCAGAGTTGATCTTCGAGAACCAGGGCTCCGACGCCTTGCGGTGGTACTTCATGTCCACCAACATCGTGCGCGGCGGCGATACGCGAATCTCCGATCAGGCGATCGACGATGTCGTGCGCCAGGTGATCCTGCCGATCTGGAACGCCTACTCGTTCTTCACGCTGTACGCGAACGTCGAAGGCCACCGAGCGACATTCACACCCGACCCGGGACCTGACGCCGATCTGCTCGACCGCTACATCCTCGCCAAGACCCGCGACCTCGTCGCCGCAGTCGAGGCGAACATGGACGACTACGACCTCCCCGGCGCCGCCATGGAGATTCAGGCCTTCATCGACGCCCTGAACAACTGGTACATCCGCCGCAGCCGCGACCGCTTCTGGGGCACAGGCGAGGGCGGGGCCGATCTCGCCGGACTCGACACGCTCTTCACCGTGCTCGTGACGCTGAACCAGGTCGCAGCGCCGTTCCTTCCGATGATCACCGAGGAGATCTGGTCGGGACTGTGCAACGGGGACGACATCATGCCGCCGTCGGTGCACCTGTCGACATGGCCCGCCGTCGCGACCTACGGCGACGACCCTGGCCTTGTCGCCGCCATGGACCGTTTGCGCGACGTCGCCTCCACCGGTCTTCGCCTTCGCGAAGATCAAGGCCTCCGCGTTCGTCTCCCGCTTGCATCGGTCACGATCGCCGGCCGCGACGCGTCGACCCTCGAGCCGTTCGCCGACCTGCTCCGCGACGAACTCAACGTCAAGGACGTTCACGTCACCGAGGAGATCGGCGACCTCGCCACCTTCATCCTTCGCCCCAACGGCAAGGCCCTGGGACCCCGCCTTGGTAAGAACGTGCAGGCCGTGTTCGGCGCCGCCCGGTCCGGTGACTGGACCGCCAACGATGACGGCACCGTCGATGTCGGCGGCCACCTGCTCCAGCCCGACGAGTACGAACTGGCGCTCGAGTCGCCCGAGGGTGTCGTCGCTGCTGCGCTGCGCTCCAACGATGCTGTCGTCACACTCGACACCGACGTCACGCCCGAACTCGAAGCCGAAGGCCTGGCCCGCGATGTCGTACGCGAGATCCAGAACGCCCGCAAGGCCGAGGATCTCGTCGTCACCGACCGCATCGACCTCTGGATCGACGCCGCCTCGGCCACCGTCGCCGCTGCAATCGGCACCCACGAGGCCTACATCGCCGAACAGGTGCTCGGCACGTCGATCACGCTGGGCGCCGGCCCTGACGACGTGTCGGCGCACGAGGCCACTGTCGGCGGCGAGCCCCTGCGCTTCTCGCTGAAGGTCAGCTGATCGGCGATTGCCGGAGGCGGCGGTCAGTTACGACTGGCCGGCATGTTCCGGTAGATGTACTGCACGATTTCATCGGGGTTGCGCGACTGCATCATCAGCTCGCCCGGTCCGGTGAACATGAACACGAAGCCCTCGCCGGTCTTTGCCGACTTCATGAACGAGTCGCTGGCCCGCGTGAGCTCCATCTGGACGCTCTCGGCGAAGGCGACCATGTGGTTCGTGTCGACGACCACCTGCTGGCCGGGCTGCAACTCAAAGCGGTCGAGCGCGCCGTAACACGACAGCACGACCTTCCCCTGCCCGCTCGCCCGCAGGAGGAAACCGCCCTCGCCACCGATGAGGTTGCGCATCCCGCCCCACTGGGTGTCGATCTCCACACCCATCTCGGCGCACAAGAACGAGCCCTTCTGGATGAGCAACGGCATTTCGGGGGTGACGTCGAAGACGGTGACGTCACCCGGCAACGAGGGAGCGAAGTCGATCCAGCCGCCGTGGGCTGAGGCCGTCGCCGTCGTCATGAACAACGACTCGCCACCGAGGACACTGCGTTTGAGGCCCTTCATCAGGCCACCCTCGATCTTCGCGTCGAGATTGAGGTCGGCGGCCATCGCCATCATGGCGCCCGATTCGGCTCGGATCGCCTCAGAGGGACCGAGGATGGCGCGCGCCACCGAGAACGAGGGGTTGTGTCGCAGTTGGATCTCCATGCGGCGATCGTAGGCCACTCACGTCACCGCGTGCGCTCGGCTCGACGCCCTGCGGGTGCCGGTCCGCATCGTCACCGACGGGCTGTGGGAGGGTCGCACCATGACTGAACCTCGAGTCGCGCTCGTCGCCGGCGGCGCCCGCAGCATCGGTGCCGCCGTCGCCCGCCGGCTCCACGCCTAGGACCGCCGAGTCGTCCTGGCCGACCCGCTCACCACCGAGGCCGAGGCGTTGGCCGACGAGCTCGACGGCCAACGCCTACCGCTGCGATGTCGCCGACTCCGACGGCGTACGCGACATGGTCTCGGCGATCGAGACCGACCTCGGCCCAGTCGACGTGCTCGTCAACTGCGCCGGGTTCGATCGATTCGTGCGCTTTGTCGACACCGACGAGGACTTCTGGGACACGATCATCGACATCAACTACAAGGGCACCCTGCGCACTTGCCACGCCGTCCTTCCGGGCATGACCGAACGCAGCTGGGGCCGAATCGTGAACTTCGCCTCGGATGCGGCTCGGGTCGGCGGTTCGCTCGAATCCGTCTACGCCGGCGCGAAGGCCGGCGTAGACGGATTCACCAAGACGATCGCCCGAGAGACCGCGAAGAAGGGCGGCACCTGCAACGTCGTGTGTCCCGGCCCGACCGACACGACCCTCATCCGGGAGATGAGTGAACAAGGCGAGCTTCCGGCCAAGATCGTCGGCGGGCTCGACCGTGCCACGCCGATCGGCCGGATGGCGCAGCCCGACGAGATCGCGTACGGCGCCACCGTCTCCACCCACGATGAAGCCCTCTTCATCACCGGCCAGACCCTTTCGGTCAGCGGCGGCCTCACGATGGCCTGATGCCAGGTCCGGCGTCGCCGCTGCGTCGACAGCGTCCCGGCATGCCGCACCAGATGGGCGAGGAGGACGTCATCAACGAAGGCGTGGTCCGGGTCGCTGCAGCCAGCGGAGTCAGTCGTCGGCGTCGACCCGGCGGCCGTCCTCCGCCAGGTTGATCTCGTAGAGGACCTTGTCGAGCGCATCGCTCGCAGCGATCGCACTGTACCGCAGCGGATTTTCTGCCGTCACGGTGCTCGGCATCGGCGCCAGAATCGTCCATGGCGTCGGGTGGGCGAACTGCACGACCGAATAGCGATCGCCCTGCTGGCCCGCACCCGAAACGACACGATGAATCCCGGACAGGATCATGCCATTGGTCAATCGCTCGAGCATCAGACCGGTGTTGATGATCGCAGAGCCCTCCGGCGGGGCGACGTCGGACCACTCGCCGTCGGGGGTCTTGAGCTGCAGACCGGCCGCCGTGGCGCGGGGCAACGCCGTGATGAGATTGATGTCGGCGTGTTCGCCAGCCCAGACATGCTGTTCACCGGGTGCCTGCTCCATTGCGGGGTAGTGGATTGCCCGGGTGAGGGTGGCGCCATCAGTGAGCATCTCGTCGAAGAAGGTTTCGTGGACCCCGAGCCCTTCGGCGATGATCCGGAGGACACGACGCTGCAGGTCGGCGACGCTGTGATGGAAGTGCATCAAGAGGTCGTGGACACCCGGCAAGTCGCGCTCGGGAAGGGTCGGCGGACCGTAGCGGTGGGGATACTTCGCCCGCAGCGGGTGACCATCGCCGAGAGGTGCCCCCCAGTTGAGCATCTCCTTCCAGTCGGGTACGTCGGCGACCGCCGCCGTCTCGACCAGCAGGCCCGTGTAGCCGCTCTGCCCGTTGGAGCCAGGCACGACATAGGTGTCCTTGCGCTCCTGGGGGAGGGTGAAAAACGCCTCGAGCTGCGCATACGCCTCATCGATGAGATCGACCGACAGGTCGTGTTCCACGAAGACGAAGCCGGTGACGAGGCTGCGAAGCACACCATCGACGACCGAGCGGCGTTCCTCGACGCTTCCGGTCTCGAAGGCGAGTAGATCGACGTCAAGGATCTCCATCCGGTCACTCTACCGCCGACGACGTTGGCGCCCGGAGGCGTATCCGTGTGACGCTGACGCCATGTCCGACACACCGAAACCGCGAGCGGGAGCCGACGACGCGCTCGCCAAGATCGTCACCAAAGATTGGTTCCGGGCAGTCGCCCCCAAGGTCATTCCGCCCATGCACAAGGCGATGAACAAACTCACCCGGGGCCGCTTCGTTCCGGGCGCCGGACTCGTGCTCTACACCACCGGTGCGAAATCAGGGAAGCGTCGCGAGACGCCGCTCGAAGCAGTGCCGAGCTCGAACGGCTCGTGGGTGGTGGTCGGGTCGAACTTCGCACGCGAGCCACACCCGGCCTGGACCGGAAACCTGATCGCCCATCCCGAATGCGAGATCCTGGTGCGCGGCAACGCGACGCCGGCGACGGCCACGCTGCTCGAGGGCGAGGCTCGCGAGGAGGGGTGGCAAGAGGCACTCGCCCACTTCGGCGGCTGGCAGGCCTATACGGGCATCACCGATCGTCAGTTCCGGATCTTTCGGCTGACCCCCCACTGAGGGCGCGCCGAAGCCACGACGCCGACTGGCTCAGTCGTTCTCGAGCGACGCCACTAAGCGCGGCAAGACGCTGGCGAGGACCTTGATCTCGTCGGCTCCGAGTCGGTCGATGAACGCTTCCCGCACGGCCTCGACATGACCGGGCGCCGTAGCCTCCAACTTCTCGCGTCCGGCGGCGGTGAGTTCGACCCACCAGACCCGGGCGTCGGTGTCGCTCCGAACCCGGCCCACGTAGCCGTTTCTGCTGAGACGGTCGACCCGCTGCGAAAGCCGACTCGGCGAGTTGGTGACCGAACTTGCGAGGTCGGACATGCGCAGTCGGTGCCCCTCGGCCTCGCTCAGCCGCACGAATACCTCGTAATCGTCGGTGGTGAGGCCGGCGTTGCGCTTGAGTTGGCGATCGGTGGCTGCGAGCACGCGGCGGCTGGCGTCGATCCAGCCCCGCCAGGCGAGCTGTTCGGCCTCCGAAAGCCAGCGAACGTCGGCTGGTCCAGCGCCGGCGTGCGTTCCCGTGTGAACAGTGGATGACATGTCGAGCAACTTAGTGGCTTTCGTTTCAACGTTGAAGTTGTGTAGCGCCGATACACAGACTGTGGAAAGCACCCCAAAATCACCTCCACGACAGGTTTTGTCACTGTGCGTAATTTGGGGATAACCCCGATTTCCGCTGGAAACACGAGGATTTCTAGAAAACCTGGGCGCCCCCCTTGACGGAGGCGTAATTACGGGGGTGTAATGTTTCACCCGGCCATCACCTGTCCGGGGCGGGACGAAGGTGATGCTGAGAGCCTTCTGCAGACCGACTTGGTGATCTCGGCGCGAAATCCAGAGGGGCACTCATGGCGATCACGGAGGACCGACTGTCCGCAGTCGGCGACAACGGCACGGCGGTCGAAACGGCCACCACCATGCGGGTGAAGAAGCGCAACGGCTCGCTCGAACCCGTCGATCTCAATAAAATCGTCAACGCCATCGCCCGCGCCTCCGAGGGCCTGATGGGCGTCGACCCGATGGTCGTCTCCACCCGCACGATCTCGGCGCTCGCCGACGGTTCCACCACCCAGGAGCTCGATGAGCTGTCGATCCGCACCGCAGCCGGCCTCATCGTCGAGGAGCCCAACTACTCCAGGCTTGCCGCCCGCATGTTGGCGACCTATGTCGACAAAGAAGTTCGCAACCAGAACGTCCCCTGGTTCTCGGAGTCGGTCACCCTCGGCCACACCCTCGGCCTGATCGGCGACGACGTCCTCGAGTTCGTCGCCACCAACGCCCCCGAACTCAACGCCGCCATCAACTCCCAGCGCGACAAGAACTTCGAGTTCTTCGGCCTGCGCACGGTCTATGACCGCTACCTTCTCCGCCACCCCGAGACCCGCAAGGTCATCGAGACCCCGCAGTACTTCTTCCTGCGGGTTGCCTGTGGCCTGTCCACCGACGCCGACGAGGCCATCAAGTTCTACGACCTCATGTCGTCGCTGGCCTACCTTCCGTCGTCGCCCACCCTGTTCAACTCGGGCACGACCCACCCGCAGATGTCCAGCTGCTACCTGCTCGACTCGCCCGAGGATTCCCTCGAGGGCATCTACAAGCGCTACACCGACATCGCCCGCCTCTCGAAGTTCGCCGGCGGTATCGGCGTCGCCTGGCACCGAATCCGCTCTAAGAACAGCCTGATCGTTGGCACCAACGGCCTCAGCAACGGCATCATCCCGTGGCTCAAGACCCTCGACGCCTCGGTCGCCGCCGTCAACCAGGGCGGTCGCCGCAAGGGAGCCGCTTGCGTCTACCTCGAAAGCTGGCACGCCGACATCGACCAGTTCCTCGAGCTGCGCGACAACACCGGCGACCATGCCCGCCGCACCCACAACATCAACCTCGCCAACTGGATCCCCGACCTCTTCATGGAGCGGGTCGAAAAGGACTGGCAGTGGAGCCTCTTCGATCCCAAGCGGGTCCCCGAGCTCATCGACACCTTCGGCGAGGAGTTCCGCGCCATCTACGAGCAGGCCGAGGCCGACGGCCGCTTCGAAAAGCAGGTTCCGGCCCGTCAGCTCTACCAGCGCATGATGAAGACGCTGGCCGAGACGGGCAACGGCTGGATGACCTTCAAGGATCCCAGCAACGAAAAGTGCAACCAGACGGGTCCCGGCACCGCCGCTGAGGGCAACGCCCGCGACCGGGTCGTGCACCTGTCGAACCTCTGCACCGAAATCCTCGAGGTGACTTCGCAGTCCGAGACGGCGGTGTGCAACCTCGGTTCGGTCAACCTCGGTGAGTTCGTCGCCGAAACCGACGGAGTCGCCGGCGTGGACTACGAGCGTCTCGGCGAGGTCGTCCGCCAGGTAGTGCCCTTTCTCGATCGGGTCATCGACATCAACTACTACCCGACCGACGAGGCCGGCGTGTCCAACGCCCGCTGGCGCCCGGTCGGCCTGGGCCTGATGGGCCTCCAGGACGTCTTCTTCAAGCTCGGCGTCCCGTTCGACAGCCCCGTCGCTCGCGACGTCAGCCGTCGAATCTCCGAGGAGATCTACTTCAACGCCCTGTGGGCTTCCACCGAACTGGCTGAGGCCAACGGCGCCCACGCTGCCTTCCCCGAGACCCGTGCCGCCAACGGCGACCTGCAGTTCGACCTGTGGGGCGTCGAGCCCTCCGACACCGAGCGTTGGGAGCTGCTGCGTGAGCGCATCAAGGCCCACGGTCTTCGCAACTCACTCATGATCGCCATCGCCCCGACCGCAACGATCGCCTCGATCGCCGGCTGCTACGAGTGCATCGAGCCCCAGGTCTCGAACCTCTTCAAGCGTGAGACCCTCTCGGGCGAGTTCATGCAGATCAACCGCCACTTGGTCAAGGAACTCCAGAGCCGGGGCCTGTGGGACGCCGAGATGATCGCCGAGGTCAAGAAGTCCGAGGGTTCGATCCAAGACGTCGACCGAATTCCCGACGATCTCAAGGCGATCTACCGCACGGCGTGGGAGATCCCGATGAAGAGCTTGATCGAGATGGCCGCCGACCGCGGCGCCTTCATCGATCAGAGCCAGTCGCTCAACCTCTTCATGGAGTCGCCCACCATCGGCAAGCTCTCGTCGATGTACATGTACGCCTGGAAGGCCGGTCTCAAGACCACCTACTACCTGCGTTCTCGCCCGGCGACCAAGATCAACAAGGCCACCGCCGGTGGCTCGGGTGGCCCCACCGGCGGTGGGCAGCCCGCTCCCGAAAAGAAGATGTTCACCGACGAAGAGGCCATCGCCTGCTCGCTGGAGAACCCCGAAGCATGTGAGGCGTGCGACTGATGGCACTGGCAGAAGATCACAACTACGCACTCGCGGCGGAGCCCGCCCAGACCGACAACCTCGGCCACTCCGCCAACCGAGGTGCCCACACCAACATTCTCGACCCCGGCTTCGACCTCACGTTGCGGCCGATGCGGTACCCGCAGTTCTTCGAGATGTACAAAGACGCTATCAAGAACACGTGGACCGTCGAGGAGATCGACTTCTCCGACGATCTCACCGACCTCGATCGCAAACTGATGCCGGCCGAGAAGCACCTGATCAGCCGCCTCGTGGCGTTCTTCGCCACCGGCGACTCGATCGTGGCCAACAATCTGGTGCTCAACCTCTACCAGCACATCAACGCCCCCGAAGCCCGGATGTATCTGAGCCGTCAGCTCTACGAAGAGGCGCTGCACGTCCAGTTCTATTTGAACCTGCTCGACAACTACATCCCGGATCACGACGAGCGGGCCGAGGCGTTCGCAGCAATCGAGAACATCCCTTCAATCAAGACCAAGGCCGACTTCTGCTTCAAGTGGATGAGCGATGTTCCTGACGGGGCCCTGCAGACCGAGGAGGACCGCAAGCGGTTCCTCATGAACCTCATCTGCTTCGCCACCTGCATCGAGGGTCTGTTCTTCTTTGCGGCGTTTGCCTACGTGTACTTCCTGCGCAGCAAGGGCCTGCTCAACGGTCTCGCCGCCGGCACGAACTGGGTGTTCCGCGACGAGTCGATGCACATGAACTTCGCCCTTGAGGTCATCAACACGGTTCGGGCCGAGGAGCCCCAGCTGTTCGACGACGATCTCGGCGAGCGCATCACCGCAATGCTCGAAGAGGCCGTCGACGCCGAGTTCCAGTTCGCCGAGGATCTCCTCGGCGAAGGTGTGCCCGGCATGTCCACGGTGGACACCCGCACCTACCTCGAGTTCGTCGCCGATCAGCGTCTGAGCCAGCTCGGCCTGCCCAAGCGCTTCAACGCCTCGAACCCGTTCGCCTTCATGGAATTACAGGACGTCCAAGAGCTCTCGAACTTCTTCGAGCGCACCGTCTCGGCCTACCAGGTCGGCGTCGAGGGCGATGTCGCCTTCGACGAGGACTTCTGAGCCCCACGCTCTCGCCTCCCTGAGTCACCACCAACAACGTCGCCCGACACCAAGCGGGCGCACCCCTCAGACGGCCGCCTCGCTCACCAACGGGGCGGCCGTCCCGCGTCCGAGTTCACCCGAACGTGGCAACCGCCACCTCGTCGAACCCGATCACAGGTCGGCATGTCGACACATCGCGCGATAGGTGTGTCATCGTGATCCCCCGTCAAGTCCGGAGTTTGCCATGAGCCTCAACCCCCCGACCGAGCACCAGCTCCTCGTCTTCTGGGTCGGCCTGCTCGTGATCCTGGCGGCCGCACGGCTGCTTGGGGCGGTGATGCAGCGCATCGGCCACCCCGCCGTGATCGGCGAACTTGCTGCCGGTCTCATCCTCGGCCCGTCGGTACTCGACAAACTCGCCCCCGACATCACCGACTGGATGTTCCCCGCCGACGATGTTCAGACCGGCATGCTCTTCACCGTCGGATGGCTCGGTGTGTTGTTTCTGCTGGTCGGCACTGGCTTCGAGACAGACCTCGGCTTGATCGGCCGACTCGGCCGCGCCGCAGTGATCGTGTCGGCGGGTTCGTTGCTGGTTCCGGCGATCGCCGGCTTCGCCGTCGGTTGGTTTCTCCCCACGGCCTTCGTCGGCAGCGACACTGAGCGCTATATCTTCGCCCTCTTCGTCGCCGCCGCCCTCTCGATCTCGTCGCTCCCGGTGATCGCCAAGATTCTCGGCGAGATGGGCCTCATGCGCCGCAATTTCGGCCAACTTACTCTTGCAGCCGGCATGGCCAACGATGTCATCGGCTGGGTCGCACTGGGCCTCATCGCCGGCCTTGCGCAAGCCGGCGGCCTAAAGCTCGACAAGCTCGCCTTCACCGTCGTAGGGCTCATCGTGTTCTTCGTCGTCGCCTTCACGATTGGGCAGCGGGTCGTTGACACTGCCCTCAAACGGGTTCGAGCCAACGGGGGTGACCAACTCTCCGGCATGACCGTGGTGCTCGTCACCACGCTCTCGTTCGGTGTGGTGACCCAGTGGCTCCACGTTGAGGCTGTGCTGGGTGCCTTCATCGCCGGGGTCATCCTCGCCCGCTCTCGTTTCGCCGAACACGAACTCATCCGACCGCTCGAGACCATGACCGCCGCGGTCTTCGCACCGATCTTCTTCGCCACCGCTGGCCTGCGAGTCGACCTCGGTCTGCTGGCCGACGGCGAGACGATCGTGTGGGCCCTGATCGTGCTCGCGATCGCGTCGATGTCGAAGTTCCTCGGTTCGATCCTCGGAGCGCAGTTGTCGCTCCTCCCGCTGCGCGAAGGCGCCGCCCTCGGTGTCGGGCTCAATGCCCGAGGCGCGCTCGAGATCGTGATCGCCACGGTCGGCCTCTCACTCGGCGTTCTGAACGATCGCTCCTACACAGTCATCGTGCTGATGGCGATGGCCACCTCAATGGCCGCTCCCCCGCTGTTGCGTCGAGCCCTCTCCGGATGGGAGGGCACCCCCGAGGAACGACAGCGGCTCGACATGGAAGCCCAACTTGCGAGCAACATCGTCGTGCGGGGCAACCGCATCCTGATCCCGACCAAGGGCGACGTACCATCGCTGCTCGCAGCCCAGGTCGCAGGGCTGACCTGGCCGGCCGATACGGCCGTCACGCTCCTCACCGCCGGCGATGCCTCGACGGTCGACGTGCAAGCCCATCGAGATGTCCTGTTCGGCCGGGCCGTCGACCACGACATCGTCGATACGGCGGTCGCCGATGCCGTCATCGCCGAGGCGGTACTTGGCTACGATGCCATCGTGATCGGCGCGCCGACCGGCGGTGAGACCTCCGAGTACGTGGCGGAGATCATGCGTCGCTCACCGATCCCCGTGGTGATCGTACGAGGGGCGGCATCACTCAATGGCCGTCTGCCGTGGGCGTTTGCCCGTGCGCTTGTTCCGGTCAACGGTTCGAGGTCGGCCAAACCGGCACTGGAGCTGGCCACCCAGCTGAGTTCTCATCTGGGCACTCAGCTGCTCCAGCTCCACGTCTCGCCCACACCACCGACTCGCATGGGATCTCTGATCGGCGAGCGCGGTCCCGACCGGGTCCGTCACCGCGCCATCCTTGACGAGGCCGCTTCAGTCGCCGACGCAAGCGGCGCTCGGGCATCGTCGATCCTGGCCCACGACCCGAGTCCGGCTGCCGGCATCTTGTCGACGGCCACCGAACTCGGCGCTGATCTGATCGTGATGTCGGGGAGCAGCCGCGACAACGCTGGTGTTCCCGCGGTAAGCGCCACGATCCAGCGGGTGCTCGACGGCTCCGACATCACACTCGTCGTCGTCCTCGTCCCCGAGGACGACGGATCTGGCTCCAGCAACGACGCCCACTGAACCGACCGGAGGGGCCGCTTCAGTAGCCGCGTACCCCGTGGTAAGGGCTGCCCTTCGCCTTCCAGTCCTCGTAGAGCACCATGAAGTTCTCTCCGAACGGGTCCTGCCCTTGGAGCGGCATCATCGCCCGCCGAATTGTCCAGTCCTCAGGGGCCAGTTCGGCGGCCCGATCGAAGTTCCGGTCGCAGCCAGCTTGATCGCCCCGATCGCGCAGCGCGAGCGCAAGACGGAAGTGGAGACGGGCGGCTTCTTCCTCGCTGGAGAGATCACCCACCACACCGATCGCCTCACTCGTCGACATCCCTGCATCGCCCTCGCGCACCCAGCGACGGATCCGATCGTGCTGCTTGCCGGATTCGACACCGGTGAACTCGCTGAACAGGTCGCTGCCGTAGGCACTCCAGTTCGGCATGGCGATCGTGTCTTCCTCGTTGACCAACACAACGGTCGGGACATTCGAGATCGCGTAGAGCTCGGTGACGACATGATCGGCATCAACCACCACCGGGTAGGTAATTCCCTCGGCCAACTCGCGGAGCTTCTCGATGTTCTCGTCGATGGCGACGGCGATGATCTCGAAGTCCGTGTGCCCCTCGGCATGGATTTCATTTTGCAGTGTCTGCCACCCGGGCAGCTCGTAGCCGCAGCCTCACCAACTGGAGAAGGCGATCAGCAACCGTTTTTTGCTGCGATGATCGCTCAGCGAGGTGACCCCGCCGCCCACAAGGTTGGGCAGGGTGAAGTCGGGAGCGACGAGATCGTCGAGTGCCTGGCGGCGAGCCGCCCGGGGCGCGCCGACCGCAGCGAGACCCGCCTCAGTATCGATGGCGACGGGACGGTCGAGCAGATCACCGAGGACGGCCAGACCAAGGCCGTCGTCGGAAACGAGGGCGCCACGGTCAGGGATGAGCACACACGTGTCGTCCTGACAAAGCCCCTCTGGCTTGAGCGTCCAGCCGAGTTCGGCGAGTTGGGCCTCGCTGATCGTGCCGAACGAGTCGAGCAGTGCAGTGTCGTTGGCCATACGGGGACCGTAGTCGGCCCGCCCGCTGTGGCGCCGGTTCGCTCAGACCGACTCCGACGGTGGCGTGGCGAAGATCCAGAAGACGGTGCCGCACGCCGCCGCAACACCGAGGATCGTGAAGCCGAGGCGATAGTCGCCGGTGGCATCAGCGAGCGAGCCGGCGATCAGCGGACCGGCGATCGCTCCCATCGTCACGATGATGTTCGACCAACCCATGATCGAGGCGAACGATGTCGATCCGAAGTAATCGGCTCGGATCGCCTGCATCTGCGGGCCACGCACGCCCCATGCGAGTCCATGGAGGACGATGAAGACCACGACGGCGAATCCTGCGTCGATCCACACCAGGCCGAGCAACGCAGCGCCATGCATCTGCATCGCAACACCCGAGATCAACCGCTTGTTGATCCGGTCGCCGAGGTAGCCGCCGGCCGCCGTGCCGAGGATCTGCACGAGCGGCACGATGCCCGCCACGATCGCTGCCGATCCGGCCGAGTAGCCACGATCTTCGGTGAGGTAGAGCGCGAGGTGGGCCATCGACGACACGACGACGAGCAGGGCAAACGCGTGTCCGAACGAGATCATCCAGAAGCCTCGTGTGCGCAACGCCTGTTGGGCGGTGAGGTGGCGCCCGGTGCTCCCCTCGGCGTCGGGGGTGGCGTCGGCCTCGGCCTCGGTGAGGCCGTCCATTGGTTCACCCGTGTCCTCAGGGCGGCGACCAGTGATCCCGGCCGCCCACCATGCGGCGCTCGAGAGGACCCCGCCGACGACAAGGACCGTGGCTCGCCAACCGACCGTCTGGAATCCCAAGACCATGATCGGTGCAGCGAACCCGCCGAGCGCGAAACCCATCGTCTGGATCGACAGTGCTCGGGCTCGCCGTTTCTCGAACCAGGCGACGGTCGCCGCCGAGATGGTGAGGAAGCCGACCAGGCTCATGCCAATCGCCAGCAGAAGCATCGCTAGGAGGAACTGGGCGCGGCTATCGATCACGGCGACGGCGACGAAGCCGGCAGCGCTCGCTATCGCGCCGGCGCGCATCACCGGGGCGACACCTCGCCGCTGGATCTCTCGCCCCTGCACCGGCCCGATGAGGGCGATCTCAGCTCGCGTTGCCCCGAAGACGACCGAGAGGAAGGTCTTCGACCAGCCAAACTGATCTCGGAGTTCCACGGCGAGATTCCCGAATCCCTGGACCCACACCATCGACTGGAGCGACCACACGACGGAGTTAGCGCCAACCACCTTCCATCCTGTGTACCGGCGCCGAGCCGTGGTGTCGGTGGTGGGTTCCGCCATACGGCGATCGTGCCCTCGTGGTCGTCGAAACACAACAACCGTCGTCTTCGCTACTGGAGGTCTCCTGGCCACAGTGCCGCGCTCGTCGCCCGAGATCCGCGGACGGCTCCGGGGCTAGTTGGTCGGGAAGCCGAGATCGACCGACGAACTGGCCGGGTCGGGCCAGCGAGTCGTGATCGCCTGGGGCTTGGTGTAGAAGCGCACACCTTCGGGGCCGTAAATCGCCGTGTCGCTGAAGATGGAATCCTTCCACCCACCGAACGAGTGGTACGCCACCGGCACCGGGATCGGGACGTTGACGCCGACCATGCCGACTGGGGCCTCCTCGGTGAACTGGCGAGCAGCACCACCATCGCTGGTGAAGATCGCCGTGCCGTTGCCGTACGGATTGTCCTCGAGCAGCTTGATCGCATCGTCCAAGGTCGGCACACGCACCACACCGAGGAGGGGTCCGAAGACTTCGTCCTGGTAGACGGTCATGTCAGGTGTGACGTTGTCGAGAAGAGTGCACCCGAGGAAGTAGCCATCGCCGTCGAACCCGGCCTCACGGCCGTCGAGCACCACCGTGGCACCCGCGTCAGCACCGGCGCCGATAGAGGACTCGACCCGATCGCGGGCCTCTCGGGTGACGAGTGGGCCCATCTCCGAGGCGGGATCCATGCCATCGCCGATCGTGAGTGCACGGGTGCGCTCGGCGATTGCGTCGACCAGTGGGTCGGCGGCCTCGCCGACTGCGACGACGACCGAGATGGCCATACAGCGCTCACCGGCCGAACCGAAGGCCGCCGACACGGCCGCATCGGCTGCGAGGCCGATGTCGGCATCGGGCAGCACCAGCATGTGGTTCTTGGCGCCACCGAGGGCCTGCACCCGCTTGCCGTGCTCGCTGGCGGTGCGGTGGATGTACTGGGCGATCGGGGTGGAGCCGACGAAGCTCACCGCCTTGATGTCGGGATGCTCGAGGATGGCGTCAACTGCGGTTTTGTCGCCGTTGACGAGGTTGAACACACCGTCGGGGAAGCCGGCCTTGTGGATCAATTCGGCGAGGAACATCGCCGAGGTAGGGTCCTTCTCACTGGGCTTGAGGATGAAGGCGTTGCCGCAGCCGAGGGCGTTGGGAATCATCCAGAGCGGCACCATCGCCGGGAAGTTGAACGGGGTGATGCCGGCGACGACCCCGAGCGGCCGACGGATCGTCGTGACGTCGACGCCGGTCGAGACCTGGTTCGAGTGGCTGCCCTTGAGCATCTCGCCAATGTTGCAGGCGAACTCGATGTTCTCGAGGCCACGGGCGACCTCACCCATCGCGTCGCTGTGGACCTTGCCGTGCTCGGCGGTGATCTTCGCAGCGAGCTCGCTTGCGTTCTGCTTCACCAGGTTTCGCAGGTTAAACATCGCCTCGGTGCGCTTGGCGACACTCGAGGAGCGCCACTCCTGGAACGCGGCGTTCGCAATGGCGACCGCAGCATCGAGCTCCTCGACCGACGCGAGGGCGACGGCGCCGGTCTGCTGACCGGTGGCGGGGTTGTAGACCGGGCTCGTGTTACCGGATGTGCTGGCGACCGTGCGGCCTCCGACGAAGTGTCCGATTTCGGTGATGTCACTCATGGTCGTGGAGTCTCTCGTCGGGGGATTCAGCGTTTGGCGTTGATGTCATCGATGGCGGCGAGCATGGCGACGATGGCTTCGTCCATCTCGGCCTCGGTGACGTTGAGCATCGGTGCGATGCGGATGACGTTGCCGTACAGGCCGCCCTTGCCGACGAGCAGGCCGTGCGACCGGCAACGCTCGAGGAACTCGGCAGTCGTGGCCGCATCGGGCTCATTCGAACCGCTATAGACGAACTCGAGCGCCTGCATGAGGCCCTTGCCGCGCAGCTCAGCGATCCAGTCGTTCGCCTCGACCGCAGGGGTGAGCCCGGCGGTGAGTTGGTTGCCACGAGCGAGGGCGTTGGCCTGCATGTTCTCGTCCTCGAGGGCCTGAAGGGTGGCGTTGCCGGCCGCAGCAGAAAGCGGATTGCCACCAAACGTCGAGAACGACGTGACCTGGATCGTGTCCATGATTTCGGCGCGGGCGACGACACCGGCAAGCGCAGCGCCGTTTCCGACCCCCTTAGCGAAGGTGAGCATGTCGGGAACAATGTCGTGAGCCTCGTACCCCCAGAAATGTTCGCCGGTGCGCCCCCAGCCAGTCTGGACCTCGTCGGAGATCAGCAGGATGCCGCGGGCGTCGAGCTCCTTCTGGAAGGCACCGAAGAACCCGTCGGGTGGGGTGGCGAACCCGCCGACACCTTGGATCGGCTCGGCGATCAGGCAGGCCACGTCGCCGGCCGACACCATGTCGAGCATCTGGGCGAGGTCGTCGACACACGCCTCGGTGAAGGCGGCGTCGTCGAGGTCGCGGAACGGGCTGCGAAGGCGGTAACCACCCTGCACGAAGTTCACATCAAGACCCGAGATCGAGGTCGAAGACCACGAACTGTGCGACGTAATGGCCTGGGTGGTGAACGAACGTCCGTGGTAGCTGTTCCGCATCGCCAGCACCTGATTGCTCTTGCGGTAGCTGGTGGCGAGCAGGAGCGCGGTGTCGTTGGCCTCCGAGCCCGAGGCGGTGAAGAAGACCCGGGCGTCGGGGATGCCCGACAGGCGACAGATGCGTTCGGCAAGTTCGATCATCGGCTCGTTGAGATAGAGCGTCGAGGTGTGCATCACCTTCGCCGCCTGCTCCTGCACGGCAGCGGTGACGTGCGGGTGGTTGTGCCCGATCATCGTGGTGAGCACGCCGCCGAAGAAGTCGAGATAACGGTCGCCCTCAGCCGTGAAGACGGCACTGCCGTCGCCATGGTCGATCGAGATCGGCTCGGCGAACATCGGCTTCACGAACGACGGCAGCGAATTACGGTAACGCTTGAGCAGCGCGGCATCGACCGACAGGTTCTCGACAGCGGTAGTTCGCATCTCCTGATTCTGGACCGCCCTTTGATTGCGTACAAGGCCTTGTGTGTTCTATACAAAGATTCGTGACCGATATCGCCGGGCCCAGCAGCGCCGAGCTCGCCGCCATCATCGAAGGGAGAACCGCCGAGGAGATCGCAGCATCGATCTCCCGGCACGTTCACCAGGCCCCACTCTCCGCGGACACCCCGCTCCCGACCGTGCGAGGCCTAGCCGCCGAACTCGGAGTGAGTGCCAGCACCGTCAGCGACGCCTGGCGGATCCTCCGTGCTCGCGGCGTGATCGAGACCGACCGCCGTCGTGGCACGACCGTTCGTCTCGACCGCACCGCTGCCAGCGGACGTGCCTGGCACGTGCCGGTCGAGCCGGGGGAGCTCGCTGTCGATCTTTCGACCGGCACACCCGACCCGGCCCTGCTTCCCGACCTCGGCAGTGCACTGCTCCACGCCACCGACGACCACCAGGTCACCAGCTATCTCGACCGGCCCGTCCTGCCCGCGCTCGAGGTCGAACTCCGCCGCCGATGGCCGTTCGATCCCGGCCGAATCACCTTGCTTGACGGAGCGCAGGATGCGCTCGACCGGCTGATCGATGCCACCGTCAACTTCGGCGATCGAGTGATCGTCGAGACTCCGACCTTTCCTCCTGTTCTCGACATGCTCGAACTCGCCGGTGCCGATGTGATTGGCGTTCCGGTCGATGCCGAAGGCCCAATTGTCGCTGCCGTCGCGGCAGCGCTCGACCGAGGCCCAACCGTCGCCATCGTGCAGCCGCGGGCCCACAACCCAAGCGGTGTTGCCGTCACCGAAGCCAGGGCGGCGCAGTTGGCTGCACGATTCTCCGAACACGATGTGCTCGTCATCGAAGACGACCACTCCGGCATGGTCGCAGGTGCTCCGCTTCACAGCCTCGGTGTCCATCGACCCGACCGAACCGTGCACGTGCACAGTTTCTCGAAATCGCACGGGCCTGACCTTCGGCTCGCCGCCGTGGGTGGGCCGTCCGAGGTCATCGACGCCGTCGTCCGGCGCCGCCAGCTCGGCCCGTCATGGACCTCGCGGCTCCTTCAGCGCGTCCTGCTAGGACTCCTCACCGACTCGGCCGCCGACGCTGCCGTACGCCACGCCGAGCAGACCTATCGCAATCGTCGCCGGGCCCTCGTCGACGCGCTCAACCGAGCCGGGATCACGATCGATACCAACGGTTCTGGTCTCAACCTTTGGATCCCGGTCGACGACGAGCGCAACGCCGTCGTGGCGCTCGCGGCGCGCGGCATCGGCGCAGCGCCAGGCGGACCGTTCCAGGTCGGCGATGGCAACGGCGACCACATCCGCCTGACGATCAGCCGCGTGATCGATCCTGACGATCTCGCCGAGGCCGTCGCCCGAGCCGCCCGGCGGGGCGGCGCCACAGCCGGACGCTGAGCACAACGGCCTGGCCGGCGCCAATCAATCAAGCCGAACTACCAGTCGGCCGCGAGGTACTGGGTCTCGCAGAATTCGAAAATGCCCTCGTGAGCGCCCTCCCGACCGAGACCGGACTGCTTCATGCCGCCGAACGGTGCTGCCGGATCCGACATCGCCCCTCGGTTGATGCCGACCATGCCGGCCTGGATGCGCTCACCCACTCCGAGGGCACGGCCGATATCGCGAGAGAACACGTACGCCGCGAGGCCCATCTCCGTGTCGTTGGCCCAGTCGATCATCTGGTCGGTGTCGGTGAAGGGGATGACCGCAGCGACGGGGCCGAAGATCTCCTCCTGCGTGATCGGTGAACCCATGGTGACGTCGCCGAGCACCGTCGGTGCGTAGAAGAAGCCCGGACCGTCGATCGGTGTGCCGCCGGTGGCGACAGACGCGCCATCGGCCAGCGCGCTCTTGACGAGCGAATCGATCGACACGATCGCCTCCTCGTTGATCATCGGCCCACAGGTGACGCCCTCATCCATCCCGTTGCCGACCTTCACCGCACCCATCGCCTGGGCCATGCGTTCCGTGAACTCATCGGCGACGTCGGCGTGCACGAACATGCGGTTCGCCGCAGTGCAGACCTCGGCTGAGTGGCGCATCTTGGCGATCATGGCGCCCTCGACGGCCAGGTCGAGATCGGCGTCCTCGAACACGACCAGCGGAGCATTGCCGCCGAGCTCCATCCCGACCTTAAGGACGCGATCGGCGCAGCGCTTGAGCAGGATCTTGCCGACGGCGGTCGAGCCGGTGAACGACACCATGCGGGTGGCGCGATGCTCGGTGGCGGCGTCGAACCACTCGCCGGGGGTGCTCGTGGGGACGACGTTGACGAGGCCGGCCGGCACGCCCGCGTCTTCGAGGAGCTGGGCGACACGAAGCGCCGTGAGTGGCGTTTCGGCTGGCGGCTTGATCACACACGCATTGCCGGCGGCGAGCGCCGGAGCGACCTTGCGCGTCATCATCGCTGCCGGAAAGTTCCATGGGGTGACCATCACGACGACCCCGACCGGCGGGTGGTGAACGATGATCTTGCCGCTGCCACCGGGAGCGGTCTTGATCATCCCGTCGATGCGGACGGCCTCTTCGCTGTTCCAGCGGAAGAACTCGGCGGCGTAGGCGATCTCGCCCTTCGCGTCGGCCAGTGGCTTGCCATGTTCGAGTGTGATCAGGGTGGCGAGCTCGTCGGTGTGGTCGATCAACGTCGACCAACAGGACCGCAGAATCTCAGCTCGAACACGCGGCGCCGTCGCCGACCACGAACGCTGTGCCCGGTCGGCGGCCTCGACGGCAGCGGCGGCCTCGGCCGGCCCGCCCCCGGCGACGGTGGCGATCTGTTCACCGGTTGCCGGGTTGTGCACGGCGATCTGCTCGGTCCCGTCGGACCATGTTCCACCGATCAGCAATTGGGTTTGCATCGCGTCACGTTGCCACGTCACGTCCGGGCTGCCAACCACCGTCGGTCGGTCGGTCGGTCGAACCACGGCAGCATCCACTGCACGGCCGGACCGATAGCCAAAACGGCCCACACACTCCCCCAGCCGACTGCGCCGCCGAGCACGAAGCCGATGACAAAGGCGGTCAGTTCGATCAGGAAGCGAGCCAGCCGGATCGACACCCCGCGCTCGTTGAGCCCGGTCATCAGGCCATCGCGTGGCCCAGGACCCCAGTGGACACCGAGGTAGAGGCTGCTGCCCAGGGCGATCACGAATGGCGAAGCAAGCGTCAGCACCACCCGGACGAAGGTCGAGTCCGGTTCGTCGAGCAGCCAGAGCGTGGTGTCGGTGGCCGGGCCGATGATCGCGATGTTGAGCAATGTCCCCAGCCCAATCCGAACCCGCATCGCGAGCACGACGACAAGGATCACAAGCCCGGTGAGCACCGTCGCCCCACCGATGGACAGTGGCGTGTGCTGCGAAAGACCATCGTGAAAGACGGTCCATGCGCCTTGGCCGTTCGCACCGCGCACGACAAACGCGAGGCCAACGCCAAACAACCACAACCCAACAACGATCTGGATCGTTGTCAGCGACGTCGGGCGCAGGTGATCGACGAACATCGGCGCAGGCTAGCGGGACCGCCTGCGCCCGGATTCAGGAGGTTCGCTCGACGTCGCCGCCGAACCCCTCGGTGCCCGACGCCCCGGCAGCAGAGCCGAGGCGCTCCATCGACACCGTGTTCAGCGACGGGGTCGGCGTGAACGCCACCGGCAGCTTCTTCACGCCGCCGATGAAGTTCGAGCGCAGATAGGCGACATCGCCGGCCAGGTGGATGTCGGGGAGGCGCTTGGCGATCTCGCGGAACATCAGTTTGATCTCCATGCGGGCCAGGTTGGCGCCGAGGCAGAAGTGCGGGCCACCGCCGCCGAACCCGACATGGTCGTTGGGGGAGCGTTCGATGTCGAAGTTCCACGGATCATCGAACGCCCGGGGATCGCGGTTCGCAGCGATGTGCCACAGCACGACCTTGTCGCCGGCCTTCATCTGCACACCGTTGAGTTCGTAGTCGTGCGTGCACTGGCGACGGAAGTGCAGAACCGGGGTCGCCCACCGAACGACCTCGTCGACCATGGTCTCCTCGTACCGAGCGGGGTCGCTCTTGTACTTCTCCCACTGTTCGGGAAAGTCGAAGAATCCCATCATCCCGCGGGTGATCGAGTTGCGGGTGGTCTCGTTACCTGCCACCGACAAGAGGAGGAAGAACATGTCGAACTCGTCCTCGCTGAGCTTTTCGCCGTCGACGTCGGCGGAGAGCAGCGTGGTGATGATGTCGTCGGCGGGTTGGTCGCGACGCTCCATCTGAAGGCCACGGCTGTAGGCGAAGAGTTCGGCCGCAGCGCCGGTGGCTTCGTCGGCGTCAGCCGCAAAGTCGGGATCGTTGCCACCGATCATGCGGTTGGTCCAGTCGAAGATCTTGCTGCGGTCCTCAATCGGGATGCCGACCATCTCGGCGATTGCCTGCAGCGGCAACTCCGACGAGAGATCCTCGACGAACTCGGCGTGGCCCTGTTCGCACACCTTGTCGATGATCGAGTCGGTGCGGTTCTGGAGGTAGTCCTCGAGTAGGCGGATCATCCGCGGGGTGAATCCTCGCGACACGATGCGCCGGAAGCGAGTGTGCTTAGGAGCATCGAGTTCGATCATCAGGCCTTGGTTCATGGCCTGGGTCATCGGATTGTCGAAGTCCGGCTCGTGCATCTGGGTGCCGCGGGCGTTCGACGAGAAGAGATCGGCCTGACGGTTGACCTCTTTCAGGTGGGCCTGACGGGTGATGGCCCAGTAGCCCGGCCCCTCATCGCCCTCGTCGACCCAGTGCACGCCTGGGTCGGTCTCGCGCAGTTGGGCGAGCAGTTCATGGTGTTCCTGACGCTGGAATGCGTCGTGATCCCACAGGTCGACGTCAATGGTCACAAGGGCCTCCGAGGCGATGGCTTCCTAGGAAGAGAGGCTAGACCAGGGACCCGCCGACGTCAGATCGCTACGGGCCGAGGCGGTCGAGGAGCTGATCGACCGCCACCGACGGTGTCAGCGAACCGTCGCTCACCGCTGCCTCGACATCGGCCCGAGCGGCGGCGAACAGCGGATCGGCATCGAAGTGCGCCAGCAGCCGTTCCTGCAGCATCGTTCGCATCCAGGTGAGCTTCTGCTCCCGGCGGCGCTCGTCGCGCTCGCCCGTCTCGGTCATCAACGCCCGGTGGCGCTCGATTTCGGACCAGAGCTCTGCGAGCCCCGTGCGTTCGATCGCCGAGCAGGTGAGCACGGGAGGTTCCCACGAGGCCCCCGGTGGTTGGACGAGATGCAGCGCCCGCCGGTAGTCGACCGCGGCCTGCTTGGCCTTGTCGACGTTGGCGCCGTCGGCCTTGTTGACCGCCAGCAGATCGGCGAGTTCGAGCACACCCTTCTTGATGCCCTGCAACTCGTCGCCTGCGCCGGAGAGCATCAAGACGACGAAGACGTCGACCATGCCGTGCACGACCGTCTCGCTCTGACCGACCCCTACCGTCTCGACCAGCACGACATCGTGACCGGCGGCTTCGAGCACGATCATCGCCTCGCGAGTGGCGCGGGTGACGCCACCCAACGTTCCCGCCGACGGTGAGGGGCGGATGAAAGCGTCGGGGTCGACCGACAGCTGGGCCATGCGGGTCTTATCACCCAGGATCGAGCCACCAGTGCGAGAACTCGACGGGTCGACAGCGAGGACGGCCACCTTGTGGCCGGCGCCGGTCAACTGCAGCCCGAGCGCCTCGATAAAGGTTGACTTGCCGACGCCGGGCACCCCGGTAATGCCGACTCGGTGGACATCGCCCCTGTGGGGAAGCAGTGCATCGAGCAGCGCTGCGGCATCGACGCGATGCTCCGGCAGGATCGACTCGACAAGCGTGATCGCCTGACCGATCGCGGTCCGATCACCGGCGAGCACACCGGCAGCGAGATCAGAAGGCACAGTACCACCGGAAGCCATACGACGACGCTACCTATGATGCAGCCCATGATCCGTCATCACGTCATCACCGCGCTCAGCGACGACGCCAAGCACATGGGTCCTGTGATCCGAGATGCCCTCCTCGAATGGGTCGCTGGCGTTCCCGAATGCACAAGCTTCGAGATCGGTCTCGACCTCGAACTCGCCGACAACACCGGCGACATCGCGATCGTGGCCGAGTTCGATTCGGTCGACGATTACCGGGTCTACGCCACCGATGAGCGCCATGTGGAGATCATCTCCACGATGATTGCGCCCAACGCCACCTCGATCGCTCGCAGCCAGATCGAACTCTGACCGCTCGCGAGCCCTTGTTGCCGGCGAAGGGCCCGCCGGCCCCGGGCCATCAGCCGAGCAGATCAAGGAGTTCGAATGCGGCATCGGGGATCACCGTGCCAGGGGGGTAGACGGCGACCGCCCCCATGTCGAGCAACTCGGGCATGTCGTCGGGCGGGATCACGCCGCCAACAGTGATCTTGATGTCGGGCCGCCCGAGCTCGGCCAGCGCATCGCGCAGCGCAGGCACGAGGGTGAGGTGCCCGGCGGCAAGCGACGACGCACCGACGACATGGACGTCGGCTTCGACGGCCTGGCGAGCGACCTCTTCCGGCGTTTGGAAAAGCGGCCCGATGTCGACATCGAACCCGAGATCAGCGAACGCAGTGGCGATCACCTTCTGGCCACGGTCGTGACCGTCCTGGCCCATCTTGGCGATCAGGATGCGCGGGCGGCGGCCGTTCGCCGCAGCGAACTCGTCGACCTTCGCTCGGACAGCGACGACGGAATCAGCTTCGGCACCCACTTCGGCTCGGTACACCCCTTCGATCGTGCGGATGGTTGCGACGTGACGACCGTAGACCTTTTCGAGGGCGTCGCTGATCTCCCCCACCGTCGCCTTGGCCCGGGCGGCATCGATCGCGAGGGCCAGCAGGTTGCCCTCACCACTGTCGGCGGCATTGGTGAGTGCGTGAAGGGCGGCGTCGACGTCGGCCTGATCTCGGTCGGCACGCAGCCGTTCAAGTTTCGCCAGCTGGGTGGAGCGGACCTCGGCGTTCTCGATCTTGAGCACCTCGATATCCTCTTCCTCTCCGGGCTCGAGTCGGTACTGGTTAACACCGATCACCGCCTGCTGCCCTGAATCGATGCGGGCCTGGGTGCGGGCGGCGGCCTCCTCGATGCGCAGCTTCGGGATGCCAGCCTCGATCGCGGCGGCCATGCCGCCCATCTCCTCGACCTCGGTGACGTGCGCCATTGCCTTGTGGGCCAGTTCATTGGTGAGCCACTCGACATGGTGGCTGCCACCCCACGGGTCGACGGTGCGGGTCGTGCCGCTCTCTTGCTGAAGGAACAGCTGGGTATTGCGGGCGATCCGCGCCGAGAAGTCGGTGGGCAACGCGAGTGCCTCGTCGAGGGCGTTGGTGTGCAGTGACTGGGTGTGCCCCTGAGTGGCTGCCATCGCTTCGACACAGGTGCGGGTGACGTTGTTGAACACGTCCTGGGCGGTGAGCGACCATCCGCTCGTCTGGGAGTGGGTGCGCAACGACGACGCCTTGGGGTTTTTCGGGTCGAACTGGGCCATCAGGTGTGACCACAGCAGACGGGCGGCCCGGAGCTTGGCGACCTCCATGAAGAAGTTCATCCCGATCGCCCAGAAGAAGCTGAGACGCGGCGCAAACGCATCGACGTCGAGGCCAGCGGCAACGCCGGCCCGCACGTACTCCACACCGTCGGCCAGCGTGTAGGCCAGCTCAAGATCCGCCGTCGCTCCCGCCTCCTGCATGTGGTAGCCGGAGATCGAGATCGAGTTGAAGCGAGGCATCTCCTGGCTAGCGAAGGCGAAGATGTCGGAGATGATCCGCATGCTCGGAGTCGGCGGATAGATGTAGGTGTTGCGGACCATGAACTCCTTGAGGATGTCGTTCTGGATGGTCCCGGCGAGCTGGCTGGGAGCGACGCCCTGTTCCTCGGCTGCCACCACGTAGAGGGCGAGGATCGGCAGCACTGCGCCGTTCATGGTCATCGACACGCTCATCTTGTCGAGCGGGATACCGTCAAAGAGTTGCCGCATGTCGAGGATCGAGTCGATCGCGACACCTGCCATGCCGACATCGCCGGTCACCCGCGGATTGTCGGAGTCGTAGCCGCGGTGGGTGGCGAGATCGAAGGCGACCGACAGACCCTTCTGGCCAGCCGCAAGGTTGCGACGGTAGAAGGCGTTGGACTCCTCGGCGGTGGAGAAACCGGCGTACTGACGGATCGTCCACGGCTGGTTGACGTACATCGTCGAGTACGGACCACGGACGAACGGCGCCAGCCCGGGGAAGGTCCCGGGGAACGCAAGGTCGGTGTTGATGTCGGCGGCGAGCGAGGCGGGGACATCGATGCCCTCCGGCGTCCGCCAGGTATCAAGGTAAGCGCCGGACGGCGTCACCGTGCCGGCAGGGCGGGGCACCGACGCGAAATCCGGAATCGAACTCATGACGCACTCCCCTCGGTAGCGCTGCGGAGCAAGGCCGCACATCCGACCACGTACAGCAGACCCCCGACGAAGGTCCACCAATCACCGTTCAAGATCCCGGCGGCGGTGAAGCCCAACGAGCCGAGCACGAAGAACGACCATCCGAGCTTCTCGGCATTCCTCATCAGAGCACCCCCAAGCGTTCATGCAGGTCGGTGAGCGCCGCAAGCACGTCGATCCCGACATGGAAGAAAGCGTCGACGCCGGCAGACGCCAACTCGTCGCGACGTTCACCCGGGTGACCGGCTAAGGCCACGAAATCCGCACCGACAGCTTTCAACGCCGTGGCCGCCGGTACAGCCAGTTCGGCGTAGACCGGATCCGACGAGCAGAGCACGACAACCGATGCGCCCGCCTGCTCGAAGGCGGCGACGGCGTCGGCTGCGGATGCTGCCCCATCGGCATCGCCACCGATCGCGTCGAGACCGCCGACGGCCAAGAAATTCGTGATCCAGGTCGAACGGGCGGTGTGATCGGCCAGTGAACCCAGAGTAGCGAGGTGAACCACCAGTGACTCGCCGGTGTCGCGGGCTCGGTCGGCGGCGTCGCGCAACGTCTCGAACGGCGCAGCGGGACGGCGGAACGGGAACCCGCCGACGGGCTCGGGGATCACCGCACCGGGTGCGTCGTCGGGGAACTCCGATACGCCAGTGACCGATTCCGTCCGGGTCGCGAGACGTGCGAGACGAGCCGACCACGCCGTATCGATCGCAGTCTCCACCGCACCGGACTCAAGGACGGCAACCATGCCACCGTCGGCCTCAACCTGCTGAAAGGCCGACCAGGCAGCGTCGCAGAGCCGGTCCGTGAGCGACTCGACGAAGCCGGAACCGGCGGCCGGGTCGACGAGACGGTTGATACCGGACTCCTCGATCAGCAGGTGGTGGATATTGCGGGCGTTCCGACGAGCGAGCGTGGAGTCGGAGCCGTCGAACGGCAAAACGGTCACCGAGTCGGCGCCGCCGACACCCGCGCCGAACGCCGCCGACGTCGAACGGAGCATGTTCACCGCCGCATCGCGGCGCGAGAACATCGCAGGCGACGTGACGGCATGGAACTGCGACGGGCGGGCGTCGACCCCACAGGCGGCGAGTACCGAACCCCACAAGGATCGGGCCGCTCGCAGCCGGGCGATCGTGAGGAACTGATCGGCATCAGCCACAACCCGGAAGCCGATGGTGGCAGCGGCCCGCTCGACCGGAAGGCCGGCGGCTTCGAGCGCTCGAAGCGTCGCAACGCCGCTGGCGAGCATCCAGGTGATCTCCTGCACTTCGTCGGCGCCGGCATCGACATACCGGGTCGTGTCGATCGTGCATGCAACGACGTTCGGATGCGTTTCGGAGATCAAAAAAGCGAATGCAGCGACCTCGTCGACGGCACCAACGCCGCTGTTTCGGGCGTAGGCCCCAATCGGATCGAGGCCGAGCCAGCAGCGGCTCGTGAGGGCATCGCCGCGTTCATCGAGAAGGTCCACCAGGGCTCGGGCCGAATCCAGATCGGTGTGCGGCGCGAGCACGACGGGCGCGATATCGAGCAGCACCCCCTCCAACGCATCACGGAGGTCATCGATGCCCCAGGCCGTAGCCGGCGTGCCGAGCTCGATCGAGGTGACACCGTGCTCGAGATCGTCGAGCAACGCCGCCTGGCACGCCGAGGGCGAGGTCGCCTCGTGCCGCTGCCGGATATCCCAACCGTAGGCGACGCGGTGGGGATCGACCGGCAGGATCGGTTCGGCGGAGGCCGGGGCGTACAGCGGCTGAATGTCGAGGCCACCGGCGGTCTGATTCACCAGCACCTTTTCGAAGGGGCGCCCCTTGAGCACGCCGTCGACGGCGTCACTCCAGTCGTCCTTGGTGGCAGGGACCCGGTCGATCCGGAACCGGTCGTCGTTCGTCATCGCCGGTCAGCCTACGCCGCCGACGTTTTGGTCCCGAAGTCGACGATCCGATTACGGTCGCTCCCATGGCTCCACCATCCGGAATCGGCGTGATCGACACCATGATCGGGTTTCCCGACAAGGACTTCGCCGTCTACGACTTCATCAGGAACCAGCTCAAGGACGGCGAGTCGACCGACTTCGAGTTCCCCGTCGAGTACATGTTCAAGAACGTGCCGAAGGAGCTCTACGGCAGCGACGCCGACCCGATCGAAGTCACCCTCGGCGAGATGGACCGCTTCGGTATCGAGTACGGCCTGATCGGGTGTGAAGGCGAGCAGAGCCAACGCGCCCTCACCGAACACCCCGACCGTTTCATCCCGCAGGCCAATGTCGACCCCAACGACGTGATGGGCGAGGTCCGCAAGATCCGCCGACTCAAGGACGAGTGGGACATCAAGGCAGTCGGCACCTTCCCGGTCGGCTGCACGCCACAGGTCCCCATCGACAGCCCGCTGTACTACCCGATCTACTCGACGTGCTGTGAGCTCGACATCCCGATCTTCGTGTGTGCCGGAGTACCCGGCCCCCGGCTGCCGATGAGCCCACAGCTCGTCGAGCGCATCGACCAGGTGATGTACGACTTCCCCGAGCTCACCTTCGTGACCCGCCACGGGTGTGAGCCGTGGGACGATCTGATCGTCAAGCTCATGCTCAAATGGCCAGGGCTCCACTACTCGACCTCGGCCTTTGCCCCGAAGTACTACCCCCAGTCGATCATTGACTACGCCAACACTCGCGGCGCCGACAAGATCATCTACGCCGGTTACTTCCCGATGGGCCTGTCGCTCGAGCGGATCATGGGCGACATGCAACACGTCGGGTTCAAAGACGATGTCTGGCCGAAGTTCCTGCGCGACAACGCGGCCCGGGTCCTGAAGATCGACTGACGCAACGCAGCCTGCCGATCACCCCAGACTGAGGCTGCGAAAGGCTCAGATCGAGCGACCAGCGTCAGCCCAATACTCGTCCTTCAACAGGCGCTTGTAGAGCTTGCCGGTCGGGTGACGCGGCAGTTCTTCTCGGAAGTCGACCGATCGCGGACACTTCACGTCGGCGAGTTGTTCCTTGCAGTAGGCGATCAACTCTCGAGACAGCGCCGATGCAGCGTCGTCGTCGGCCGGCATCTCGACCGGCTGCACAACCGCCTTCACCTCTTCGCCGAAGTCCTCGTTGGGCACGCCGATGACGGCAACGTCGGCGACCTTTGGGTGCATGGTGAGGGCGTTCTCCGCTTCTTGCGGGTACACGTTCACGCCGCCCGTGATGATCATGTACGCCTTGCGGTCGGTGAGGTAGAGGAAGCCATCCTCGTCGACCTTGCCGACGTCGCCGAGGGTCGACCAACCGTTGGCGAGGCGTGAGCCCTGCGTCTTCTCGGGGTCGCCGTGGTATTCGAATTGGGTGTCGGACTCGAAGTAGATCGTGCCCTCTTCGCCGACGGGCACCTCTTCGCCGTCCTCACCAACGATGTGGATCACGCCGAGTACGGCGGAGCCGACGGTGCCGGGATGGGCGAGCCACTGTTCGCTGTTGCAATACACGAAACCGTTGCCTTCGGTGCCGGCGTAGTACTCGTGGATGACCGGCCCCCACCACTCGATCATCTTGCGCTTGACCTCGATGGGGCACGGTGCAGCTGCGTGGACACAGACGTTGAGCGAGGAGGTGTCGTAAGTGTTGCGGGTCGCCTCGTCGAGCTTGAGCATCCGAACGAACATCGTGGGAACGACCTGAGAGATCGTGATGCGGTGTTCTTCGATCAGGCGGAGGTAGTCGACTGGGTCGAACCGCTCCATGACGACGACGGTGCCCCCGGTGACGTGGGTGCCCATGGTGAAACGCAACGGGGCGGCGTGGTAGAGCGGCGCCGGCGAGAGGTAGCGCGACTCCTCGTTGGCCCCAAAGAGGAGGGCGAGCAGGCCTGCGACGCCGGTGCCGGACTCTTCGAGCGGTGTCTCGGGAACGGTTGGGAGCACGCCCTTGGGTCGGCCGGTCGTGCCGGAGCTGTAGAGCATGTCCATGCCTGCTGTGCGGTGCTCGAGCGGGGTGGGCGAGGCGTTGGCGACGGCGTCCTCGTAGGAGTCGTAGCCGTCGATCTCCCCACCCATCGAGAGCCGCAGCTCGACATTGGGCGCCTGATCGCGCAACTCGACGGCCTGGTCGGCCTTGTACGGCGAGGTGATGAAGACCCTCGCACCGCAGTTGTCGATGATGTACGCCATCTCGTCGGTGGTGAGGCGGCTGCTCATCGCGGTGTAGACGAGCCCGGCGTAGTGCGCGCCCCAGCACAACACGAGGAAGCGGGCGTTGTTTTCGAGACAGAAGGCGATGTGGTCGCCTGGCTTCAGCCCGATGTCGCGGAACAGGTTCGAGAGGCGATTGGCCTCCTCGTCGAGTTCGGCATAGGTGATGACTTCGTCGGTGTCGGCCATGACGATAGCCGGGTGATCAGGACGGGTCGCAGCGTGATGTCCGGGGTACACGACGTCTCCTCTGGAGTAGGCGCCCGCGAACCTAGTGCGACGCCGGTCACACAGGGAAGTCGTCAGACGGTGAAACCACCGTCGACATCGAGATGCTGCCCGGTGATGAACTTCGCCCGCTGCGACGCCAGGAAGCAGACCGATTCGGCGATATCGGCGGCTGACCCGAACCGCCGCATGGCGATATTGGCCCGAGCCGCTTCGAGCGCAGACTCGTCGAGATCGCCCGACGCCATCAGCCGCTCGGCCATCCCGTCGACGAGCATGCCGGGCCCCACCGTGTTGGCCCGAACCCCAAAACGGCCCTCTTCGGCAGCGATCCCTCTTACCGCCGCCTCGACCGCGGCCTTCGGAATCGACGACAGCCCGTCGCGTACCGGATAGCGACGGGTGGCCGCCGTGGTCACGGCGACGATGCTGCCTTCGGTCTGGCGAAGGTGCGGGAGTACCGGTGAAGCGACAGCGAAGAATCCGGACGCATCGGCGTCGAGTTGTTCCTGCATCTCAGCCGGTGTCACCTTCGACAAATGCTTCTGCGGAACGTGGGGGCCGGCCGCATAGACGAGCGTGTGGATGCCTCCAGCCGCTTCCGCGATCGCATCGATCGCCTGCGCGCAGCCATCGTGGTTCCGGAGGTCGAGTTCGATCGTCCACGCTTGACGGCCGAGATCGCTCACCGTCTGGGCGAGTTGGGCGGCCGACGCTTCATTCTGGCGATAGGTGAAGGCGACGTCACTGCCGCGGGCCGCGAGCTCCCGAACGACCGCCGCCCCGAGACCGCCGCTTCCACCGATCACGAATGCTGCGCCCGGTCGGCCGGTGAAGTCGTCGGAGAGGTCGAGGCCGTGTTCGGTCATGGCCGACAGCCTGCCCGATCGGTCGGGGCGGTGTCACACTCCCCTGGCCATATGGCGTCGTGACGTTGCCACCGGCGACGCTGTTCGGGACGCGTTCCAAGCCCAGCGGGGTCAGAGCGGCTCTGGCCGGATCAGCTCGCGGATGAGGTCGACTCCGCTTTCGCCCTCTGCCACGACCTCGACCGCCACCCGATCGATCTCACCGAAGCCGAGCTTTTCGGCGACTCGGCCACTCGCACCGTTGGCAAGATCATGACGAATCACGATGCGTTCGATGCCGTCGACTCCCCATGCAGCCTCGATGAGAATTGCTGCGGCCTCGGTGGCGTACCCACAGCCTGCGTGATCCGACCGAATCCAGTAGCCGATCTCGATCGCCGCCGGACCGACCCAGCGCATCAGGGCACAATTGCCGATGAGCGTATCCGAGTCAGCGAGGAAGACGTGGAAGTTGTAGGCCCGGTCGGCGATCCAGTTGCGATCACAGATTGCAAGGAATTCCCCGATCGCGTCCTCGGCGGATGGGTCGTCTTGAGCCCAGTCCATGAAGTTGCGGAGCTCCGGGATGCTGGCTCGCAACGCCTCGCGTAGCTCTGCTGCGTAGGCCGCGTCGACGCGTCGAAGCACGAGGGCGGGGCCCTCGAGTACTTCCGCCGGACGACAGTGCTCAGGCAGGAGCAACCTCGACCGGGATGCCGTTGAGCACGCTCGTACCCGACACCGGGTCGATTGCGAGCGGATCAGTGAGCACATTCGAGTTCACGCCGGCGTGACGGGCGGCGACATCGAGTTGGGCGCCCGGCTTGTCGTGACCCCAGCCGTGTGGCAGCGAAACGACGCCGGGCATGACGATGTCGGTGACCTCGACGTCGGCAGTGACCTCGCCGACCCGGCTCCGAACCGATGCCTTGCCACCGTCGGCCACGCCGAGTTCGGCAGCGTCGTCGGGGTTGATCTGCAAGGTGCAGCGGGCCTTGCCCTTGACCAGCACCTCGACATTGTGCATCCACGAGTTGTTCGACCGCAGATGACGACGACCGATCAGGCGGAGACGACCGTCGCCCGCCCACTCGACGACGCGGGCCTCCAGACGAGTGAGCTCTTCGAGGAACGGACCGGCGAAGAGATCGATCCGCT
>CAJWHS010000014.1 GCA_913041415.1 uncultured Acidimicrobiaceae bacterium | reverse complement strand
CATGCGATGGCGTCGACCTGTCCCTTCATCGCGGCATGATTCATGGAATCCTCGGCGAGAATGGAGCCGGGAAATCGACCCTGATGAAGATGCTCATCGGCCTGGTGCTTCCCGACGCAGGTGAGATCCGCATCGATGGCCAACCTTGTCAGATTCACGACCCCTTGACTGCGGCGTCGCTCGGCTTTGGCATGGTGCATCAACACTTCAGCTTGGTCGATGCATTGACCGTCTGGGAAAACGTCGCCCTCGGTGACGCCGGCCGCTTCGAGCCAGCTGAGGTTCGGAAACGAATCGGCGAAATCGGCAATCACTACGGTCTGGAGATTGATCCTTACGCCAACGTCGGATCCCTCACCGCAGGTCTGCGGCAAAGAGTCGAGATCATCAAGTGTCTTCGGCGGGATCCCAACATCGTGATCTTCGATGAACCCACCGCGGTACTTACCCCAGAGGAGTCCACCCAACTCTTCGAATCGTTACGTTCGGTTGTCGCAGCTGAAGGCCGGGTCGTCGTGCTGGTCAGTCACAAACTCAACGAGGTGCTGAGCGCTACCGACGACATCACCATCATGCGAAATGGAGCGGTCGTTGATCGACTTGTCACCAGCGAGGCAGACGCGCCGACCCTTGCACGAGGCATGGTCGGCCGCGAGGTTTCACTGCGGGACGAGGCAGCGTTGGGGGCCGGACTTAACCGCGCCGATAGCGAGGCCGCCGCAGAGCGTTCGAAGCAGAATCTAATCAGCCCCGCGATGTTGTCGATCCGAAATGCTGTTTGGGATGCCGGTCGTGGGGTTCGTCACTTAGATGACCTCTCCTTAGACGTCCACCAGGGAGAGATCCTCGGGATCGCCGGGGTCGAGGGCAATGGGCAGCGACCGCTCGGAGACCTGCTTTCTTCGCTGGTTACGCTCACCTCGGGGGATGTAGTCGTCGATGGCAAAAAAGTTGACGCAGCTCGGGCCGGGGCCATGGCTCGCGCCGGCGTGGCTGTGGTGCCTGAGGATCGACACGATTCTGGCATCGTCCTCAACATGTCGGTCGCCGAAAATCTTCTCCTCGGCGATACTGAGAGGGTTGCCAGGCAAGGCATCATCAGCAGCACCCAGATGATGGCGCACGCAAACGAACTCATCGAACAGTTCGAGATCCAGTGCAGCGGGCCTGACGCCCCGTTATGGACCCTTTCGGGAGGAAATCAACAGCGGGTCGTCTTTGCGCGAGAAATGTGGCGGGATCCAAAGGTGCTCGTCGCTGCGCAGCCGACGAGGGGACTTGATGTCGGAGCGATCGAGTACATGACCAACAGGATCCGATTCGCCGCAGCCGCAGGCGTTGCGGTCTTGCTGATCTCAAGCGAGCTCGACGAGATCTTTGACCTCGCAAGCCGGATCGCAGTCATCTCTCGTGGACGGATTGTTGGGGAGATGGACCGGAACAACGCAGACCTCGAACAGATCGGTCTCCTAATGGGAGGATCGAACTTATGAGGGACGGGCGTTCACAACGGATCGCTGATTGGTTGCTGCTCTACGGCGTGAGTGTCTTCGGCGCCCTCGTGCTCTCTGCAATGTTGGTGCAGGCAACCGGAGGGGAGTGGCGTCCCGTTCTCTCTGCGCTGCTTGACGGCAGTCTGCGAAACCCTGGGCGATGGGGCGAAACGCTCGGCCACGCAGCACCGCTGCTGCTGGTCGCACTCGGCACGATTGTCTCAAGTCAAGCGGGCCTCATCAACATCGGTCAGGAAGGGCAGTTACTCGTTGGAGCGGCGACCGCAACCTATTTCGGTTTGTTGATCGGCGGCCCAGGGCCCGTCAATGTTGCCATCATCTTGTTTTTCGGGATCGTGGGTGGCGCAGTTTGGGCTGCCCTTGCCGCCGGCCTGCGCTTCTCTCGCGGGGTGCCGGAGGTGTTGTCCACCCTCTTGTTGGTGACGGTTGCATCGCAGGCGGTTGCATATGCCCTCGGCCGTCAGTGGCTGCTGCTTGCCCCTGAAGCCGACCGAGGAAATCGAAACCAGGTGAGCCAGCAACTAGCGGAAGGAAACCGACTTGCTCGGATCGAGCTGTTCGGCAACGAATTTCCGCTCACCGTACTTTTCGCAGTGGCACTGGCCGCGCTCGTGGCCTTCGCCATGGGACGCACGATCTGGGGCTTCCGCCTATCGATGATGGGGAAGAATCCTCGGGCGGCAAAGCGGTTCGGCGTCGCTGAGCGGACATACGGCACCGGTGCTCTTCTTGTCGGCGGCGGGTTCGCCGGACTGGCAGGGGCGGCAATGCTCGCCGGAGGCGGTTTCGCCTTTGGCAACTATCAACTGGTACCCGGATTCTCGGCCAACATCGGCTGGACCGGACTTCTCGTAGCCTTGGTCTCGCGGGAGAAGGCGGTGGCGGCGATCCCGGTGGCGTTCGTGTTTGCCTCACTTCGGACGGGTTCTAGCTTTGTGGGCAGCACCGGCGTTGAAGGCCGTATCACTGACGTCATTCAGGGTCTGCTGGTGTTAGCCCTGCTGCTCCCTCCTGCAGTGATGTTCCTCCGAGACCGACGTCGGGCCAGAGCGGCTGCGACGGCGAGGGTGTGAGCCATGGGCGGATTTCTTGAAGCGCTGTGGGACATTGCCGGTAGTGAATCGACCTACATCAATGCGGCTCTGTTTGCCGCCTTCCTTGCATTCGCTGCGTCGGGGGAGTGGGTTGCAGAGCGATCCGGCACGCTAAACATCTCGGTCGAAGGGATGTTGCTTGGGGGGGCGTTCACAAGCGCGGTCGGCTATGACATCACCAACTCCAGCAGCCTGGCCCTTTTGTCTGGAGCGCTAGGGGGCATGGTGGTAGCGGCGATCCAGGCCGAGATGAGTCATCGCCTGGCCGCCGATCAGTTTGTTGTCGGGTTGACCCTCAACATCCTCGTGTTTGGTCTCGTTGGGTTTCTGGACAACGAGATCAACCCCGAAACATCGTTCGCGAGCCGGTGGGAGATCCCGTTGCTCTCCGACATCCCACTGTTGGGGAGCGCCCTGTTCGGTCAACGCTGGCCGTTCTACGTGCTGTACGCGCTCATCCCGTTCTGCTGGTGGCTGGTTTTCCGAACCAAGTGGGGTCTCGAACTCCGCGCATCGGGCGAAAATCCACAGTCAGCTGATGTCTCTGGCATTGATGTCAACAAGCGTCGCCGGCAGTCGGTGTATTTCGCAGGGTTTACTTCTGGTCTTGGTGGCTGGTTCCTCATCTTTGGCCAGATCGGGTTGTTCGAGGATTCGGTGGTCGGTGGCAGGGGATTCATTGCTATCGCCGCAGTGATCTTTGGTGGCTGGACCTTGCGAGGAACAATTGCAGGGTGTGTGGTCTTCGCAGCAACACTTTCCGCCCGGCTTTCTGTTCAAGGTTTGGGGTACGACGTCAACAGCGAGCTCCTTCAGTCCCTCCCCTTCGTCGTCACGATCCTGGGCATGGCAATCTTCGCGCATCGAGTCCGACCACCTGCAGCCTTGGCTCAACCGTTTGTTCGAGGGCTTAGGTAGCCAGTGTTTGTCGGCTCAACCTTTGTGATGGTGACGTTTCTAAGCTGCCTCACGATGAAGTCCGAATATGGAGAAGGAGTCATTCTGAGATGAAAGCGATGCTGTACTATGAGCCAGGGGGGCGAGAAGTTCTGCGGTACGAGGATGTGCCGGACCCTGAGCCCGGGCCAGCGGACGTCGTCGTTGATGTTGCAGCGACCTCGCTCAATCGATTGGATGTTGTTCAGCGCAATGGGTGGTTCCAGATGCCAGGGTTCACCTATCCCCACATCGCTGGCATGGACATCGCCGGCGTAGTCTCCGCCGTTGGGGATTCGGTCATCGGTGTGGAGGTGGGGGATCGAGTCGTCGTCGACCCTTCTTTGGCGGGAGTCGATGAAGCTTCCAAACTGGCCGGGCATGGCGACCTCTACGGTGAGCTCGGCATTCTCGGAGGGATCTTCGCCGGTGGTTACGCACAAAAGTGTCTCGTTCCAGGGACACACGTTTATCCAGTCCCGGCTGCGATGCCGCTGGAACATGCAGCAACTTTCCCGACCTGCTTTCTGACGGCGTCCCACGCGCTCTTTGAGGTCGGCAAGCTTCGGGCCGGGGAAACAGTCATGATTCATGCCGCTGGCTCAGGCGTTTCGACCGCAGGGATCCAATTGGCCAAGCAGGCTGGCGCTACGGTCTTGGCAACTGCAGGAAGCGATGAAAAAGCGGAGCGTGCGCGCCAACTCGGTGCAGAACACGTCTGCAACAACCGGACCACCGATATTGCCGGATTCGCAAGAGAATGCACCCAGGGAGCGGGCGTCGACATGGTTTTCGATCATGTTGGGACCGCACTTTTCGGGCAGTCACTCTTTGGCATCGGCGTGGGAGGCCGACTGGTGAACTGCGGGAACTCCTCAGGTGACGAAGCCACGATTCCGTCGCTTGGATACCTGTTCCACTCAGGGATTTCAATCCTGGGATCTGATCCCTACCGGCCAGAAGAGTTTGGCCCAGCCTGGGACAAGTTCTGTCAAGGAGATTTCGCAGTCGTCATTGACTCGGAGTTCGCCCTTGCGGACGCAGCGGATGCGCAAGAGAAAATGATGGCCAGCGACTTCTTCGGAAAGATCCTCCTGCGGCCCTGAGAGAGAAAATCCATGAGCTTTGAGCCGCGCGATGCGCCCTACCCCGAATTAAAGAACTCGCACACGATGGCCCACACGGGCCGCCCGTGGACGGATTTCAAACCGCCTCCGTCAGCGCCCGTCTGGGCCGCAGTTGAAGGTCTTGGGCGCTACTACATCTTGCTGGCTGCAATCGAACTCGACGTTTTCGACGCCCTGCAACGCTTGGGGCCGTCCTCGGCCGAGGACGTTGCGGCTGACGTTGGGGCAGCCGTCGAACACCTTCGATCGTTGCTCGATGGTGTCGTTGCGCTTGAGCTTCTCGATCAGTTCAACGACGTCTACGAATTGAACGACACGGCCCGTCGCTATCTGGTTTCTGACGGTCCCGCAACGATGGCAGAACTCATTGCGGTTGCGACAGGCCCTCACGACAACTGGACCCGTCTGGCGGAGACGGTTCGGTCAGGGCGCCCATCGATGCCTATCGAAAACGACCCAGCAGCGTTCTACGTTCCGCTCGTCGAGGGCACATTTACAACCATGTTTCGGTGTGCCACCCGGGCTGATCTCAAGATCAGGTACTCAGCCCGATCGGCCCCGTTAGTTCTTGATCTGGGGGCGGGCGGCGCTCCGTGGGCGATTGCGATTCTGAAGGCGTGTCCAGAAGGTCGGGCAGTGATCAACGATCTTGACGGCGTTCTTCCGGTGGCCCAAGCCAAGACATTGGAACACGAAGTTGCCGATCGCTGTGAATTCCGACCCGGCGACTTTCACACGGTGACGCTCGAAGTAGACCACTACGACATTGTCGTATTGGGCCATATTTGCCGAACCGAAGGCGAGGCAGGTGCACGCAGCCTGATTACACGAGCTTTTGCGACGCTCAAGCCTGGCGGCACCTTGATCTTGGCCGACTACTTTGTCGACGTCGAACGAAAGTTCAACCCCCACGCTGTGATCATGGGCACAACGATGATGGCCAGCACGGAACGAGGCTTCTGCTTCACGCATCAGCAGTTCTCGGAATGGATCCGGGAAGCAGGGTTTGGTCAGCTTCGCCTCGTCGAACCGATCGGCTTCCAGCAGAGTTTCGTGGCGGTGAAGCCGCGCTGAGAACTGGCTACTCGATAGTCCAGCCCGGAGGCAGGTTGACCTCACCGACGACCTCGTGGGTGTCATCGTCGGTCTCGGTGTCGGGAAGGTGCTGCCAGAGCATTATCTGGTTCCCCCAGGGATCGATGAACGATGCGTTGCAACCGCCGAATTCGGTCCAGAAGTGCTCTCGCCACAACTCGGTCCCACCGAGTCGGACAGCCGTCTCGAGAATACGCTCGAAGGAGTCGTCTTCGCTGACCAGGATCCAAGCCCGCAGCGCGCGCCCACCAGGGTTGAGGTGGGTTGGCTCCGTGGGTCCCGGGTCCTTATGGGGCCGCATGTTGGCGGCGTTGGAGATACCCATGTGAAGATTGCCAATTTCGCTGGGCGTGCCGTCTTCGTTCTTGAAGTGGCCGCCGGGCACAATCCGAGCGAAGGTGTCGGCAATGCGGTCCTCAACCTCCCAGTTGAAAACCTCGGCGTAAAAGGCCCGGGCTTCATTCACATTAGAACTCGGAAAGTCGACAAAGACGAGGACGTTGGGGTCGGTCACGGTTTCTCCTGACTAGTGCTTGCCCCAAACAAGATACATGTGGTCGGATGGTCGGACCGCATTTCTTGCATGGAGAATGATTATGGCCGTGAGCCCGATTTCACTTCAAAGCCTTCGGAAGTCCCAAGGAACACACGAGACCGCAGTTGGGCTGCCGCCCTCGACATATACAGACTCTGATTTCCACCAGTTTGAGATCGAGTCGGTGTTCGGCTCCGAGTGGCTGTGTGTCGGCCGGCAAGAACAGATTCCGAATGCTGGTGATTATCTCGCCGTCACGCGGGCACAAGAGCCATTGATCATCGTTCGAAGCGGCTCGGGATCGATCTCAGCGATGTCGGGGGTGTGCCAGCATCGCGGCATGTGTCTGTCTGCGTCGGTCGATCGGAGCGATGAAGAGATGCTCGACCGGCCACAATTTGATCCAGGGAGTGGCCGCCAGTTTCGATGCCCGTACCACTACTGGGTCTACGACCTCGATGGCCGTCTGGTCGGAGCGCCGGAAATGGCGCAGACGCCCGGGTTCGCTCCCGAAGACATTCGTCTCCCTCAGTTGGCGGTCGAAGTCTGGAAGGGCTTCATCTTCGTGAACTTCTCACTCGACGCAGCACCCCTTGCACCTCGCCTCCACAAGCTGGAAGCAGTGCTGGCCAACTACGACGTCGACAACCTCGTCACCGTTGAGCCAGAGGTGATGCACGACGTTCCGTTCAACTGGAAAATCATGGTTGAGAACTTCATGGAGATGTACCACAACAGCCGTCTTCACAACGGTATTCACGACTTCGCACCGTCGTCAGGCGCGTGGTACGAGGAGTATGAGGCTGGCGACGGGGCACTGTTTGGCTTCAATCAGATGGTCGAGGCCGATGGTGGATTCAATCCGACCTTCAAAGCTCTGTTTCCGCCCCTGCCCGGCATCACGATGGAGGAACGACAACGCATTGTGTTTGCCTTCGTGCCGCCAACGCTATTGCTCGGCTTCCAGCCAGACTCGGCGTTCTGGTTCGCTGTTGACCCAACCGGGCCAACCAGCCACGACCTGGCTATGGCCTACATCTTCCCGGAGTCAACTATCGAGCGCGAGGACTTCGATGAGACGCTCGATGCTGCGATCGACGGGGTCGGCAATTTTGTCCGCCAGGACATGCCGACGAACGTGGCCACACAACTTGGCATGCGCTCCCGTTTCGCGCCCCGCGGTCGTTACTCCTGGCAGGAAGGTGTTCTGGCTCAGTTCAATAGCTGGCTCGTTGAACGCTACGAGGCAGCGTCGGTGTAGCCGATCAGCTCACGGAGATGATGTCGCCAACGAGCTGACGCCTTGTCCGACTGGACATCGACGAGACCGCTGCGTTCGATCGTGAGTTCCCCAGAGATCGCTTCGAGCATCGCCTGATCTTCAAGGGCCACCTGGAGTTCGAAATCCACGATGTCGTTCCCAGTTGCGATGACATCGTCATTGCGCCACAGGACAAAGGTGAAATAGCTCTGCTCGGTCCCTTCCGGCGTCGAGATGGAAGGACTCGCAGTCTGGAACAGGGTCTGTTTTATCCCGTTCTCGTAATGCATGGTGCTCCGGACCGAGAAGGGAAGGGCAAACCCAGTCGACATCGCAATGCGGACGTGATCTTCACCTGTGCCAGACATCGCCTTGGCGTCGCCCTCATTGGTTACAAGGACTTCGTACTCGTAGCCGGTGAATGTCTCATCGAGCTGCGTCAAGGTGAAGCGCTCGACCTGCTTGTTGGCTTCGCTCCCAAAAGTGCCCACGTGGGTGTAGGCAAAGTGAGCAAGGTCGAGCATGTTGTCGATCATTCGGGTGGCTGAGCAGTTCCAGACCTGCATACCTGTGTTAAGGCGGGTCGAGTCGGCTTGCTCCTCGACATCAAGCACTGGAATCGGCAGTCGGGGAGTCCCTGGGCACAGCCAAACGAGGCCATAGCGATCTTCAACCGGCCGTTTCACGAGATGGGCAGAGGGTGGGATAGAGGCGCCTTCACCTGATGAAGGGATCTCGATACAATGGCCCGTTCCATCAAAGGTCCACCCGTGATAGGGGCACCGGAGACACCCGTGCTCGAGCGTTCCTCTCGAGAGTCTGGCTTCGCGATGGCTGCACCGGTCGTCAGTTGCGGTCAGATTGCCAGCAGCGTCTCTCCAAAGCACGTATGGCCGGTTTCGCAACATGACAGCGACCGGATCCGCGCCAACCTCGGCACTTGTTGCAACTGCAAACCAACACTCGTCGAAAGCATCGTGAAGAACTATGTTGAGGTGCGGTCTGATGGTCTTACCTTACGCAAGGGTCCAGAGAGCGACAAAAAAGGGGCAGCGCATGAACGAACCAATCGATCTTCTCATCAAGGGGTGGTACGTGGTGACGATGAACGCGACCCGAGACATCATCCGTGATGGCGCGGTCGCAGTGCGGGGATCACAGATTGTGGATGTCGGTAAAGCTGCCGACTTAGAAGCCCGATACGACGCCGCTCGAACCGTTGGAGGCGACCGCTTTGTGGTCACCCCTGGTCTGGTCAACACCCACATTCACATCACCGGCGAGCCACTCACCCGCGGGTACGTCCCCGACGACACGCCCTTCGAAGAAAACGTCTTCATGTGGTTATGCCCGCTGTACTCGGTCTATTCCGCAAAAGAGGAACGCCTCTCAGGGCAGCTGGCTGCGGTCGAGATGCTGAAGTCAGGTACTACGTCCTTCCTCGAAGCTGGCACCATTCGATTCCTCGACGAGGTCATCGACGGCCTTAACGAGGTCGGAATCCGCGGGAGGGTTGGCCGGTGGGTATGGGACCTTCCGCCTGAGCCGTCGGTCTACAAGCAAGACACTGATCAGGCCATTGCGTTCTTGCAACACCAGCTCGAACAGCATCGCGGCACAAGCAATGATCGAGTGTCGGCCTGGTCGATTCTGGTTGGCCACACTACTGCGTCGGATCCGCTGTGGAAGGCCGGTCGCGAACTCGCAACCGAACATGGCACCGGAATGAGCTTCCACATGTCGCCAGCAAAACTCGACCCTGAAGGTTTCGTTGCTGAGTTCGGACAGCGTCCGATGGTTCACCTCGCCGAACTCGGTGTGCTGGACGACGACGTATGCATCACCCATTGCGTGCAGGTCGACGATCAAGAGCTGGCGGTGATGGCCGAAACCGGCGTCAGCGTTGCCCACTGTCCGACCACTGCGCTCAAAGTCAGTTACGGCGTGACCCAGGTCGGTAAAATGCCGGAGATGGTGATGGCGGGCATGAATCTCGGCATCGGCACCGACGGCAACAACGCGTCGAACTACTCGGATTTGATGCGGGCGACCTATCTCGTTGCCGGCCTATTCAAAGACGCCCGTCAGGATCCGCAGATGTTCCCGGCTGAAAAAGCCTACGAAATGGCGACGCTAGGTGGGGCGAAGGCTCTGAGGCTCGAAGACCAGATTGGCTCGCTCGAACCGGGCAAAAAAGCCGACGTGGTGCTTCACGACACCGACCGCCCGGAATGGCGACCGCTGCTCAACGTAATGAATCAGCTCGTTTGGTCAGCGGACGGTCGTGGCGTCCACACAGTGGTGTGCGACGGTCAAATCGTCGTCGAAGATGGAACGATGACCACGGTCGATGAAGAAGCCCTGTATGCCGCTGCACAGCAGGCCGGCGAGGCCATCACTGCTCGATCCGGTCTACCCGACAAGGCGAAGTACCCCGTGTACTAATCGTCACTGAATGAGGAGGTCCCCATGAGCGATGCACCTGTCGCTCCCGTCCCTACCATCGATCTTGCGCAGGCCCTCGGCGGAGAACTGACAGCTCGAGCCGCGTGTGCGGCTGCAATCGATCAGGCAAGCCGAGAACATGGCTTTCTGGTCATCACTGGCCACGGGATTGACAGCTCCCTGATCGATGCTGTCGTCGACGCTGCCCGAGGATTCTTCAACCTGCCAAATGAGGAGAAGTCGGCGGTTGCGCCTCCGGGGCCATTCGACTTCCGCGGTTATCTCGGGCTCGACACCACGTCGTTAGCATCGACCTTGGGCGACGATGCCACCCCGCCCGACCTGTGCGAGTCGTTCAACATCAGCGGGTTCGACGATCCGGTCGTGCGAAACCGGGCAACGGTCGCCGGTTACGAGCCGATCTTCTTGGAGAATCTTTGGCCGGCATCTCCACCCGAGCTGCGCCCTGCCTTCGAGGCCTACTACGCCGAGCTCGAAGCGTTGAGTCGCGCAATGCTGCCGCTGTTTGCCGCCGCCCTTGATCTTCCCGACACCTGGTTCGACGATAAGATCGCCGACCACACCTCCTTGTTGCTGGCCAATTGGTATCCGCCCGTCGCTGTTGACTTGCACGCAGGACAGCTGCGGCGAGGGGCACACACCGATTATGGGGCCTTCACGATCATCTCAGTCGAACAGATTCCCGGCTTGCAGATCTCGCTCGACGGGATCTGGCACGACGTGCCGCTCTTGGAGAACTCCTTCGTTGTGAATCTCGGCGACCTCATGGCCCGCTGGACCAACGACCAGTGGGTGTCGACACTGCACCGAGTCGTGATCCCTGAGGGGGCCGCAGCTCAACGAGATCGCGTATCGGTCCCATTCTTCTTCCAACCATCGTTTGGGGCGGTGATCGAAACGATCCCTACAACGATCGATGAATTTCATCCCGCCCATTACGAGCCGGTCGTGGCCGGAGAGTGGATCACCGCTAAGTCGATGGCGATGCTGGACTAAGAGACGTGTTCGAGACGATCGAGGCTGAGATCACCCCGGGTATGGCTGCTGGAGACGTTGTAGCACTCGCCCAACAGACTGAATACGTTGGCTTCGATCGCCTCGGGATCTCTGACGTGGTGTTCTGGTCGGATTGTTTCGTTCTGCAGGGACTGATCGCGGCCGCAACTGAACGGATCCACATCGGCTCGATGGTCACCAACCCCTACACCCGGCACCCCGTCGTGCTCGCAGCGATGGTGGCGACGTTGCAAGAAATCAGCAACGGCCGTGCCTTTCTAGGCATCGGGGTCGGTGCTGGCCTCGAGGATTTGGCCGTCGAGTACGAGCGTCCCGTTCGAACTTTGCGAGAAGCGATCACCGCCATTCGGGACCTCTTGTCAGGCGCACAGGTTGATCGGGTCGGAGAAGTGTTTGCAGCTCGTGGTCAGCTGTTTCGGCCACCAATTGCGCCGGTGCCGATCTCGGTCGGTACGCGCAGCCCCCAGATAATGCGCTTGGCTGGGGAGCTGGCTGACATTGCGTTGGTCGGCGCTCGTCACATCACGTCGCCGATGGCGGACCAGTACCGCAGCTGGCTCGCAGAAGGCGAGCAGCGGGCTGGGCGAGAATCTGGCAGCGTCGAGGTCGCTCCCCGGTTGACGTTGTGTGTTTCCGACGATGCCGAACTGGCTCGTAACAGTGTCGTGCGTTATGTCGCGCACTATCTGGCCATCATCCGTCCCGACGAGCTGGGCGAGGACCGGCTCGAAGCGATCGACGCTGCGCTGGCTCGCAGCACCGGCTGGTACTTCGACCTGGGTCGGTACGACGATCCGGAACTGTTCGATCTCGTGCCACCTGACTGGATCACCCGCTACGCAGTCGTAGGCAGTCCGAGCGACGTCGTCGAGCAACTCCAAGCCGTTGCCGACCTTGGCTTCACCTCGGTCAGCTTGAACCTCGCAGCTGTCATCCGGCCGTCGATGTATCAAGGGTTGGCGGAAACGATCGATGGGTTCGGGCGCGCTGGCATCCTGGCTGGACGCTGAGCGGCTCTTCAATTGCTGGGCTCAGGCAAGAGCCCTTGCCCCTAGTCCCAACGGGGGGCAGGGCGAACACCGCTACGTTCGGCTAGCGACACGGCGGCCCGATGAGCCTCGACGGTGATTGTCTCGATGTCCACGCGAGTCGAAGACCCATCGGTGACCACTCGACTACCGGCGATCCAGACGTCACGAACCGAACCCGCCACACCCTTCCAAACGAGTTGGAGCACCGGATCGCTCGATACCGGCACCCACGCCGGCCCGCGCCGATCGATCATGACGAGGTCGGCCTGCTTGCCGACCTCAATCGAGCCGATCTGTTCCCCCATGCCGATTGCCTCTGCACCTCGACGGGTCAGCAGCTCCAGAGCGTGATGGGCCGTGAAAACTGTTGGGTCCATCGGAACGTCTTTCGCAAGGCCAGCGAACAGGGCGGCAGCCCGTACTGCGTCGATCGCGTCACCGGCGTTCTCGGTGTCGCACCCGATCGCCAACCGCCCACCGCCAAGCCAGAGATCGAGGTGACGAAAGGCGCGGGTCGTACCCTGCCCGAGTCGAAGGTACGCCCACGGGCAGGCGGCGACTGCCGTGTCGGTTTCAAGGATTGCCTCGAGTTCATCGTCATCGATGTGCACGCCATGGCCGATCAGCACGTGGGGTCCCAACACCCCCAGCTGCCGCAGGTGCACTGCCGGACGCAGCCCGGTCCGGGCGAGATACTGCTCTCCATCGCTGACGCTCGGCGAGAGATGAAACGTCAACCCTGTGTTGTGTTCCCGGGCCAGCGCCGATGCGCCAGTGGCCAGTGCGTCGGACATGAGGTCGTGCCCGACGAGGGTCACCCATGGCGTGACCAACGGCCCTTCGTCGCGTTCGATCACCATCCGCTGACGGTCCAAGACCTCATCCGCTGGCGCTGCGAACGGCCCCTCTTCGACGTCCCAGCCCCAGGTGCCGAGGGTGATACGGGCCCCAACCCGTCGCGCCGCTGCCGCAACCCGGTCGGGATGGGCAACGGTGCCGGCCTCGACGGTGGTGGTGATCCCGCTCCCAAGGCTCTCAACCAGCGCCAGGGTCGCAGACAGTTCGTCATCGTCGGGGGTGTGGCTGGCGTGGAGCGGGACCGCCCACTCAAAGATCGCCGCTCCCGGTTCCAGATCGTCGGGGATTGTCGACTGCAGGAGGCGGTCCCCAGTTAGATGCTGATGACCGTTGATGAAGCCAGGAACAACGAGGTCGCGCGAGTCCCCAACGGTCGTTGCCGCTGGGTAGTCGGCGCGGACTGCCGAAAATGGGCCGACGGCGCTAATCGTTTCGCCGGTTACAACGACTCCGCCGTCGTCGATCACCCGCCGATCGGGATCGACGGTGATGACCGTGCCGCGCAAAAGGGTTGCTGGCTTCGATGTCATGTCGCCGGCGTGCAACCGATGTCGAGGAGGGCCACAATTTCAGCAACCGAGTCGCTGACGACCTGTGTCTGCTCGATATCGCTGGCCAGGCCAACCCGTGTCCAGGCTCCGGTGTCGGACACGCTGACGCAGTCGGGACGGGCGCTGGAGCCGACAATCAGTCGCGCTGCCGAGACCCGGCGGCCGTCCATGACTGCTGGGCCGTCACTACCTACGTGGTCTGGCCCGACGCGAAGATGTTGATGGACGGCCACTGCGCCGTCTCGAACCACCCGCATGAGAGAACTCCAATCGCCAGAGGGTTCACCACTGCGGCCCAAGACGACCGTCTCGGTCCACTCCATTGTCGCGTCCCCCTGAAGCTCCACGTCTACCACCTGTTCATGGCTCCCGCCTGCCACCGAAACGGCTGGCTCGGGTCGCCAGTCGAGGTGGCCACCCGATTCGATGGTGATGGTGAGGTGCAGGCTCGACGCAGTCGGACCGGGCAGGACTACCGACGCCGCAGCGCTTCGCAGTCGCAGACACGCGTTGCGCCGCACCGTCACATCGAGCCGGAGCTGGTCGCCACCGAGCGGCCCGGCTGACCCCCCGACCAGGTGAACTGTGTCGCCGGTCGGACGCAGCAGGATTGGCGGATCGGATCGCAACACCGGAAGGGTCAGCCGCCCCTCGCGCGCCTCGGCGACGAGTGCGGCGTGCGCAAGCATCAGCTTGGCACCGAGTTGTGCCATTCGTGCACGGCCACTCGGATCCATGCCGCAATTTGCGCGACTCCGCCCGGCGCAGTCACCGATGTCGCTTCGACCGGACCGGTTCGACGTTCAGCCGCGTCGCGCTGCATACGTTCGACATCGGCACCGACATGAGGAGCGAGATCGATCTTGTTGATGATTAACAAGTCGGCTGTCGCAACACCGGGGCCGCCCTTGCGGGGAATGTCATCGCCGCCAGCGGTGTCGATCACGAAGATCTGTCGGTCGACCAACCCCCGGCTGAAGATCGCGGTGAGGTTGTCACCCCCGCTTTCGACCAGGGTGACGTCGACGTCGCCCAGCCGAGCCTCGAGTTGTTCCACTGCGTCGAGGTTGGCCGAGATGTCGTCGCGGATCGCTGTGTGGGGGCAGCACCCGGTCTCCACTGCGACGATGCGCTCGGTCGGGAGAACGCCTTGGGACCGGAGCGCTTCGGCGTCTTCGCTGGTGAAGATGTCGTTAGTGATGACGCCGAGACTCAACTCGTCGGACAGTGTCTTGCACAGTGCGGCTACGAGTGAGGTCTTGCCGCTGCCGACGGGACCACCGATGCCAATGCGAAGCGGCCGGCCTTCGGGGCTGACCGGGGCGGGGTGGTCGTGGTGGTCGTGGTGATCGTGTCCGGCGCCCATGCGTCTGCTCCAGCTTTCGGATTCAGGATTGAAAGAGTCGGCCGTTCATCCTGGCGTGACGTTCAGCAGCGATGTCGGTCATTGGCCCCGAGGGAGCGGGGAGATCGCGCCATGGTGTCATACCCGCCGCGGCTCCGACCTTAGTGAGATGGTGCCAGCGTTCGAGCGCGTCGAGATGGTGACGTTGTGCCGTGAACGGATCGAGCCCGTGGAGGCGAACCGCAGCGGTGGTGACGGCCGAGACTAGGTGGTGGAGATGGACGGCGATGGCATCGGTGGGAGAGAGGCCGGCAACCGATGCGACTGCTGCGAACGCGGCGACCTGGTGGGGGTTTCCGCTGTTGGGAAGGCCGACCTCGTTGAGCAGCGGGTCGGGCCAGATGCGTCGCCCGGCGCGCAGCCATTGGCGGCCCAGCGTGCGTGACACGGTGCGCAGCGCCGGCGACATGATCCGGGCCTGCACCTCGGTGTCAGTCTCTTTCCAGTCGATGGTGTTGTTGGCGATTCGGGCTGTGATGGCCCCCACCAGCCAGGCGTCGGTTGCGCCGGTCGTCGCGAGCCGTCCATCAAGGAAGCGATCAAGTTCGTCTGGGTGATCGAGATCACCGAGCGTTGCGGCCGCTTCGAAGCCTGCTGAGTGGGCATGACCGCCGCTGGGGAACCGCCCGTCGGTGAGGACGGTGCGCGCCGCATGCCTCGTTGCGTCGTTTCGGGGTCGGGAACCTTCGAGGATTGGGTCGGTCATGGTGGTCACGAAATGAGTTCAGAACAGGAAGTACCGCTGCGCCATCGGGAGCTCCTCTGCAGGGGCCTCCTCGATGACGTCACCGTCGATCGTCACAGTGAATGTGTCGGGGTCGACCGCGATGTCGGGGCGAGCAGGGTTCTCGACCATGTCGTTCTTGCCGACCGAACGACAATTGCCTACGGCGACAAGTGGGCGGGTGATGGCGGCATCGATGCCGTGTTCGAGTGCTACCGGCGAAACCCACGCAACGCTGGTCTTGGCGGCAACAACAGGAGCGGCGCCGAACATCGGACGGGGGAAGACAGGCTGTGGCGTTGGGATTGATGCGTTGGCGTCACCCATCTGGGCCCAAGCGATCATGCCGCCCTTCACGACGGCGTGCGGGCGCACGCCGAAGAAGCGTGGGTCCCAAAGGACGAGGTCGGCGAGTTTGCCTGTCTCGACTGACCCGACGTCGGCATCAAGGCCGTGGGCGATCGCCGGGCAGATCGTGTATTTCGCAACATAGCGCCGGGCCCGATGATTGTCGGATGGACCGTCGCCGGGGAGCGCTCCCCTTCGGCGTTTCATCACGTGGGCGGTCTGCCAGGTCCGCAGGATGACTTCGCCGATGCGACCCATCGCCTGCGAGTCCGACCCGATCATGGAGATGGCGCCCATGTCGTGCAACACGTCCTCTGCGGCGATGGTGGAGGGGCGGATCCGACTTTCTGCGAACGCAAGATCTTCGGGAACGGTTGGGTTGAGGTGATGGCAGACCATCAACATGTCGACGTGTTCGGCGACGGTGTTGACGGTGTGTGGACGCGTTGGGTTGGTCGATGATGGCAAAACGTTGGGGTGCGATGCAACGGTGATGATGTCTGGGGCGTGGCCGCCACCGGCCCCCTCAGTGTGGAAGGTGTGGATCGAGCGGCCGGCGATCGCCGCCAGGGTGCTTTCGACGTAGCCAGCTTCGTTGAGCGTGTCGGTGTGGATCGCAACCTGGACGCCACTGTCGTCGGCGACTCGCAGACACGTGTCGATGGCCGCGGGGGTGGTTCCCCAGTCTTCGTGGAGTTTGAAGCCGGCGACCCCACCGCGAAGCTGTTCGTGCAGGGCGGCTTCTGAGGCAGTGTTCCCCTTGCCGAGAAGTGCCACGTTGACCGGCCACTGATCGAGGGCTTCGAGCATTCGGGCGACGTTCCAGGAGCCCGGTGTAGTGGTGGTGGCCTTGGACCCTTCTGCGGGGCCAGTGCCACCACCCAGAATGGTCGTGATCCCCGAGGACAGGGCCTCGGTCATCAGTTCAGGGCAGATCAGGTGGACGTGACAGTCGATCGCGCCAGCGGTGAGGATTCGACCATTACCAGCCATGATCTCCGTCGACGGCCCGATGACGAGATGAGGGTGCACACCGTCGGTCGTGTCGGGGTTGCCGGCTCGTCCGATGGCGGCGATGCGGCCGTCACGGATGCCGACATCGGCTTTCACGATGCCCCAGTGGTCGAGGATAACTGCGCCGGTGATCACGAGATCAGGAGTGCCTTCGGCGCGGGTAGTGGTCGACTGACCCATCGACTCGCGGATGACTTTGCCGCCGCCGAAAACGGCTTCGTCACCGCCGACACAGTGATCGGTTTCGACTTCGATGAACAGGTCGGTGTCGGCGAGACGAATCCGGTCGCCAGCGGTAGGGCCGTACAGGGCGCGGTAACGGTTGCGGGGCAGTTCAGTCATGAACGGGTCCAGGGTCGAGTGGTCCGCCGACTTGGCCTCGAAGTCCGGGGACTCGCCGTGCGCCGCCGAAGGCGACGAGGTCGACGTCGAGGTCGATACCAGGTTCGAACCGAACGGCGGTTCCGGCGGGAATATCGAGTCGGTAACCGTGAGCAGCGCGGCGGTCGAAGACGAGGGCGTCGTTTACTTCAGCAAAATGAAAGTGCGAGCCGACCTGCACGGGGCGGTCGCCAGTGTTCTCGACGCGCAGGCGTTGTGTCGGTCGACCGGCGTTGAGTTCGATGGTGTCGTCGGGGCCAACGACTTCGCCGGGAATCACGGAATCGGCTGGTGCAGGGTCACCAGCTTGGTTCCGTCGGGGAACGTCGCTTCGATCTGGATTCCGTCGAGCATCTCGGGAACGCCTTCCATCACATCGTCGCGGGTCAGGATCTCGCGGCCTTTTTCCATGAGATCTACCACGGTGCAGCCGTCTCGGGCACCCTCAAACACCCAGGCGGTAAGCAGCGCAACTGCTTCTGGATGATTGAGCCGCAGACCCCGATCGCGGCGCCGTTGGGCGACATCAGCGGCAACGACCACCAGGAGCCGCTCTTGTTCGTGGGGACTGAGTTGCACGGATTCGCGTTCCTTGATCGCTCGGGTCTTGTGGTTCTCCAGGCCCTGATCTCAGCCGAATATGGAGGTGTCAATAATCCCATGGCAGCCGACGGTGCCGTCAACCACCTGGGTCACACCGAAGTCGACGGCGACCGAGCTGAGTGAATATGCGTCGTCGGCGGAGAGCCCGAGTCGGTCGGTGAGCAGCCACAGCATCTGTTCCGCCGACATACGCATCGCCTCATCGAGCGTGTCGCCGAAGCCATGGGTGACCCACGATGACCCGTGAACCAGCACAGGTGATGTGACGGCGAGATCGGTGAGATGAAACACCTGAATGCGGGCGTTGATCGAGGCCTCAATGGCCGTCCCACAGATCTCGCCATCGCCCTGAGCGAAGTGCGGGTCGCCAACGTAAAGCCCACCCCCCTCAGCGAAGACTGGATACAGCATCGACGCGCCCGGCCCGAGCCGCCAGTTGTCAACGTTGCCGCCGAATACACCGGGTGGAATAGAGCTGATCCGCTCGTCGCTGGGCGGGGCTACCCCCATCACCCCAAAATGGGGCCGAACCGGCACGTTGACCGGAACGGTGAAGGGGTGTCGTTCGCTAGCGGTCGGGTTGGAGATCACTCCCGGGATGTCATAGAGGTCGCGTGCGTTGAAGTCGAAGGCGTAGCTCGGTGAGGCAGTTGCGGTGAAACCCTCGCCTTCGGCCAGTTCGTAGATCGTGATGCGCTCTTTCCCGAAGACGTCGTAGAGCAATCCCCAGTTGGCGGCACAATTCGAGCCGTAGCGGAAACGAGGTTCCATATCGAGGATCTTGACGAGGATGGCATCGCCGGGCTGAGCACCTCGAACGTGGACCGGCCCAGTCATAATGTGCACCCCGGGCGCCCGCTCGGCGGGGTCGATGGCTTCCCAGATGGCCCGTACCCCGTCGTCCATCATGATGTCAGCAGCGTCACCGGAGTGATGGGTGACTGCCTCAATGGCGATCACTGCGCCCGAATCGACCTCCATAACGGGGGGTTGGTCTCGATCGAGATAGCCCCAGAAGCAGGTTTCGGGAGTGGCTGGGAGCACCTGGGCCTTGGTTGGCTTCGAGGCGATCGCTGTAGCTGTCTGCTCGGAGAGTTCGACACGCATGATCGGACCATAAGGCCAAAGTGTTTCGTGACTGTGTCCGTGAAGTGACACCTTTCCGATCGCATTTCGTCGTGGCTCCGATCGACAAGAGCAAGTTGTGCCTGCCGCACAGCCTTGCGCCGCAAACTGTGGGAGGATCCGCCTTCGTGACCTTCGACCCGGCACTGCTGGCCGCTATTCGCGACCGCTTTCATCACGCCGATGTGTGTCCCATCCAGGGGCCCCGTGCCTTCTTCGAGAACGCCGGTGGCTCGCTCACCCTGAAGGCAGCTGTGGAACGCACGGCCGAGCTGATGGCCTTCCCCGACAACCAGGGCCGGGCGAACGCCGCTTCGCAGTACCTCATGGAGATCATCACCCAAGGTCGCGACGACATGAAGCTGCTGATGGGGGCGTCGAGCGGCGAAGTGTTCATTGGAGAGTCCGGTACGGAATTGCTCGGTCGGTTGATCCGCAACGCAACGCTTGCGTCGAGCGGAGCGAGGATTCTCGGCAGTCATCTCGAGCACCCAGCGACCTACAGCGCTGGTCGCCGTTGGGCCGAGGTCGCCGGCATGACCTACGAGCAGGTCCACTTCGACACGGTGTCGACGGTCGTCAGCGCGGAGCAGTACCGCCCTGCCATCACGCCCGACCTTGCGGTGGCGACGATCATCCACGCCAGTCCGGTCACGGGCATGCATGTCGATGTGAAGGCCATCGCTGCCGAGATCCGAGCGATCGCGCCCGAATGCTTCATCATCGTCGACGGCATTCAACATGCCGCCCACGGCCATGTCGCCGTCGACGACTACGGGATCGACGGCTACGTCGTGTCGGGCTACAAGCTGTTCTCGCGTCACAACTTCGGTGTCGCATGGGTCTCCGACCGGCTCGCAATGGCACCGCACGATCAACTCGCCGGTGCACCCGCCAACGTCTGGGAACTCGGCACACGCGATGCCTCGGCCTATGCCGCATTCTCCGAGGTCGTGCGCTACCTCGAATGGCTCGGCGCCGAGGTCAGCGACGAAACCGAACCGAGGGCTCGGCTCGAGGCCGCATCCGCTGCGATCCGTGACCAGGAGCAGGGTCTCGTCGACGCCATGATGTGGGGTACGGGCGGCTTGCCCGGCCTGGGTCAGCTCGATGGCGTGCACGTGGTCGGCCCCGAGGCGAGTGAGCATCGCTCTGGCATGGTTTCGTTTTGGATCGAGGGCCACGACAGCCTCGACGTTGTCGACACACTCAACGCCGAGGGCGTGCGCACCCATGCTCGAAAGCAGGACTACTACTCGGCGAGCGTGCTCAAACCGCTCGGCATCGAGAACTGCATTCGAGCTTCGGCCAGTCACTACAACACCCGAGCCGAGGTCGAGCAGTTGCTCGCCAGCGTCAATCGGCTGGCTGGGCCCTAGCGCCTTGCTTGCCGACACGGCCGCACGTGTGCGTCTGCATCCCTGGGTTCGGCCCCGGGGGTCAGGCCGGCGCCATGGCGGTCATATGGTTCCGGATCGCCAAGAGTCCGGCACGGATCTCTGCCGCAACCTCGAGCACCGGCGTGCTAGTGCGAGCTGCGATCTCTGCATGATCGAGGCGGTCAACGAGCGCAAGTGTGACGAGACGGCGACGAGACTCGGCGAGCCTCCGGAGCCCGTCGGCAACCCGGATTCGCTCGACTTCGTCCACGACCGCACTCGGGTCGGCATAGGCGGCGAGTCGGCGTGCCGTTGCGTCGAGCAGGGCCGGAGCCGGGTCGGTTTCACCCCGAGCGGCGACGGTCACGAAGATGTCGCGGGTGAGCGCCGAAGCATCCGCATCTTCGAGAAACCGACGACACAGGGTGAAAATCGTCGAGCCGTGGGCGTCAAAGGCTTGACGGATGTCAATGGCCTGGTGTTCGAGTGTCGCGTTAGCCACGGAGGTCCCTTGATCCCGAAAAACGGTCTAGCGGCACCGACGAGACAGCGCCACGAGGAGAGCTTCGACCGACCGGGTGTCGGTCAAACACACGTTGTTCTCAGAACTCCGATGCGGCGTCGTGCAACGCTCCTAGGAAATACGTGACGAAGCTGCCGTCGAGGAGCAGCAGATAGCTCCGCACGCCGCTTTGGTCGTCACGCACGATGTCGCATGTGACGCCGGCGATGCCGTTGCCCAGCGCTGCGCGGTTGGGGGTCATGTGATCACCGAAGTCGGCGCTGCCGAGCTTGGCCAACGTGTCGGCGGCACGATCGCCGGTGACGCGAACGGCGGTGCGGCTGTGGCTGGTGTCAACCATTGAGGCGAAGCCCGAGAGGTCGAGACTGGCCGCCATCGCCGGAGCGCCATCGCCGAGCAGGTACCACTCGTCGGGTCGGATCCGAACGACGAGGGTGTCGCCTCGCCGCTCAGATGAGCCGAAGTTCAGGCCGAGTGCAGCGGCCGCCGCTGTGCCGTCTGCGGCCCGCACGCTGGCCTTGGGCATCGAATCGAGATGAGTGATCTCAACCACGGAGACGCGCTCCTTCCGGATCGAAGTGGGCGTGGTGCTCCTGCACTGTCGCCGTGATGCGCTCGCCGCTGACCAGCAGGACCTCGAGCGAGGTGCCGGGGGTGGCGAACTCCTTGGTGACCTGCGCGAGGCAGATCGACCGGTTCAGGGTCGGGGACATGCGACTCGACGTGATGCGGCCGACGATCTCGGTGGTGCCGGCTCGCAGGATCTGCGCCGCCTCCTCAGGAACAACCGAGCCGTTGTCGGGCTGACACGCCACGATGACCGGGTGGTCGCCGGACTCTATGGTCCAGGCGACCTCGGGCATGCCCGCCCAGTCGTCCTTGTCGAGTTTGAGGAGCGGGTTCAGGCCGGTGACCGGCGCCTTCGACAGGCCGTCGGTGTCTTGGCCCACGATGAAGTGTCCCTTCTCGAGTCGCATGATGCGCTGCGCCTCGAGGCCAAATGCCTTCACACCGAGATCGGCACCCTGCTCGAGGAGTTGCCCCCAGACGTGTACCGCGTGGCCCGAGGGTACATGGATCTCATAGGAGAGTTCACCGGTGAAGCCGATGCGCCAGGCGATGCAGTTCTCGACACCGGCGATCGTGCCCCGGCGCACGTTCATGTATGGGAACGCGTCCGGGTCAAGGTCGATGTCGTCGGTGAGACGGCCGAGCAACTCGCGGGAGTTTGGACCTGCGATATTGATCGATGTCAGGCCGGTGGTCACCGGCGTGACGTGGACCTGCCAGTCGGGATGCTCGGTCTGGAGCCACATCTCAATCCAGTGCCAGATCTTGGCGGCGCCGGACGACGTCGTGGTCATCAGGTAGTGCTCCTCGTCGAGACGAGCGGTGACACCGTCATCGAGCACGACACCGTCCTCGGCGCACATCAGGCCGTAGCGAACACCTCCGATCGGCAGTGCCATCCACTTGTTGGTGTAGAGCAGGCTGAGGAGTTTCGGGACGTCAGGGCCCTGCAGGTCGAGTTTGCCGAGCGGCGTGACGTCGATGATGCCGACGTTGGTGCGTGTGTTAAGCACCTCGGCGGCGGGGTCGCCGTAGTGCTCGGGGCGGACCCACTGACCGGCCAGGATGGGCGTGGCGCCGTTGGCCTCGTGCCAGGACTGCAGCACGCTGACCCTGGTCGGCTCGTTGATGCGACCGGCGAGTGCCCCCAACGAGATCGGCGCGTACGGCGGACGCCACATTGTGGTGCCGACCTCGGCAATGGTTTCGTTTCGGGCCTCGGCGAGCATGGCGACGGTGTTGACCGTCTCAAGTTTGCCCTGGCTCGGGCCCATCGTCGCCGTCGTGAACCGCTTGATGAGTTCAACCGAATCGAAACCCTCACCGGCGGCGCTGAAGAGGTCCTTCGAGGAGACGTCCTCGGAGTAGTCGACGATGCCGTGTGTCGTGGAGCGGTACACCTCCGGATGCCGGGCCCGGTCGAGCGGGGTGCGCTCGTCGGCGGGATAGTCAGGTTCTTGCCCGTCGACCGGTGTCGCTCGGGCCGTTGCGGCCTGAATGCGGTGGCGAACGACGACGGCTCGGCCGGCTGCGAGTTCGCCCGTGGCCCGCCCGTGAGCGATGAGTTCGTTGCGGCTGCCGTCGCCGACCATGCCGCCGGTGGCGAGCACGTTGTCGGGTGGGCCGGCGGGGAAGAAGCGAGCAGCGTCGGCGTCGTACACCGGCCGATCGCCCGCCATGTTGAGCAGCGACGTCGGAGTGGTCCATCCAACTGCGGTGACGAGCAGATCACAGTCGACCGTGGCGCCGTCGCTTAACGTCACCCGCTTCACCCGACTCTTCGAGCCAGAGGCGGAGGTTATGCCCTCACCCGATCGGGCGTCGACGACTCGGGCGATCGAGATGCCGGCCGACTGTAGGGCCTCGACGGCCGAGTCTCCAGATTCGTTCGCCGTGAACACGACCGCTCGAGTGCCCGGCTTCACACCGTACATCCGGATCAGCCGCTGGGCCCCACCCGACGTCATCACGCCGGGAAGGTCGTTGCCCTGGAAGACGTACGGACGCTCGATCGTGCCCGCCGCAACCACGAGGGTCTTGGCTCGCGCCTTGATGAGCCGCTCGATCACACCGGGGTGGTTGCGCTGGGAGATCGAGATCCAGTTGTCTTCGTAGCGCCCGGCGACCGTCGAGTTCGAGAGGATCTCGACTCCGGCCGCTTCGCAGGAAGCCGCGAGTTCGGTGGCTGCCACCTGGTCGTCGTCAGAGCCCCAGAGCAGGTGCCCGCCGAGCTGATGTTCGTGCTCGACGAGCATCACCGAGGAGCCGGCCTCCGCTGCCGCAAGCGCCGCAGCCATGCCCGACGGCCCGCCGCCGGCGACGACGACATCCGGGTGGGCGTAGCGTTTGTCGTAGCGACCGTGCGGCGTGTTGAGATCGACGGCGCCGCCCGGGGCGAATTTCGCCAAGACATGTTCGTACGTCGGCCACAGTTTCGCCGGCTTCATGAAGGTCTTGTAGTAGAAGCCGGCGGTGAGGAAGCGGCCGACGAGACCGTTGGCGGCTTTCACGTCGAACTTTAGCGACGGCCACACATTTTGCGCCGACACCGCCATGCCGTCCGCGAGCTTGCGATGCGAGGCACGCACGTTGGGTTCGTCGTCGACCTGCACGGTCGTGTTGGGATCCCAGAAGTCAGCGGTCAGCACGCCGCGGGGCCGGTGGTACTTCATGGAGCGGCCGAGGATGTGCTCGCCGTTGGCCAAGAGTGCTGAGGCGATGGTGTCGCCCTCGAAGCCCTTGAGCTTCTTGCCGTTCCAGGTGAACGAGATCGCCGATGAACGATCGATCGCGTTACCCAACGGTGCCGGAAGTCGGTAACTCACTTCATGTCTCCCTGGGTCGCGCCTGGCTTGCGGCCGGGCAGCACCGGCGCTCGCAACTCGCCGGTGAGGGTGTGGCGTTCGATCTTGAAGTGCTTGCGGCAACCGGAGCTGCAGTACCAGTTCTCGAGCAACCAGCCCGACGGGTTCTCCCGCAGGTACAGATAGGTGCGCCACTCCTTGGGAGTGCAGGTCTTCGGGTCGGGTCGACGGTGTGACTCGCCGTTGTATGTCAGGTCGCCTGCGTTCATCGGGCCGCAGTGGGGGCAAGGAACCAACAACATGATCAGTGCCCCACCGCAGCAGCGCCCTTTTCACCGACGAGGGTTCCCTCGGTGAAACGGCTGAGTTCGAAGGGCTTGATGAGTTCCGGCGTGGCGCCGTTCGCGACGCAGGCCGCCATCTGTTCCCCTGACACGGGTCCGGCTTTGAAGCCGTAGGTGCCCCACCCGACGTCGACAAAGAACCCGTCGACCGGGGTCGGCCCCATGACGGGCGAGTAGTCGGGGGTCATGTCGCAGAGGCCGGCCCACTGCCGCAGCAGGCGCATCTTTGAGATGCCCGGCATCAGTTCGAGCACGTGCCCGGCGAGCTCTTCGGTGAATTCGAGTGTGCCGCCCATGTTGTAGGTAGCGACGGGGTCGACCGAGGCGCCGAAGACGAGTTCGCCGCGGTCGGTCTGGCTGACGTAGACGTGCAGCGAACCGGACACGACCACGGTCGGCAGGAAGGTCTTCACCGGTTCGGTGACGGCTGCCTGCAGCGGGTGGGTCGTGATGGGGAGGGTCACGCCGGTCATGTTCGACAGCTGGCTGGCCCAACCGGCCGTGCAGTTCACGACGGTCGGTGCGTGGATGTCGCCTTTGCTGGTGCGCACGCCGGTGACCTTGCCGCCGGGGCCCTTGCCCTTGGGGCCGGAACCTCCCTCGACGAGGATGTCGAGCACTTCGGTCTTTTGATGGAGGTCGATGCCATAGGCATCGGCGCTGCGGGCGTACCCCCACACGACGGCATCGTGACGGATCGTGCCACCGGGCGGGTGGTAGAGCGCGCCGAGGATCGGGTACCGGGTGTCGGCACTGACATCGAGCGATGGGGCGAGCTTCTTGATCTCGGCCGGCGTGATCACCGACGAGTTGATGCCCTGCAGCTTGTTGACCTCGGCCCGCCAGTTCATCGTCCGCAGTGCCGAGTCGGTGTGGGCGAGGGTCAGGTGACCGCGCTCGCTGAACATCACGTTGAGGTTCAAGTCGTTCGACATCGAGTGGTAGAGGTCGAGGCTGCGGTCGTAGAACGCCACGCCTTCAGGCGTCAGATAGTTCGAGCGAACGATGGCGGTGTTTCGGCCTGATCCGCCGCTGCCGAGGTACTGCTTGTCGATGACCGCGACGTTGGTGATGCCGTGGTTCGATGCCAAGTAGTACGCCGTAGCGAGCCCGTGGACGCCGCCGCCGATGATCACCACATCGTAGGTGTTCTTGAACTCCGGCTCACGCCAGACCCGCGGCCACGACTGCTTCCGGAGACCTCTCCAGAGCAGCCCGACCGCGGAGTACTTGGCCGGTGGTTTGTTCTTCCCCATCGACTCAGTCTGCCCGATCCGCTCATGCGGGTGAAGGAGGGAATTCAGCAAGATTGATATGATTTGTAGATGAGTGACTTGGCGAACCTGCGGCGCCTCGACGCCTTCGTCGCCGTGGCCGAGGAACTGCACTTCGGACGGGCCGCCGACCGCCTTCACATCGCCCAGCCGGCACTCAGTCAGCAGATCCGGCAGCTCGAAGCCGACCTCAGTCTTGCGCTCCTTGAGCGCACCACGCGGCGAGTGGCGCTGACTCCCGACGGCGCAGCTCTTCTGCCGCACGCACGACAGCTTTTGGTCTCGGCGCAGGGGGTTGCCCGGGCGGCGGAAGAGCTTCGTATTGGTGCCCGTGGTCGTCTGCGTCTGGGTTTTGTCGACTCGACCGCCTTTGAGTTCGTCCCATGGTTCCTTCACCGGTTTCGCTCGGCGTGGCCCGAGGCCGATGTCGAGCTCCAAACCATGTCGTCTGATGAGCAGGCCCGAGCTCTCGTCGATGGCGACATCGACCTGGGCTTGGCTCGTACGGTGCCGGTTCGGCCGGTAGTCGACTCGGCGGTGCTTGGCCATGATCGATTCATGCTCGCCGTGCCGGCTGACCACGCCGTTGCCGGTCAACGGACGGTGTCGCTGCGGCGGCTCACGCGGGAGACGTTCGTGGGGTTCTCGCGAACGAGTTCACCCTCGCTGCACGCCGAACTTCGGTCGCTGCTCGGCGGTCACGACGTCGGGTACGACCCGGCGATCGAAGCAACCGAGTACACGACGATCGTTGGTCTGGTGGCGGCGGGGGAGGGGGTCGCTCTCGTACCTGCGGGCGTGCGTCGACTCCAGCTCCCCAACGTGGCCTATGTGAAGGTTGCTGACGCTGTCGCCCGTGTCGCGCTTGTCCGTCTGAGCCGGATCGACGAACCGCAGACGATCGTCGCGAACGCGATCACTGAGCTCACCCGAACCGCTGCTCAGTAGGCCTCGATCACCGAGCGGAGCTGGCTCGGGTTGACGCCGTGCATGATCACGCCGTCGCAGCCCATGTCGAGCTGGCCCTTCACCGCCTCGGCGCACTGAGCCGGCGACCCGGTCGCCATTGGGGTGAGCCACTCGTTGGGGATCAAGGTGGCGACGTGAGCGAGTTGGTCGGGCGTGGCGACATCGTCGAGCGCGCCACGGAACGTAGAGACGAACTCGTCTGCATGGAACGCATCGAGCGCGGCGGGATCCCACCCGTTGGTCTTCACCATCAGGTCGCCGTAGCCCTGGAGATAGGTCGCGAGCCGCCCCACCGTCTTCTTGAGCCGGACGTCCTCGCTGATTTCGTCGCTCACGACGGCGAAGCACGACCAGACCTGCACGTCGTCGGGATCTCGCCCTGCGTCGACGGCCGCCTGCTTCACCGTGTCGACGCATCGTCGAGTCGTCTCCTCGGTGAAGAAGGTGTGCAGGATGACTTGATCGAACGCCCGTCCGCCAAGTTTCAGTGTCTCCGGGCCAAAGGCACTGATCCCCATCGGGAGGTGCTCATCAAGACCGGCGTTGAGGTGGAGCACGGGGTACTTTCCGGCCGGGCCTTCATGGCCGATGATCGCTTCGCCACGAAAGAGACGTCGCATGAGTCCGGCGAAATCCTCCATCTGGGCCGTGGAGATACGGCCTAGGCCGAACGCGTCCTGCATCCGCGTGATCCCGCGACCGAGGCCGAGGACGAAGCGGCCGTCGGTGAGGCTCTGCATGGTGTGGGCGTAGCCGGCGGTGACCATCGGGTGACGCGTGTTGTGGTTGGTGACACCGGTGGCGATAGCGATCTTCTCGCTCACCGCGCCGACCGCACCGCTCTGCACCGCCGCCTCCTTCTTGTAGTAGCGCTCCGAGACGAAGGCGTATCCCAGACCGAGGTCCTCGGCCTCGCGTACTTCGTCGATCAGCGCTCGTGTCGTTTCGGGCGCACCGGCGAGGGTGTAAAAGCCGAGTTCGGGATGGGCGACGTCTGGGTGGGGCAGCATGGGCGAAACGTAGTGGGCGGACCCGCCCGATTCCGAATACGGTCGCGGCATGGGGCAGTTGGAGGGAAAGGTCGCGCTCGTCACCGGGGCCGGTGACGGCATTGGTGCGGGCATTGCTCGGGTGTTCGCCGCCGAGGGGGCACGAGTGGTTGTTGCCGAGATCGACCCGGACACGGGGCGCGCCGTTGCCGGCTCGCTCGGCGACGCCGGCCACTTCGTGGCGTGCGATGTCGCCGACAAGAGCCAGGTCGAGTCGGCGGTCACGGCCGCCGTTGATCACTTCGGCACGCTTGACGTGCTCGTCAACAACGCCTGGGGCGGTGGTCGCATCAGTCGGGTCGAGCACAAGACGCCTGAGCTCGTGCAAGGTGGTCTCGACATCGGTTTCCTGGGGCCGCTCTGGGCGATGAACGCTGCGCACGCCGTGATGAAGCCGAAGGGCTGGGGCCGCATCATCAACATGGCATCGCTCAACGGGGTCAACGCGCACATGGGCACGCTCGAATACAACAGCGCCAAGGAGGCGCTGCGGGCGGCGAGCCGCACCGCTGCCCGCGAGTGGGCGTCGACCGGCATCACCGTCAACGTGGTCTGCCCGGCGGCGAAGTCGGCCTCGTTCCGGCGGGTCATGCAACAGAATCCGGAACTCGAGGCGGCGGCCGACGCCGGCAACCCGATGGGTCGCATGGGTGATCCAGATGACGACATCGCACCGGTCGCAGTCTTCCTTGCGAGCGATGCCAGCCGCTATCTCACCGGCAACACCTTGTTCGTCGACGGCGGTGGCCACATCAACGGATCGTCGTGGGCTCCTGACCTTGGCGACTGACGTGGCCCGGGAGCTCGATCCGGATCGGTCCGTGTGGGCTGAGTTGCGCCGGTTGATCCCGCCGCTCTTCGTGCCCATCGCGATGATGACGCTCGGCGTCGGCATCATCTTGCCGATCGTCCCACTTTACCTTGAGGACACTGGTGTCAGCCTTGCGGCGGTCGGCGTGGTGATGGGGGCCTTCGGCGTCGGTGCTGCGCTCGTCGGGATTCCTGCCAGTTCTTTCGCGGAGCGGCGTACGAACGATCACCTGCTCCTTATCGCCATCGCTGCCGCGGCCACGAGCGTGGTGCTGTTCGGACTTACCGAGACCGCTTTGCTGTTGGTTCTTGCACGGTTCGTTGCGGGCTCCGGATTCGGATCGGTGGGCCAGTCGCGCCAACTCTTCATCACCCGTGGTGTCCCGATCCGGTTCCGGGGACGCGTCAACTCGGGTATGGGCGGTACGCACCGACTCGCGCTCGTCATCGGTCCTGTCCTCGGTGGGGCGGTCGCCGAGGCGGTGAGCTTCCGAGCCGCCTTCGTGCTCGCTGGCGCCGTCATGGCGGTCGGTGCCGTCTTCTGGATCCTCCCCGGTGGCCGCGAGGACCAGCGCATCGTTGATGCCGCCCCGCCGGTGGCGGTGCGAGCATCGTTGCGTCGTCACCGAGGCCGGGTGGCCCGAGGCGGCGTCGGCCCGATGCTGATCCAGGCCGGCCGGGAAGGTCGCTACGTGATTATCCCGCTGGTCGCCGATCGACTTGGGCTCTCGGTCGCGGAGATTGGGGGCCTCCTTGCCGTTGGCACCGTGATCGACTTCGTCGTCTTTCCCATTTCGGGCGTGATCATGGACCGTTTCGGACGGCTCTATTCGATCGTCCCAGCTTTCACGGTCATGGCGATCGGGTTGGTGTTGCTAGGCCTCGCCGACGACGCCACCGACGTCGCGATCGCCAGCGTGCTGATCGGCGCCGGGAACGGCGTTACCTCGGGTGCGGTCCTGACCCTCGGAGCCGACCTCGCCCCTGAGGGCGAAGAGGGCCCGTACCTTGCCGGGTTCACCATGGTGTCGAATCTGGGCCTCTTTCTCGGCCCGCTCGTTGTCGGTGTCGTCGCGGACGTCGCCGGGCTCGACGTCTCGGCCTTCGTGCTCGGTGGCATCCTGCTCGCCGGTGTCGCCTGGATCGCGCTGATGATCGGCGAGACCGGTCGTCGTCCGCCGAGCCCGACCCCTCACGAGGCGCGTTAGGCCAGGTCGGCGTAGTGGCGGCGGGCGATGTCGGGGTGTGAGCGAAGCCTCGTCTCGAAGGATGAAGCTCAATGACCCTGTGTCTAGGTGAAGCCCGATGACCGGCAGGGCATCTCTGGCGTGATCCGATGGTGCCGAATCCGCCCTCGGTCGCCGAGGACTGCCATCTCGTCTGCGGGGCATTGAGGCCCTAAGCTCCCGAGTCCACACGGAGAAGGGCCTCATGAGCGACTTGGACATCCGGCCGGTGGCCAGAATGGGTGCCGAAGTGCACGGACTCGACCTCGACGCCATCGACGATGGCGTCGTTGCTCAGCTCACCAAGGCACTGGGTGACCACTTGATGCTGGCGCTGCCGGGCATCGACCCCTCGCTTCGTGGCCTGCGCGACATCGCCGGTCTTTTCGGCACGGTCGACCCGGTGCCGTATCTCGACTCGGTCGACCCTGACATCCCGGAGGTGATCAGCCTCGACTCGATGCACCAGGTCAAGGCCGATCTCTGGCATACCGACGCCACCTTCCTCGAGCAGCCACCGGCGATCGCGCTGCTGCACATGGTCGACTGCCCCTCTCACGGCGGCGACACCATGTTCATCGATGGTCATGCGGCGCACGACTCGCTCTCGCCGGCGATGCAGGGTTTCCTCGCAGGGCTGACCTGCATCCACGACGACGCTCGCGGCGACAAGAGTGCCGAGCATCCGGTGGTGCGTGCCCATCCCGACACGGGACGTCCGGCGTTGTTCGTCAACAAGCAGTTCTCGCGACGGATTCCGCAGTTGTCGCGACCGGAGTCCCAGGTGCTGCTGTCGTACCTCTTTCGGTGGCAGGAGCAGGTCCAGTTCTCCGTCCGGTGGCGGTGGTCGCCTGGTGATGTTGTGATGTGGGACGAGCGGGTGACCCTCCACATCATGGTCAACGACACGGAGGGGCGCCGCGAGCTGCGTCGGGTGAGCGTGCTCGGTGACCGACCGGCCGCTCATACGCCGGGAGCGATCGGCGAACCGTTCGGCCTGCCGAAGACCGCCTCGTCGGGCTTCTACGGCATCGGGAGCTACGAGTTCTGATGCCCGAACTCTCCGACGACGATCGTCGTGGCCTCGCTGCGGCGATCGAGGAAGCGAGGATCGGCCGGTCCGAGGGCGGTATCCCGATCGGCTCGTCGTTAATGATCGACGGCGAGATTGTCGGTCGAGGCCACAACCGTCGCGTCCAGAACGGCAGCGCCATCCTCCACGGTGAGACTGACTGTCTTGAAAACGCAGGGCGACGCTCCGCCGCCGACTATCGACGAGCCACGCTCTACACGACCTTGTCGCCGTGCGATATGTGCACGGGCGCGGCGCTGCTCTACGGCATCCCTCGCATCGTGATCGGTGAGAACGAGACTTTCATGGGAGCCGAGTCGTACCTCGAGTCACGTGGCGTCGAACTCGTGCGCGCCAACGATCCCCAGTGCGTGGAAATGATGACCGAGTTCATCGCCGACGAGCCCGAGCTCTGGAACGAAGATATCGGCGAGTGACGCGCCACCGACCTTCAGCCGGCAGCGCGGAGATTCCGGTACAACTCGGTCAGCCGAGCGCAGCTGCGACGCCCTCCGCTGGAACACCGGCGATGACGCCATCGATCCCGAGTTCGAACAGCGAACGATAGAACGCCTCGTTCTCTTGGTCATCGGAGTTCGGCCAGATCCACACGCCGATGCCTTCGGCATGGATGCGGGCGATGAGTTCGGGATCGAGGACGTCGATACCGATACGCTCGGGCGGGAGCTGCGCAAGCACGTCCTGCTCGGCGATTCCGCCGGTTCCGAGGTACCAGGCCACCATCTCGTCCTCGCCTGGGCTGGTTGCGACATCGGGGGCGAATTCCCGGAAGGCGATCATCACGTCACTCGAGAACGAGGTGACGATCACCGAGTCGGTCCGGTCGAGTTCCTCGATCGCAGCGGCGAGTACCCGGGCGGCCTCGATCGCGTAGGCGACGTCATTTTCGCCGGCATCGTTGAGCGGGACCTTGATCTCAAGGTCGAGCACGTGGTCGGGGAACGTCTCGGCGAGGGTTTGGAAGGTCTCGATCTTGAAGTCGTCGGCGGTGTAGCCGGCTGGCGGTTCAACATCGCCCGTTCGCATGCCCCGGAATGGGTACTGGTCGTCGGGGAGATCCCGCTCCTCGCCGCGGTCGTGGAACCAATAGGCCTTGTCGAGTTCCTGGAGTTCAAGGACGGTGAGGTCGCGCACTCGTCCGGTCGTCTCGGTGCGCCCGTCGACCGTTGCGTCGTGGTGGACGACGAGGACGCCGTCGGCGGTCATCTGGAGATCCATTTCGAGTACGTCGGCGCCCACGAGAGCGGCCTCGACGAAGGCGTACATCGTCGAGTGCGGGTAGGCGCGGTCACCACCGCCGTGCGCTGCGACGACCGGCCGGTCGAGGGAGAGCAGATCGGTGACGGTCGTCGCCGCCGGCGCGGGTACCTGCGAGACGGCGGTCGGTGCCTCTGTTGTCGTCGTGGTCGTGGTCGACGGAGCCGTGGTCGTCTCTGGCGGTGCGGTTGTCGCCGTGTCGTCTCCTGTTCCGGTGTCTGCGGCGCCGACGCCCGGCCCCTCGGAGGTGGCGGGGTCGTCGCCACCGCCACAGGCCGACGTGAGCACGGTGAGAAATAGAATCACAAAAAGGCGTCGCATGTCAGCAGCCTAGGAGGCACGCCCGAGCGGATCGAAACCGATTGCCATCACCACCGATGGCCTCGCCCTGGGTCGTGCTCCGGCTCAGAGTGCAAGGTCGACGACAAGCGGTGCGTGGTCCGATGGCCGCTGATGGGCGCGTTCCGTCCGGTCGACCCACACGCCGGTGGCGGCGTCGGCAACGAACGACGAGCAGAGGGCGAGGTCGATGCGAAGTCCGTGGTCCTTGTCGAACTGACCGGGCCGATAGTTCCACCACGTGAACTCGGGTGTGTCGGGGTGGCGATCACGGGCGAGATCGATGAGCCCGAGTTCGAGCAGGCGTCGGACGGCGTCGCGTTCGGGTGGGCTGGCGTGGGTGCGCCGTCGCCAACGCGTCGGGTCATAGACATCACGATCAGCCGGGGCGACGTTGACGTCGCCCGCCACGATCGAGCGACCCTCTCCGGCGCGGTGCTGCTGAAGTTCGCCGCGGAGGCGTTCGAGCCAGACGAGTTTGTAGAGGTAGTGCGGGTCGTCGAGTGCTCGTCCGTTGGGAACATAGACCGACCAGCACCGGATGCCTCCGCAGGTCGCTGCGACGAGACGGGGCTCATTGAACGGGGCCGAGACCGAGCCACTGAAACCCCGTTGCACATCGTGGATGCCGACCCGACTGGCGATCGCAACGCCGTTCCGGTGGTCAACGCCGTAGTGGACGACGTCGTAACCCGCTGCGGTGAAGGCATCGAACGGAAAGTCGTCGTCACCGCACTTGGTTTCCTGCAGGAGCACCACGTCGGCCGCCCGATTGGTCGACCACGCAACGACCTGATCGATCCGGGTACGGATCGAGTTGATGTTCCATGTGGCGATCCGCATCCGAGCGGACCCTACGCGGTTTTGGCAAATCGCCCGGCACGAAAGCCTGGATCGCTCTCCACCAGTGTCCGCACGCCGAGGGTCAGCGCCGACTGCGGCTAGGTTGCGAACCGTGCAGCAGTACAAGCGCAACTTCATCGAGTTCATGGTTCGGTCCGATGTGTTGACGTTCGGTGACTTCACCACGAAGTCCGGCCGCCAGACCCCGTTCTTCATCAATACGGGCCGCTATCGCACCGGCGAACAACTCGCGCAGCTCGGTGAGTTCTACGCCACGGCGATCGATGAGTCGTGGCCTGACGATGTCGACATCCTCTTCGGACCCGCCTACAAGGGCATCCCGCTCGTGGCCACTGCCTCGATCGGTCTGGCCGCTCGTGGACGCAACATCGGCTACCTGTTCAATCGCAAGGAGGCCAAAGACCACGGCGAGGGCGGCGTTCTTGTCGGGGCGCTGCCGTCCGACGGGGATCGGGTACTCATCGTCGAGGATGTCACCACCGCAGGAACGTCTATCCGCGAGACGGCGCCGATCCTGCGGGCCCACGCCGACGTCGACATCGTCGGCCTCATCGTTTCCGCCGATCGACAGGAACGCGGTACTGGCGACCTGTCGGCACTCGCCCAGGTCGCGAAGGACTTTTCGATGACGACGCGAGCCATCGTCACCCTCGACGACATCGTCAATCACCTCCACAACCGAGAGGTCGACGGCGCAGTCGTGCTCGACGACGGCGTGCTCGAACGCATCCACGCCTACCGGGAGCAGTTCGGCGCATGACCGACGAAACCATCACGCTCGAGATCGCCGCACCGGACGACTGGCACGTCCACCTTCGCGACGACGAGATGCTCAGCGCCGTGACCCCCTACACGGCCAACGTGTTCCGTCACGCCGTCGTGATGCCCAACATCACCCCGCCCGTGACCTCGACGGGAGCGGCCGCCGCCTACCGCGAGCGCGTCCTGGCGGCCGCTGGCCCCGACGCTCGTCACGACTTCACGCCGATGATGGTGCTGTATCTCAATGAGCAGATCGTCGTCGACGACCTGCTCGCCGGGGCCGCCGACGGCGTCGTCTTCGGCGCGAAGTACTACCCGGCCGGGGCCACCACCAACAGCGCTGCCGGCGGCAACGATCTCCTTGCGTTCAGCCCCGTGCTCGAAGCGATGGCGGGGGCGGGGATCCCGCTGCTTGTGCACGCCGAGTCGACCGACCCCAGCCTCGACATCTTCGATCGGGAGGCCGACTTCATCGAAAAGCAACTGCTGCCAGTCGTCGAACAGATTCCAGAGCTGCGGGTCACCGTTGAGCACATCTCGACCAGGGCCGGACTCAACATCGTGAAAGACCACCCCCAGGTCGGTGGGTCGATCACGCCGCATCACCTCACCTGCGACCGTTCCGATCTGCTCGCCAACGGCATGCGACCGCACCTGTACTGCAAGCCGGTGATCAATTCCCGTGAGGAGCGCATGGCGATCGCCGAGGCGGCGACATCAGGCAACCCGTCGTTCTTCTTCGGCACCGACTCGGCTCCCCACCCTCTGAGCAAGAAGGAGGCGGAAAAGGTCGCGGCCGGCATCTTCAATGCGCCCTACGCACTCGAGGTCGTCGCCGAGCTGTTCTTCGAGAGGGGCTGCCTCGATCGACTGGAGGGCTTCGTGTCCCACCACGGCGCCGACCACTACGGTGTCGAGCGTTCGCCCGCCAAGGTCCGGCTCACCCGTCGAGCCGACACGGAGATCGACCCGCCAGAGGCGATGTTCACCGCCGACGGCGCCGAGGTCCGGATCTTTGGCGCTGACGCCGCCCGCCGATGGACCTGGGAGGCGGTCGTGTGATTCCGGTCAAGGACGAGAACCCGACGCTTCGCACTCCGTACGTGACCGGGTTGATGATCCTCATCTGTGTTTTCGTCTTCGTGTGGGTGCAGCCGTCGGCAACCAAGAGCTTCGATCTGCCATCGGAGCAGGAGACAATCGAGGACATCCGCTTCACCTACGAGCGAGCTGCGATCCCGTGCGAGCTCAGCGAGGGTCGCCCGCTGACCGCTGCTGAGATCACCGCCACGATCCAGGGCGGGGATACGGAGGCGTGCATCGATCGACTCGGCGGCGATGGCATCAGCCCGTTCGCTGACAAAAACATCTGGCTGTCGGTGCTCGTGTCGATGTTCCTGCACGCCGGCTGGCTTCACCTCTTCGGCAACATGCTTTTCCTCTGGATCTTCGGCAACAACGTCGAAGACCAGATGGGGCGTTTTTCGTTCCTGCTCCTCTACCTCATCTCTGGTGTGGTCGCGACCGCTGCCCACGTGCTCGCCCAGGTCGACTCGACGGTGCCGCTCGTCGGAGCATCGGGGGCGGTGGCCGGTGTCATGGGGGCCTACCTCGTGTGGTTCCCGTGGGCCCGGGTCCGCACGGTGATCTTTCTCGCCTTCATCCCGGTATGGCCTCGAATTCCTGCCCTCGTGCTGCTGGCGTTCTGGCTGATCAGCCAGTTCTTCATCGGAAACGACGCCGGGGTCGCCTGGATCGCGCACGTCGCCGGTTTCGTGTTCGGCATGGTCACAGGCATCATCGCCCGAACCGACAACGGGTTCGAGCGCAGCCTGCAGGCGCAGTATCGACGCATGGCGAGGATTCGCTGACGAGGCATTGGCCGGGTAGTTCAAATCTGAAATAATGGCCACATGGCCGACACCAGCACCCCTCGTTTCTCCACCATCACGGACCACGGCGACGGCGTCGATCGCTCCGACGAATGGGACCGCCTCCGCTCCCGACACCTCCGCGAGCACCGCCCGCCGAGTTCCGCACGTGGCGTCCACCATCTCGCCCTGCTCTCCTCCGACGTCGAGCAGACGATCGCGTTCTACCAGGACCTGCTCGAGTTCCCGTTGACGGAGCTCTTCGAGAACCGTGACTACACGGGCAGCACCCACTTCTTCTTCGACATTGGCAACGGCAACCTCCTCGCCTTCTTCGACTTTCCCGGGCTCGACCTCGGCCCGTACGCCGAGGTGCTCGGATCGATGCATCACCTTGCGATCTCGGTCACGCCCGAGAAGCAGGCGTACCTCAAGCAGAAGTTGCACGACGCCGGCGTCGAGATCGTGTTCGAACACGAGTCGTCGATCTACTTCAGCGGACCCGACGGCGAACGTCTCGAACTGCTCACCGATCCGCTAGGAGAGATGTACGGCGAAAACGTCAGCTAGGCGAGCCAGGTGTTTCAGCAAGATTAATACTCCAGCGTGTTGTTGTTCAGCCTTGCGTGGTGTGCTGGTCTCGCTGGCATGCCCGGTGGGGATCCAGGGTCTACCTCAGCTCACGAGCACGTGCCGAGGAGACGGAACGTTAGCGATAGCCGCTCTCGTGTGACTTCGATCGTGGGCTGGCTCGTCCCGATAGTGGCCGTGCTCGCCGCACTAATCGTTGGCGCGATCATGCTGCTTACGCTCGACGCCGATCCGATCGACGGCTACCGAGCGATGGTGAGTGGCGCCTTCTCGGGAGCCGACAACCTCGCTGACACAGCGGTCAAGTCGATGCCGCTGTTGCTGGTCGGCGTTGGGATTTGCATTGCCTTTCGGGCGGGTGTCATCAACATCGGCGGCGAAGGGCAGATCATCGCTGGGGCGGTCGTTTCCTCGTTGGTGGCGCTGGGGTTGCCAGGTCTCCCGCCCATTCTGCTGATTCCCGCCGTGATTATCGCCGGGGCGGTCGGGGGTGGGATCTGGGGGGCGATCCCCGGCGCACTGAAGGCTTACGCCGGGGTCAACGAGATCCTGAGCACGATCATGATGAACATTATCGCGGCGCAGATTATGAGCTTTCTGCTTCAAGACCTGTTGATTGAGGAAGGAGCGATTCGGATTCAACAGACGAAGCGACTGAGCGAAAATGCCGACCTCCCCTTACTTCCGGGCGGAACTCGTATGCATATCGGTGTGCTGGTAGCAATCGCCGTTGCGGTGCTCGGCCATTACTTGCTCTTCCGAAGTTCAGCTGGCATGCGCCTGCGTGCCGTTGGCCACAACCCAGAAGCGGCGCGGTATGCGGGCCTTCCTGTCGAAAAGAGTGTTGTGCATGCGCTGGCGCTGTCCGGTGCGTGTGCCGGTGTGGCCGGTTCCGTGCTGGTCTTCGGAAGCCAGTCCCATCGGTTGATCGGCGAGGGGGGCGCAGCGGCGTTCACCCAGAATGCAGGCTTCAACGGCATTGTTGCGGCACTATTTGGCGGGCTCCATCCGCTCGCCACCGTGCCTGCCTCTTTTCTGTTTGGCGGCATGTTGACGGGTGGTATCGAGATGCAGCGTGAACTGCAGGTTCCTGCGGCCCTGATCCTCGCCATCAATGGCGTTGTCGTCGTCTTTGTCGTCGGCTCACTGCGGTGGCGTCAACGTCTCGTTCGACTGGTTGAGCGCCAACTCGACGGACGCGGGGTGGCTTCATGAGTGAGTTCTTCACCGTCTCGGTGCTTGTCACGACGGCGGCCTCGGGCATCCGGCTCGCTACGCCGTTCTTGTTCGCCGCGTTGGGTGAAGCCGTTGGTCAGCGCTCCGGTGTTCTAAACCTAGGCGTCGAGGGCGTCATGTTGCTGGGCGCTTATGCGGCCTACAAGACGGCGCTCGAGACGGATAGCGCAACCGCTGGAGTGCTGGCGGCGCTGTTCGTTGGCTTATTGATGGGCATCATCTACGCCGTGATGACTGTGGTGATGCGTGCCGAGCAGGGCATCAGCGGCATTGGCATCTTCCTCTTCGGACTCGGCTTGTCGGATCTGCTCTTTCAGAAGCAGGTTGGCACTCCGGTGTCGATCACCGGCCTGCGCGACTGGCATGTACCGGTCCTCTCCGACATCCCGCACGTCGGCGAGGTTTTGTTTCAGCACAACCCGCTCGTTTACGCCGCCTTCATGCTCGTTCCATTCACGTGGTTCGTGGTCAACCGCACTACCTTCGGCCTAAATATTCGGGCGGTCGGCGAAACCCCTGAAGCGGCTGACACGCTGGGCGTGAGCGTAGTCCGAGTCCGCACAGGGACAATCTTGATCGGCAATGCCATGGCCGGTCTTGCCGGCGGTGCGCTGGCGCTCGAAGTTGGCATTTTCCAGCAGAACCTTACGAGTGGACGTGGATTTATTGCCATTGCACTTGTCTACTTCGGAGCATGGCGCGCATTCGGGGTGTTGGCTGGCTCGCTCTTGTTCGGCATCGTGTCCGCCGTCGTCCTGCAGTGGAAGACGCTCGGCATCATCGAAGGTGGGACGGCGAGCCTCGCTTCAATGGCGCCCGCTGTTTTGACCATCTTCGTCCTCGTTCTCGTCAGCCGACGGATTGGATCTCCATCTGCGCTGACCCGCCCGTATGAGCGCAGCGGATAGCGCGCTTTACGACTGTGCGGCGATAGCCGCACTTACACCCAAGGAGGGAACCCCCAATGCAAGTAAACAATCGATTCCGATGGCTCCTCGCCATCCTGCTCGTCGTTGGACTCATCGCCACAGCGTGCGGTGATGATGATGACGGCGCGTCAACCGACGATGCTGCTTCCGACGACGGCGATGCTGCTTCCGACGATGTTGCGCCGCTTCGAGTAGCGATTGTGGCGCCATCGGCGAGCAACGACCTCGCCTTTACGCAAAGCATGGTCGACGGCGTTGCCAATATGACGGCCGACGTAGACGTCGACATCACCGATGGCACCTTTATTGTCGAAGACGCCGCAGCTGCGATCCGCGGCTATGCCGAGGATGGCTTCGATCTCGTGGTTGCCCACGGGTCGCAGTACGGCGGCCCCTTGCAGGAGATCGCTCCCGAGTTCCCCAACGTTGCGTTCGCATGGGGCACCGCCGCCGACAACTTCGGACTGGAGAACGTGTTCGCCTATACCGTCCGAGCCGACGAAGGCGGGTTCGTCAATGGCACGATCGCTGCTGCGCTCAACGAGTCGGGTGTGATCGGCGTTGTCGGCCCGATCGAGGTCGGTGATGCGAAACTCTACGTCGACGGTTTCGTCAACGGCGTCGCGTCGGTCGATCCCGCTATTGAGGTCAACGTGAACTACATCGAGTCGTTCAGCGATGTTGCGCTGGCGGCGGAAGCCGCAACCGCACACATCGCAAACGATGCCGATGTGCTCACCGGCACGGCACAGATGGTGGTCGGTGCGACCGGTGTGGCCCAAGAGAGCGGCGTGGCGTGGTTCGGCACGCAGTCAAACCAGACGGCTCTCGGCGAGGAGATCGTCGTGGCCTCGCAGGTTTACCACTGGGAGGTGTTGCTCGACGAGATCGTTGCCGCCGTACAGGCCGGCGAATCAGGAAGCGTTTTAATCGCCACGCTTGCGAACGGAGGTCTCGAGATCGAATTCAACGATGCCTTTGGCCTTGCAGAAGTCGTGAAGGCCGATGCCGAGGCGATTGCGGTAGGCATCGCCGACGGCTCAATCTCCACAGGAGTGGAGTGATTCGATGACGTTCGACCCGGCAGTGCCGATGTTGGAGATGACGGGAATAACGAAGCGTTTCCCCGGCGTGATCGCGAACGATCAGGTCAATCTCTCGGTGCTGCCGGGTCGAGTCCACACGCTGCTGGGCGAGAACGGAGCGGGCAAAAGCACGCTCATGAAGATCCTCTACGGTCTTTATCAGCCCGACAGTGGATCGATATGCCTCAACGGTTCGACGGTGCACATCACATCGCCTGCCGATGCGATCCGCCAGGGCATCGGCATGATCCACCAGCACTTCATGCTGGTACCGACGCTCACGGTGGCCGAGAACATCGCGCTCGGCCTCGGCGGTCGGCGTGGCCTGGCGGACATGAAGCCCGTGCGTGCGAGGCTTCGGGAGGTTTCTGAACAATTCGGCCTGCAGGTCGACCCGGACGCCTATATCTGGCAGCTCGCCGTGGGGGAACGGCAGCGGGCTGAAATCCTCAAGGCTCTGTACCGAGATGCTCGACTTCTTGTCTTAGACGAACCGACAGCAGGTATCAACCCGACGTTAATTAATGGTTTAATTGATCGACTTAGAAAGGCTAACGATGAATTAGGGATAACATTATGTGTCATCGAACACAATATGCGCGT
>CAJWHS010000013.1 GCA_913041415.1 uncultured Acidimicrobiaceae bacterium | reverse complement strand
CGGCACCCGCCCCCAAGCCGCTGGGAGAGGAGGAAATCACCCTCCTGCGTATGCCTCTGCAGAGATTCCGCCGAGCGCACCCATCAACTCACCGTCATAGGCGGCGAGAAGACCAAAGGCTTCGTCGATGAGTGCCTGAGCGTCGGCGTCGCCGTTACACAGGACGCCACCATTCAGGCCAGGCTCAGTTGGGAAGTCATAAGTCGACCCTTCAGCCAATTCGCCGTCGACGATCAATCGGAGCGCCTGCGCTGCGTAGGAGCCGCCATCAAAGACGACCCCGCCGGTCCACTGGATATCACGCTCACAGACGTCGGCTGGTCCAGCCGAGAAGACGGCGATCCCTTCATCGGTTGCGAGCTGACCGACAGGATCGAGCGCACCACCCAGATATGCGTAGACGAGTGTGGCTCCGTTCGCTTTCGCGTTCGTAAGCGCTGCAGTTGCGTTCGCTGAGTTGTCGAAGTCGAACGGGAAATCGCCAGTTCCGACGTATTCCATCGTGAAACTCGGATCGACCGACTGCAGACCGAACACAGTTGCGTTGTACGCCTCAACCTCGAAGTTGATATCGCAACAACCCAAGAACACCGCACTCGTGCTCCCCTGGGACTGCAACACGCCGCCCATGGCTACACCGGCTGTGTAGTGAACCGCAGCGCCCCAGTCGGTCGCTTGTGCGAGACCGGGAAGTTCCTGGAAGCCAGCGCCACAGTTGCAGTACCAGAAGATGTCCGGGAACTGTTCCGTAAGTTCCGGAAGCGGTTCCGCAATTTCGCTCGCACCTACCATGAGAATGTCAACGCCCTGCTGAGCAAGGTCAGACATCGCCTGCGCAGCCTCGGCCGGGCCGATGTTGTCACTCACGATCGGAGGGGTGAAGCCGTTGTCGGCCGAGAAATCCTCAGCGAAATTCACCAGCGACTGGTAGTAACCATTGTCGTCACGGGGTCCTGCGGCAGCCACCCCGATCGTGACGGTGCCGTCGCCGTTTGCGTCAAAGGCCAGCACGAGCTCGTCGGTTTCGACTTCCACTACCGGTTCTTCTTCAACAGCCTCTTCTTGCTCAGCCGGCTCTTCTTCGGCCGAATCTTCGTTTTCTTCTTCAACGGTAGACGCGCTATCGCTCGCCACTTCGTCGGCATCGTCATCGTCGCCGCAGGCTGCAGCGATCATTGACAGCGCCAACAACACCGTCATCATCCACTTGAACTTGGACATATTCTCCCCAATTAATCTGGACTTATGGTTGCAACGTCGTACCCCAAAACTAAGTTTTGAGCCTTGCCGACGGATTGCTCTTTCATTACCGGGTAGTGATGGTTACCTGACCGAGACCTGATCACTTTCTGACCTGGTCGGACGAGCATTCTCACTGTCGACTTCTCCTCACTTTCACTCCCCCACGACCCGCAGGCGCGGATCTCCGGACTCTCCTCCCGGCCAGGCGTCGCGATATCGGCGCGCCAACCACCGGTTGAACTGCACATGGCTTTCCTCTTGCCACGAATACCGGGCGCCTCGCGGCGCGAACCGCGATCGGAGCCCCCGCTGGACCTTTGTCGTTGCGTCCTGGTCCTGCTCGACGAATACCTGGACCCCGGCATCGCTGAGTGCCATTTTGGCCTCGAACAATGGGTCCTCTAGGGCCGACGGGTGGAAGATGTAGCCAATCTCGACATCAATCGTTTCGGGGCCTGTCGGGCGGACGAGGAAGAAGAAGCACTGATCGGGCGCGGTGCCGAGGCACAACATCGGTGGCACCAGTGCGAAGGTCGAGCGACCACGCTCCTCGTCGGTCAGATCTGGGAAGACGTCCATGATGACGCGATGGGTCGCGTTGAAACCTCCGTCGAGATGGGTGTACCCGGCAGTGCGGAACACCACGTTTGCGTCGTCGGTCCAAGGCTCCGGGAATGCCGAAAGATGAGACGGACAAAAATCCTGGACGTACTCGTGCAGGCGGTTGGCGTGATATCCATCGTTGAAATTCTCGAACATCACCTTCCAATTCCACGGCATCGATTCGAGCGTGAACGTTCCCGGGCACACTGCGTCGGCTAGGTGATAATTTTCGAGATAGGGCGTGTAGCGGCCCAGGGTCGGGGCCAGAGGCTCAGCATTGACGTCGAAGTTCACGAAGATGAACCCGAGCCACTCCTCCACTGCGAGCGGCGGCAGGCCCCAATCGGCTTTGGAGAACTCCTCGGTTCGTTCCATTGCCGGCGTGCCTAGCAAACGGCCGTCCTCGGCGTAGATCCAGTGGTGGTAAGGGCACTTGAAGGTCGAGTTGTTTCCTTCGCCCTCGCAGATCTGCATGGCCCGGTGCTGGCAGACCGCTGACATGGCTGAAATGGATCCAGACTTGGTGCGCACAACAATGATCGGCTCGCCCAACAGATCGACGGTGAACCAGTCTCCGGGCTCAGAAATGCGTTCGGCCCGTCCCACTGCGAGCCATTCCTTCATGAAAACTGCTTCTCGCTCAAACCCGAATGCTTCAGTCGAGGTGTAGAGCTCTGGCGGCAGCGTTGTGGCACGGGTCACGTCATCAGTCGATGCGTTAAGTGCGTTCCGCAACGATTCGGTGAAGATGGTCATGACAACTCCTTGCGGGTGAGATCGTCTGCGCCGGCCGCAAGAACGAACTTTCGGATCTTGCCGACACTGGTTCGAGGCAGTTCGTCGAGCAGGCCAATGGCTATGGGCACCTTGGCTTTGGCCAAATGCTGCGAACACCAGTCGATCAGCTCATCAGGGTCGGGACGGGCGCCGGTGGCCGGCACCACGAACGCAACAGGCACTTCGTCGCGAATAGGGTCCTGCGCGCCGACGACCGCTGCTTCGAACACGTCTGGGTGGGAAGTGAGCATCGCCTCCACCTCAACAGTTGACACGTTTTCGCCAGCCACTTTCAAGACGTCTGAGCGACGCCCATCGAATTGATGGCGTCCGTCTGTGGTACGGGTCGCCCGGTCGCCGGTGAGGAACCAGCCATTTCTGTAGGAGGCATCGGTCGTTGCCGGGTCATCGAGATAACCCGAGAAAAGAGTCGTGCCGGGCACTCCACCGACGACAATCTCCCCGATCTCGCCGAGCTCGACACTACAGCCGTCGCTATCCTGAACGTCGACCGAACACCCCGACGTCACGAATCCCATCGAGTCAGGGACGGGATCGGCCTCTCGGTCGGTGAGCACGGCCGGGATTGTCTCGGTCATCCCATACAGCTGCCGCGGCCGGCAGCCCATCCAATTTGCGATCGTCTCGTACTGGCTTGGATCGAGGTTTTGCGCAAACCAGCAGTGCCGCAGCACAAGATCGTCGACAGGGCCACCACGGGCGAGAATCATCCGCATTGGGGCTGCGAAAAGGCTGGCGCATGTTGCCCGATGCCGAGCCGCCTGACCGAGAAAACCGCTGGCGGAAAACGCGTGCATCAACGCAACGGATGCCCCGACCTCAATCGCCGACGCAAACGAGTAGTACTGCGCGTTGGCGTGAAACATCGGCAAGACGACCAAGTGTCGATCGCTGGCCTGCAGGTTGGCAGTCTGTGCCATCACGCGACCGGCGAACGCGTAATTCGCTTGCGAGATCAGAACACCCTTGGGGCGTCCGGTCGTCCCGCTGGTAAACATCACTGCAGCCCGGTCATCATGCCCGATCGACGGGCAGCCTCCGAACGGTTCGCCCAGCAGCGCTGCTGGCGAGGGGTCGGCCTCGTCGACTTCGAGGATGATCAGATCGCCGGCAGCAGCGCGATACGCCTCGGCCCGGGAGGCGGCGCAGACACCCACGACCGGAGCCGTACGTTCGATGTGGTCACGAAGTTCGGGGGTGCGTGCCATCGGATCCGATGGCACGATCCAAGCACCCATTCCGATAGCGGCGAGCCACACCGCCACAAAGGCGGGGCTGTTGGTGAGGGCGAGATGGACCGCATCGCCGGGGGTGACGCCCAAGGAGTGAAGTCGTCCGGCCACTCGATCGATGAGCCCGTCGAAGGCAGCGTAGGTCCATTCGTCGATGCGACCGTCAGGACCCTCGAAGATGAGGAAGGGCGAGTCAGGTTGGCGGTCGACCGCGCTTCGCCATGCAGCGGCGAAGGTACGGGGCGACCAGTCGTTCATGTCGGCTGCGGCTCTCCGTAGCCACCGCCGCCAGGTAATTCGAGCCGAACAACATCGCCACTAGAGAGCGTGATGCGTTCCTGCGTCTTGACGGCGTCGCCGTTGACCAGGAATGCACCCGGATCACCGGGCTCACCTCCGAAGACCCCCTGGGGTGGTTCCTCGAGTCGACTCGTCACTGCGTTGAGCTGCCATGACTGATCGGTCGCAACCGAGAACTCGATGACCTGGCCGCGGCCTCCGGGCTGGGCTCCCTTGCCACCCGAATCCGCCCGCAGGGCCTTTTGGTGAAAACGAATAGGGGCGGATGCCTCGACCACCTCGATCGGCACGGCCGAAACACCGGTCGGATACGAGCAGGCGTCGAGTCCGGGTTTGGAAGCTCTGGCGCCCACCCCACCGGCGTAGGTGAACATGGCGGTTATGAAGGGACTGCCGTCGGGGTGGGACCCGTTGACCTGCATCGTCCAGACTGCGCCGGACCCTTCGGCCATCGCCTGTTTGGGCCGCACCTGAGCGAGTGCTTTCAGCAGCGCGTTCGGAAGAAACATGCCCACGACGTGGCGGGCGGTGCCTGGCTGAGGTGGCACTGCGTTGACGATTGACCCCTCGGGGGCTTCGACCTTGATCGGGCCGAGGCTTCCGTGATTGTTGGGAATGTCTGGGCTGAGGACAGACCGCACGGTGAATGTTGTGTATGCGTGGGTGTAGTTCTTCACCACGTTGATGCCCCACCGGCTGGCTTCGGACGTTCCCGCGTAGTCGACGATGATCTCGCCTGCTTCGGCGTCGACGGTCAAGCGGCAGCAAATGTCGACGCGTGAGCCGTCGGCCAGATCGAGCACCGCACTGGCGTCATAGTCGCCTGCAGGCAGGGCCCGGATCGTTTCGCGAGTTGCGGCTTCGGACCGCTCGATGATCTCATCAGCGAGCTCTTCAATGTCATCAAGACCATGGCTGTCGCAGAGGGTGCCAAGACGCTGTGCCCCGACCTCACCCGACGCCATCTGGGCGTGAAGGTCCCCGGCCATGTGATCGGGTTGCCGCACATTCGACAGGATGAAACGCCAGACGTCATCGTTTCGAACGCTGGCGCCGCTCTCGCCTCGCATTAGCCGGCAGATAGGGATCCAGAGACCCTCTTCGAAGACGTCTCGACCGCCTGCGCCGATGCCGTACCCGCCGACATCGGTGTGATGGATCGTCGAGCCGAACAAAGCGATCACTCGTCCGTTTCGCCACGCCGGAACCAACACCGTCACGTCGAGCAGCTGCCCTGCAGTCTTGTAGGGGTCGTTGGTGATCAAAATATCGCCCGGCTGGAGCGTCTCGACCGGGAACTCCTCGAGCATGCTGGCTGCGCCGATGGCGAGGCTGTTGATGTGCCCAGGGGTGCCTGTAACGGCTTGAGCGACCATACGGCCTCGGCGGTCGAAGACGGCGTTGGCCAAATCCCCTGCTTCGCGCACAATCGGCGAGAACGCCGCTCGCTGCAGAGCTCGGGCCTGTTCGTTGACCGTTGAGATGAGCGACTGCCAGAGGATCTCGAGTTCGATCGGATCGAAGCGGACAGCGCTGGTCTCGGTGGCAGTCATGACACTCCTTCGGTTGAGGCGAGGCGTTCGGCGATCACGCTGCCGTCCTTGGCAACGACGGCGCGCCATCCAGGTCGGATGACACTGGTTGTCTCTCGTTCTTCGATAACGGCGGGGCCATCGATGAGCGCGCCGACCCCGAGGCCTTCTCGCCGGTAGACAGGAGCGGTGACCGCCTCTACTCCTCGTGCAAATCGCATCGGGCGATGGCCTTGCGGAGCAGCTACGGACGCCGTCTCGGCGCTCGATCCGGGTTCGAACGGCGCCGCAGCCGCTGTCACGGCCAGCCGCCAGGTGACGATCTCGACGTCGACGTCAGGGATCGCCATACCGTAAATGCGCTGGTACTCCCGTTCGAAGTCAGCAGCGATCAGGTCGTCGGTCGACGGCCAGCTGAGACCTTCTCCAAGCCAGACGGTGATCTCATTGCCCTGACCTGCGTACCGGGCGTCGACGCCATAACGAAACACAACTGCGTCTTCTGGCACACCCGCTGCGGCGAGAATTCGCTTTCCCTCGCTGCGCAGCTCGTCGAGGAGCGCGTCGCGTTCGTTGACATCGACCTCGCCGAGGCCCCGAACCATCGAGCGGGCCAAGTCGATTCGTACCGGCGAAACAAGCGTTCCGAATGCGGAGAGCACACTTGCGTTAACTGGGAAGATGACTCGGTCTGCCTCGAGGAGTTCGGCAACGCCACATGCGTGAACTGGTCCGGCTCCGCCAAAGGCGATGACCGGAACGCCGCGCAGATCAACGCCCATCTCGACACCATGCATTCGAGCAGCGGCGGCCATGTTCTGGTTGACGACTTCATGGATACCCGCCGCCGTATCGGCCGTGGAGAGACCCAATTGCTCGGCCAGTTCGCCGATGGCAGTGTTGGCCGCGTCCTGATTGAGGGGAAGATCTCCGCCGAGGAAGGCGTCAGGGTCGAGCAAACCCAGAACCACGTCGGCGTCGGTCACCGCAGGAACCGTGCCTCCCTGGCCATAGCTCACAGGTCCCGGATCCGCACCTGCAGAATCCGGACCGACCTTCAGCAAACCGAACTGGTCGACACGAGCCAGCGAGCCGCCTCCCGCTCCGATCTCGACTAAGTCGACCGACGGTACCGAAACGGGGAATCCCGATCCCTTCTTGAAGCGGTAGGCCCGAGCCACCTCGAACGTGTTCGTCAGTTCGGGTTCGCCTTCTTCGATCAGGCAAGCCTTCGCGGTGGTGCCCCCCATGTCGAAGCAGAGCAGCCGATCTTCGCTGAGACGTTCGGCGAACCAGCTTCCGGCCAGCGCTCCTGCTGCTGGTCCGGACTCGACGAGGCGGATAGGGCCTGCGGCGGCGTCTGCGGCGGAGACGACACCGCCGTTGGAGAGCATCATTAGCACTGAGCCACCGAATCCCTCTGTGGTCAGCCACTTCTGGAGATCGGCGAGGTACGGGGCGATGACCGGCATGGTTGCGGCATTGCATGCCGTCGTGACCATGCGAGGGTACTCACGGATCTGGGGCGAGATGTCGCTGGAGATGCAGACCATCACCCCGAGTTCGGCGCGGAGATGGTCGGCGATCAGTCGCTCGTTCGCGCCGTTGACGTAGCTGTTAAGCAGGCAGACGGCGACCGCATCGACGTCCGCGGCTTGGAGTGCGTCGGTGAGCTGAGCGAGTCCCTCAGCAGATGGGGCCTGGAGTTGCTCGCCGGTTGCGCTGGTGCGCTCGTCAACCTCGAAGGTCAGCTCGCGGGGGATTGGGGGTGCCGGGAACTCAATCTGAAGGTCGTACATGTCATAGCGGTGTTCGTCCCGTATCAGCAGCGTGTCGCCAAAACCGGTGGTGGTCACCATGGCTGATCGACCCGTCTTGCCTTCAATCAGCGCATTGGTGACGAGCGTCGTGGCATGCACGATCGGTCGGACGATCTCGCTCGGCGCGACGCCAGCCTTGCCGAGTAATTGCCGCACCCCGGTTCGCACGCCATCGAGCGGCGCGCTCGGTGTGGTGAGAACCTTGTCGACGACGACTCGTCCCGAGTCCGCATCGACCAGGACGAGATCGGTGAATGTGCCGCCGATGTCAACGGCGAGGCGCCAGTCCGTCATCAGCCCTCCCGGAGATCGTCGCGGGGCGGGGTGAAGACGTCGAGAATCCAGCACTCATCGTATTCGTCGTCGCCGATGAAGACGCTGTCGCCATGCAGGACGCCGGCTGGGGCGATGTACACCTCGTTCTCGCCGACCACGACGCGATCGCTGTCTTCTTTGCCGATACGGAAGTCGAGCTTGCCGCGCACGATGATGCCGAGTTGCTCGTGATCGTCGTGTTTGTGCATGAACGATCCGGTGGCACCTCCCCTAATGCGCCAGAAGCAGAGTTGCAACTGGTCACCGGTGATGACCCGGCGCCGGAAGCCCGGTCGCGCCGTCTCTTGGAAGGCGTCGTCGTCGTAGAACCAGCAGTACTGGTCTGTTCCCGGTGCGATCATCTGTGTGCCCCCTCAGTATCGGATGCGTCGAAGCGGTCGTGTTCGTCGGCGAGCACGAGCGGACGGACAATGGCGACGTGCTCTTCGTCGCCCCAGTGTTCGGCCGGAACGAGCCACATGACTTCGAACTCAAGGCCGTCGGGGTCGACGGCATACAGCGATTTGTTAGCACCATGGTCGGACATGCCGATCAGCGCGCCGGCCTCGACCAGGCGGGCGTGCATTACGTCGAGTTCGGTGAGTGTCGCGACTTCCCAGGCGAGGTGGTACATCCCAACCTGACTCTTGCCTGCGGTCGAGTCTCCAACATCACTGCCGATCGTGAAGAAGGCGATGTCATGGTGGTTCTCTGAGGCAGGGGCTCGCATGAACACGAAGGGGCCAGGGCCATCAATGATTGTCCGGAAGCCCAGGACGTCTTCGTAGAACGCCTTGTGGCGCTGTGCATCGCGTACGTAGAGCACGGCGTGGTTCATTCCTCGGATCACTGGCGCCTCTTCCCCAGCCCAGCTTCGGACTGATGGTCAGACCATAGCAGTCAGTGCCGTTACCGGGTAATTTGCCGGTCGGCACTCACTCAGGGGCACCGAGGAGCGCAAAAAAGCGACGGCGCCACTCCATGGATGGCTTGTCCGCCTGCACGCTAACCATGGCCGTCCTCCGGAGTGGCAATGGGCCCGGAACCTGCTCGAGCATCGACTTGTCTTCGGCCCCGATCGCTCGATCGAAGGCAATCGTTTCCTCGGCATCGACTGAGAAATCGTCGTTGCGCCAGACCACGAACGTGAACAACGAGGTCTCGTCGTCGACCGGTGTCGAGCACAACAACAAGATGTGTTCGAGGCCGTCCTCGTAGGCGATAGTGCTCCGCACGAGCAGCGGCAAGGCGAAGCCGGTACTCATCCGACGATGAACGACTGGCTCAGTCGAACCGGTCGTCGCCGTCGCCTCCTCTGGATTGCTGGCGTCGACCTCGTAGGCATATCCGTGAAAGTCGCGGTCGAGATCGACGAGTTCGATCGACGGCACATCGGTGATCTGGCCCGACCCGAATGTGCCCGTGTGAACCCAGGGGAAATGGGAGATATCGAGAAAGTTGTCGACCATTCGAGTCGCTGATGCATTCCAGAGCTCGATGCCGGTGTTGATTCGCCGGAACGCAGGATCAGCGTCGTGAAGGATGACGGGGATATCAGCGACCGGGGCCCCGGGGCAGAGCCAGATCAGCCCGTATCGCTCTTGCACATGACACAACTGGAGATGAGCCGTAGGCGGGACTGGTGCGCTTGGGCCCGAAGATGGCACGTCCACGCAGAGGCCGGCCGCGTCGAACCCCCACCCGTGGTAGGCGCAACGGAGGTTCTGCGCCTCATCGACACAGCCGATCGAGAGCGGCGCTTCTCGGTGTGGGCAACGATCTGGGGCTGCGCTGACGCCAGCGTCGGTCCGCCAGAGCACGAAGCGGTCACCTAGCAAAGTGACCGGGAGAGGGGCGGCGCCGATATCGGCGTGTTCGGCGACCGGGTACCAGTAGGCATTCAGTGCCGGATTGTCGGTGCAGCGCACAACGAACTCCTTTCACCCAGCGACCAGACTGCAGCCGGCACCGAGGCACCTTTTGGCCACTGACACGGTCATGCCACACTGAACACATGTCAGACCAACCGTCGTCAAGTACCGCAGCCGTCGTCCGGTCGTATCTCGCGTCGTTCGCAGCAGCCGATCCGGATGCCATCGCTGCCCATGTGAGCGACGATTTCGCCAATCGACACACGTCGGCACTGGGTTCGAGTTGTGACGGGCGCGACGCCTACCGCGAGCGGCTCCCGGATTTCCTCGCATCGATGCCGGGGCTTGAGTACGGCCTTGACGAGTTGGTGGTCGACGGCGATCGAGCTGCGGCGTTCTACACCCTCACTGGCACATGGGGTGGCGTGCCCTTCTCGGTTCAGGGGGCTCAGCGCCTCGTTGTCCGGGATGGACAGATCACTTCACGACTAGATCACTGGGACTCAGCTGTCTTTCTTCGCCAGGTTGACGAGGCAGCTGCGACTTCGCTCCGTTCGTTCGGGTTGGCTTGATCCGCGAGCCGGATCGGGGGTCACACGAGATCGTCGACGATGGTGCGTTCGACATTGGAGAGGTGGCGACCGATGGCGGCTTGCATTGCCTCGGGATCCCCGTTCACGAGCGCATCGGCGATCTGACGATGTGCCTGGCCTGATTCTCGAATGATTCGCTGCACCGAGTCGCGATTGTCGCCATGTCTCAGGAGGGTATGGAACTCGTCGGACCGAAAGAGCTGGTCGAGGACCTTCCCGTAAAGTTCGATGAGCAACGGGTTGCCGCACGTCGCAGCAATCGTGGTGTGGAACTCACGATCGAGGCGGCGGAACGATTCGATGTCGAGATCGTCTGTGAACTGATCGGCGATCGTGCGGGCGGCTCCGTGATCGCCGACATCGGCGCGAGTTGCCGCAAGGACGAAGATCGGACCTTCGAGCACTCGTCGGGTCTCAAAGAGTTGCCGCACAAACGTTTTGTTCAAGTCATCGGCGTCGAGCATGATTTCCGGAAGGTGCTCGGTCACGTAGGAGCGGTTGCCGCGCCGGCGGACAACACCAAGCGAAACGAGCCCTTGCATCGCCTCGCGGACTGAGCTCCGGGCGACCTGAAACCGCTCAGCAAGTTCACGTTCGGACGGCACCGGGTCGCCTGGGGCAAGCTCGCCAGTCGTGATCCGCTGGAGGAGCTGCTCCCGGATCTTGGTGCTGACCGTTTCTCGTTCGATTGGCTCGAACGCGACTTCGCCGTTGGCCACGGGGCCCTCCCCATGGGCGATGGGTTGCGTAACGCCGGAAAGTGACGTCACATCGCCTCTCGTTAGAGTATCGCAGCTTGGCCTCTTGGGTCGAGAGTCGGGCCAATGGACAGACCATCAGACCGTGCTAGGTTGCCGAGATCCAACAAAGGTGTATCTCTTGTGACTGACCCCATCTACAACCTTCATCCCGGCGAGGCAAGATGGACTCATATCGCACTGCGCGTCCCCGACATTGACGCGATGGTCGACTGGTACGAGCGTCTCACCCCGATGCGGCTTCTCGATCGACGGGAGGACGAAACCGGCTTTGGCGCTTGGCTCGGCATGCCTGACATGGCCGATCCACCATTCGTGCTCGTGCTGGCCCAGTTTTTCCCGGACAAGGATCCGTTTGCAGGAGCTGAACTTGCGACCCTTGCGCCGTTCGCTCATCTCGGGATGGAGATGCCGACCCAAGCGGATGTCGACGAAGTCGCTGAGCGCGGGAAGGAAGCGGGATGCCTAGCGATGCCGCCGACAATGATGCCGCCGCCCATCGGTTACATCTGCATGTTGCGGGACCCAGCCGGCAACATGGTCGAATTCTCTTGGGATCAGGGCGTCTTTGCTACTGCGGTCGAACGTTGGGGCGCCAGCGAAGAGGACTGAGCCGACCGACCGGCTACCGGCGAAATTTCACTTATCTTTGACCCCGTATGGGATTGCGCGCACTTTAAGGTCGGCCGAGCCCTCGGTAGCCTCCCAAACATGCCAAGTTTTGGTTCCCTCGAGATCACCCAACCCCTCCACAACTTCGTGGAGACGGCACTGACACCCGGCTCTGGCGTGACCGCCTTCGAGTTCTGGGCAGCGCTCGAGGCCGTCCTTATTGAGATGGGCCCGCGCAACGCAGCGCTGCTCGCCCGGCGTGACGAGATCCAGCACAAAATCGACGCCTACCTGATCGCGAACCGGGGCGGTCACGACCAGGCCGACTATCTCGCCTTCCTGCGGGAGATCGGTTACCTCGAAGACGCTCCGGACGACGTCGCCGTGGCCACCAGCAATGTCGACAACGAGATCGCAGGTACCGCTGGCGCCCAACTCGTCGTTCCGCTCGACAACGCCCGCTACGCCCTCAACGCCGCCAACGCCCGCTGGGGTTCGCTCTATGACGCGCTCTATGGCACCGACGTCATCTCCGACGATGACGGGGCTGATGCCGGCTCGGGCTACAACCCGGTTCGTGGGACCAAGGTCATCGCGTGGGGTCGAGCATTTCTGGACGCACACGCCCCACTCGGCCAGGGCAGCCACGCCGACGCAACCGGCTACGCCATCGTCGACGGTGCGCTGCAGGTCTCGCTCGGCGACACCACCACCGGCCTCGCCGACCCGAACCAGTTCACCGGCTTCGCCGGCGAACCAACCGATCCGACCAATGTCGTGCTTCGCAAGCATGGCCTCCATGCCGACATCCGCATCGATCGCTCCGACAACATCGGCAAAGACGACGCCGCCGGGGTCGCCGACATCGATCTCGAGTCGGCCGTGTCGTCGATCATGGACTGTGAGGATTCGGTCAGCGCCGTCGACGCCGACGACAAGGTCGTCGTCTACGGCAACTGGCTCGGCTTGATGAAGGGCGACCTTGTCTCCACCTTCCAGAAGGGCGGCGAGACCATGGAGCGCCGTCTCAACGGTGACCGCGTTTACACCACCGCCGACGGTGCCGAACTCGTGATGCAGGGCCGGGCGTGCATGCTCGTTCGCAACGTCGGCCATCACCTCACAACCGACGCCGTCACCATGAACGGCGAACCGATCTTCGAAACGATCTTGGACTGCTTCGTTACCTCGCTTGCGGGCAAGCACGACCTGCTCGGCAACAGCAGCTTCCGCAACAGCCTTACCGGCTCGATCTACATCGTGAAGCCCAAGATGCACGGCGCCGACGAGGTCGCCTGGGCTGTCGAATTGTTCGGCCGGGTCGAGGCTGCGCTTGGCCTCGAGCCCAACACGCTCAAGATGGGAATCATGGACGAGGAGCGTCGTACCTCGCTCAACCTTGCGGCCACCATCGACCAAGCCCGCGAGCGGGTCGTCTTCATCAACACCGGCTTCCTCGACCGCACCGGCGACGAGATCCACACCGACATGGAAGCCGGCCCGATGTTGAAGAAGGGCGACATGAAGGGTGCCACCTGGCTCCTCGCCTATGAGGACTCCAACGTCGACACCGGTCTCGCTGCTGGCATGCAGAACCGGGCCCAGATCGGCAAGGGCATGTGGGCCAAGCCGTCGGAGATGGCGGAAATGCTCGCTACTAAGGCGGGCCACGCTCAGTCCGGTGCGACCTGCGCCTGGGTGCCGTCGCCCACTGCGGCGACCCTGCACTCGACCCATTACTTCGACGTGAACGTCACCGCCCGCCAGGAGGAGATCCAGGACCGTCGCCGGCGGACGGTGGAAGAGCTCACCACCATCCCGTTGCTCGAGGGTGAACTCACCGAGGACGACATCCAGACCGAGCTCGACAACAACTGTCAGTCGATTCTCGGCTACGTCGTCCGTTGGGTCGGCCAGGGCGTCGGCTGCTCGACGGTTCCCGACATGGACGATGTCGGCTTGATGGAGGATCTGGCCACCTTGCGGATCTCGAGTCAACACGTCGCCAATTGGTTGCACCACGGCCTCGTGTCGGAGGCGCAGGTCACCGAGGCGATGCAGCGCATGGCGGTTGCGGTCGACGGCCAAAACGCCGATGACGCCGTGTATGAACCGATGGCGGTCGACTACGAGAACTCGCTCCCGTTCCGGGCGGCACTCTCGCTAGTGCGCGATGGCCGGGTGCAAAAGAACGGCTACACGGAAGCGATCCTTCGGGCCCACCGACGCAAACAGAAGGCGGCGTCAGCCGACTGACCCGCGAACACAGAAGGCGGCCGGGACGGTCACAGGACCACCGTCGGGTCCGGCACAAGATCACGGGCGAGCCATTGCCAGGTTCTCCAGCCCATGGCCGGATTCTCGAAGCTCTCAGCGATGTGCTTGGCCATCTCGTCCGAGATCGCCACGCCGTTCGGAGCCTTCACGTGGACCTCGGCGACCCGTTCGGCGATGACGAACCACCCAACCGCTTCTGCCGGTGACAGCCCACCGGTCAAAAGGCCGTGGTTGCGGAGGATGACCAGGGTGTTGGCGCCCATCGCCTCGGCGATGCGATAGCCGCCGTCGGTCGAATCGACCTCGAGGTCCTCTCCTTCGTAAATCGCCTGGTTGAAGACGAAGGAGCACGACTCCTGGCTGATCGCTCGAAACGGTTCGACGTTCGCCGACCACGGCGTACCGAAGGCAGTATGAGTGTGCGCCGCCGCGTTGATGTCCTGACGCACCTCGAGCAATGGATGATGGATGTTGTACCCGGCGATGTTGGCGGTTGCGTGGGCCGGGCCGTCGACGACCGAGCCGTCGGGGCCGATGAGAATCAGGTCGTGCACGGTTGCCTGATGGAACGGCACGCCGTAGCTCAACATCCAGAAGTGATCGCGATGCTCTGGATCACGACAGGTGATGTGGCCGTCGCCGAGCTGCCCCCAGCGCATCGCGGCGAAGACCCGGTATCCAACTGCTGCTTCCCACTTCCAGAGCTTCCGGCGCTCATCGACGCTCAGGTCGACGTCGCTCCCGGTGCCGTAGGCGATGTCGGGATAGGAGTCGAGCTGAAGGGCCATGGGCGAAATCCTGCCCTCGACACGCTCAGATGTCGAACGATTGCTGATCCTGTTCGAGTGCGAGGAGACGCTGCTTCATTTCGAGTCCACCGGCGAACCCGGTGAGTGAACCGTCGGCGCCGACGATGCGGTGGCACGGCAAGACGATCGGGATGGGGTTCTTGCCGTTGGCGGCGCCGACGGCTCGGAAGGCACCGTTGCGGCCGATGCGTTCAGCCTGCTCGCCGTAGCTGCTTGTCTCGCCGTAAGGGACGTCGGCGAGCGCCAGCCACGCCTCTTTCTGGAAGTCCGTCCCGATCAGGTCGAGGGGAAGGTCGAACTCGACTCGGTCGCCGGCGAAGTACTCGGCGAGTTGGGCCGATGCGGCGGCGAGGATCGGATGGGTCTCAGCAACTGTGGCGTCGCCGGCCTGCTCGGCTTGGTCCTCCCACAAGATCTTGCGAAGCCCTTCGTCGCTCGCGACGAGCGTAAGGACGCCGACCGAAGAGTCGACTTGGGCTTGGAAGGTGTCGGTCATCACGGCTCCTGCCGGCAAGGATCGCCGAAGCAGCGAGCGCCCACAAGTGACGGTCGACTTCGGGTTCGCCACCATCCCTCCCATTGCCGAGCCGATCTCGCCCTGGCACGCCCGCCAGGCCAGACTGGCCGCATGCGCCTCTCGGTCCTCGACCAGACCCCGATCCCCGCCGGATCCAGCGCCGGCGACGCGCTGCGCAACTCCATCGATCTCGCCATGCGTGCCGAGGCCCTCGGCTATCACCGCTATTGGGTTGCCGAACACCACAACACCCTTGGGCTCGCCGGATCGGCGCCGGAGATCCTCGTCGGCCACATCGCCCAGGCCACCGAAACGCTGCGGGTCGGAACCGGGGGTGTGATGCTCCCCCACTACTCCCCACTCAAGGTTGCAGAGTCGTTCAAGGTATTGAGCGCCCTGCATCCAGGGCGGATCGACCTTGGCCTCGGGCGCGCGCCAGGGTCGGATCAGATCACGGCCGTCGCCCTCTCACAGACCCGGCAGCCGCCTTCGGCCCAGCACTACCCAGCGATGGTGGCCGAGCTCGACGGGTGGCTCCGCGACGCACTGCCCGAGGAGAGTGCTTTTCGCGGTCGGGTGACCGCCACGCCTGTTATCGAAGAACCACCGCCGATTTTCTTGCTCGGATCGAGCCCAGACTCCGCCGCGCTCGCCGCTCACTTCGGGCTGCCGCTTGCGTTCGCCGACTTCATCACCATGGCCGATGGTCCGTCGATCACCCAGGCCTACCGACGTCAGTACGACTCTGACGGCCGCAATGCCGAGCCCTATGTACTCATCGCGGCCAGCGTGATCTGTGCCGATACCGACGAGGAAGCGCAGGCGCTCGCCGCGCCGGTCAAGCTCTGGCGTCAGCGGGGTCTCAGCGGCCCGATCCCGACTCCTGAGGAGACGGTGGCGCACCGGCCCGGGCCCCTCAACATCCCTGCCCAGCGCAAGTCGATGATCGTCGGTTCACCGGCGACGGTGAAAGCTGGTGTCGAGGAGATGGTCCGGGCGCACGGTGCCGACGAGTTCATGGCGGTCACGATCGTCTGGAGCCACGAGGCACGGACTCGGAGCTACGAACTCCTTGCGGACGCCTTCGCCCTGTGAGGCAGATCGTTCTTGCGCTCGTGATCGCGCTCGGCGCGGTCGCCTGCAGCGATGACCGGGGGTCGTCGGCGGTCGGCCAACCGCCCATGACCTTCGAAGGCCAGCCCGAATCGTTGACCACGGTGCCGGATTCAGGCAGCATCAATGCCGTCCCGACGACCACGCTGCGCCTCGCCGACCCGACCGGGATCACCGCAGTCGACCTTTGTGCGGGGGCCATGCTCGTCGAACCGACGCCACAGATCGACACTGACCTGCTCCCCGAAACGTCGGGGGTGGTGTATTCGCGCACCGTCAACGGCCGAATGTACGCCCACAATGACTCGGGCAACCTTCCCCGTCTCTTCGGTATCGGCGCGACATCAACCGTCGATGAGGTCTGGACAGTCGGCACGGCGCTGCTCGACTGGGAAGACATTGCGGCTGCCGGCAGCACGCTTTACTTCGCCGACACCGGCGACAACCTCCACATCCGACCGACGGTGCGGCTGATCGCCTCGCCCGAACCCGACGGCAGCGGCGCCACCCTCGACGATCTCGAGTTCTGGTCGTTCACCTTCGAGGAGGGCCGCCTCGACACCGAAGCGCTGTTGGTCGACGTCGACGGCACCCAGGCCGTCCTAATCACCAAGGGCACCGACAGCCCCGCCGGCGTCTACATCCTGCCGCTCACGGACTCGAGCGACGCTGTGACCCTCAAGCGGGTGGCTGAGTTCGACATCGGCGAATCGATCAGCGCTGCCGACCTGTCGGCGGATGGCAGAGTGATCGCCGTGCGCACCCCGACCCGAGTCCTGCTCTTCGACCGGCCGGCCGCATCGCCGATCGCCGAGGCGCTTGCAGGGGAACCATGCCAGGCAGCATCAGCGCCGGAGCGGCAGGGCGAGGCGATCGCCTTGCATCCCGACGGGCGGGGCTACACGACGTTGAGCGAACGCGAGAGCGCCACCCGCAACGACTTCCGACTGCCCGAATCGTGAGCGGCGAAGAAATCGCCGTCGCCCTCGCGGCGATCCTGCTCGGCTCGGCGATCAAGAGCATCAGCGGCATGGGCCTTCCACTCGTGTCGATCCCGATCATCTCCTTCGTCACCGACCTGGAGACGGCCGTCGCTGCTATCGCGATTCCGAACCTGCTGATCAATGTCGCCATGGCCTTGCGAGCCCGCGAGAGCCGAGCCGAGACCCGCGACCTTCCGGTGTTGGGGGCGACCGGAATCGTCGGCGGCATCGTCGGCACGTATGCCCTCGTGTCGTTCAGCGAAGCGCCACTCGTCGTTGCGCTCATCGCCGTTGTTGCGATCTACGTCATCACCTTCGTACGGATGCCGGACTTCCGGATCGCGCCTGCGTTCTCGCGTCGAGCCGCCCCCGTCGTCGGTCTCGCCACCGGTCTTCTTCAGGGGGCAATCGGGATCTCCGGCCCACTGATCGGATCGTGGATCCACTGCTACCGTCTCGAACGCCGCGTCCACATCTTCTCGATCACGACCCTCTTTGCACTGGCCGGCGCCGCTCAGCTGGGGGCGCTCCTCATCACCGGCGAGTTGTCAGGTCGCTGGACGGTGGCCGTGCTTGGCTGCCTTCCGGCGCTTGCTACGGTCCCGTTTGGCGAGCATCTCCGCAGCCGGTTCAGCTCGGAAGGATTCGACCGTTTCGTCGTGGCGACGATCGCGGTGACGGTGACCGCTTTGGCGATCCGGACATTCGCCTAATCAGCCGAACTGTGGCGTGAAGAGAGACGGGTCGAGTCCAGAGTCCCAGCCGGCCTCGCCGAAGAGTGAGGCGCCGAGTCGCCCAAGTTCGTCACTCGATTTCGCGGCCGAGCCGTTGCCGGCGATCACGACGCCGATGCCGTCGTCGACCATGCCGATGTAGGGCATCCCGGTCGAAGTCCCAGTGATGACGCACGGCTGAGTGGCGACATCGCCGAGCGACGCATCGGGCAAGAGGGCGCCGAGGTTGTTGCGAAGGCAGTCGATCTCGGCTGGATCGCCGTCACCGTGGAACCAGTCGACGAGCTCCTCGGGCTTGAGAAGGATCGTGTCCTTCATGTTGCCGCCAATCTTGATGCGGACCGAGCCGTCGGGATACTCCACCGGGGGCACCCAGTAGACCTCCAAGATCCGGTCGTCCGGCGGCTGGTCGAGGATCAGGCTGGGAATCCGACCGTCGTCAGCGAGGCGGGCCATCACGATGGTGCGGGCCCGGCGCGCAACATCGAGTTTCCAGTCGAAGAGTTCCGAACCGAAGCCACCGGTCGACACGAGGATTCGATCGGCCATGATCGATCCGAACGCTCCGGAGAGTTCGAAACCACCGTTGCGACGCTCGACTGCTCGCACAGCGTCGTCGATCACTGCGCCTCCTGCGAGTTCGGTGAGGCGGGTCTGCGCGGCGACGAGGCGTCGCGGGTTGATGTGGCCGGCCGGCGCTCCCTCGAACGCGATGTCCAGCCCGTTCTCGATGGCGACGCCCGTTTCACTCCGTACCCAGTCCGGGTCGACGAGGCGGGCGTCGCTCCCCCAGTGCTCGGCTCGGTCGACCCAGTCGGCGGCGTCGGGATAGGCGACGAGCACACCCCGTGGGGTGTGGAATCCGATTCCGGAGCGGGCCTGGATGTCGGCATATCGGGCACAGGCGAGGGCGGCTACTTCGGTCCACATCGCGTTGCGGCCGGCGACGCGGGTAATGCGGCCCTGGTCATGATGGGACGAGAACGGCCCCCCGGACGCGTTCCAGTCGGATGGTTCTCCCGGCCCGATCAGCGCCACCGACCGGCCGGACTCGGCGAGATGGCGTCCGGCGCCGGAGCCGATCAGGCCCCGGCCGATGACAGCGACATCGACACGCTCATGAGAGGTCATCATCTGAGACTAACGAGCGGATCAGGGCGGCGAGTACGGTCCGAGGAATGCAAGATCTCTCCGACAAGACCGCCGTCGTCACCGGCGCCGCCAGCGGCATGGGCCGAGCGTTTGCCAATCGTTTTGCTCGTGAGGGCATGAGTGTCGTACTGAGTGATATTGAGGCCCCGAAGCTCGACGACGCCGTCGCCGAAGTGGCGGCTCACGGCACCCGCGTGATCGGCCAGATCACCGATGTCGCCGACGGTGCTGCGGTCGACCAGCTCGCCGATCTTGCCTTCGGAGAGTTCGGCGGCGTGCACGTGCTTTGCAACAACGCCGGCGTTGCCGAAGCCCCCAACCCGGACTTCATCTCGGTCGGCGCTTGGGGGTGGGTCATGGGCGTGAACTTCTGGGGCGTCGTTCACGGCCACCGGGCGTTCATTCCCCGCATGATCGAGCAGGGCGAAGGGCACGTCGTCAATACGGCGTCGATGGCGGGCCATCTGCCTGGCCACTCGCCCTACACGGCGAGCAAGTGGGCTGTGGTCGGCATCACCCAGGGCCTGTACAACACGATGGCCACCGACCAGACCGGCATCGGTGTGTCGTGTCTGTGCCCGGGATGGGTCCGCACAGAGATCGCCGAGGCGGGCCGAAACCAACCCGAGTCAGCGGCGCCACCGGCACTCTTCGAGCCCACCGATGACCAGCAGGCCGCTCGGGCGTTCATGAAGGCCGCCATCGATGGCGGCATGGAGCCCGACGCGGTCGCCGACCTGGTGCACGACGCGATCGTGAACAACCGCTTCTGGATCTTCACCGATCTGGGCATGGTCGAGATGCTGCGCGAGAAGCACGCCAGCATCGTCGAGAACCGAAACCCTCAGATCTTCGGGATTGTCGACCTCGACTAGTCATCTTCGAGGCCATGCCACCACCCGTATGGCCGGCACCGAGGAAGAAGATGGTAATCATGGCGAAGTCTCGACGGATATCGGGTAATGGCGTCCCAAACTTAGGCGCCGCTTGCGCCGGACCATGGCGAGGCCCGGAGACGGACGAGACGGAACGAGCAGGATGGCCCCGAGCACCATGAGACCGGCGAGACCTTGCTGCCAGGTGAGCGCCTCATCGAACCAGACGTAGCCAACGAGGAACATCATCGGCAGCTCGACCGAGCCGGCAACCGCAGCGCGGGCAGGGCCGACGCAAGGTGCCGCCGACGAGTACATCCACTGTGGCCCGAGCGCGGTGAACAATGCGATGCCGAAGGCCAGCACCCACGTCGATAGGCCCGACGGGATCGACGCGTTGAACGGCTGAGTTGCCATGACCGGGAGCAGGCCGATGGTGGAGCCGAATGCGATCGGAGCGACCCGCTCGATTGGACGCAACGACGCCAACCGTCCGGTCAGCACTGCGACAGCAAACCCGAAAGAGAGGGGTGCGAGGAACGCGACGACCATCACTTCGGTCTCGCCCCCGAGGTCGGGCCCCATCGCGACGACCGAGGCCAAAAGCACGATCATGGCGGAGACCATTTCGCGTCGGGTCGGGGTCTCTCGGAACAGCACCCAGGCCAAAACGATCGCGAAAAGCGGGTAGCTCATATAGATGACGCCCGCGGTCGAGACGGGGACCACCTCAACGGCGCGCACGAAGGCCGTCCAGCCAAGGCCCATGCCGAACCCGGCGCCGAGCGCCCACAGAGTTGCGCTCCGGCGAGCGGCATCAAAGCGCAACAGGCGGAAGAGCACGAACGCCCCGAGCAGGTTGCGGTAGAAGCTCACCGACACGGCACTCAGGCCGGCGTCGGTGAGTTCACGAGCGAACACCGGCACCGAGCCCATCATGATCGACGTCACGACGACAAGGAGCGTGGCCGTAGTCTCGCTCATCGAGCGCTTGTTGGGCGCCGGGATCTCCGCAGGGCGGGTATCGGTTTGCATGCGGCCCTCCACCCCAGGACTGGACGTTCGTTCAGCGTAAGTGTTCGGAGGCCCTGAACAACCGTCCAGGGTCACGGTTCGGCGGTACGACTCAGGAAGGAGCCCAGAAGTGATAGCTCGACAAGACCTCGACCCCGCCTGAGGTCACTCGCACCATCTGCCCGAGCTTGACCCCCTGCGGTCCACCCTCCACCCCGATATAGGACTCGACAGACAGCACGACACCGTCCTCGAGTTCTCCGTCGTATCCGGTCCATTCCCAGTCCTGGGGGTAGGGGATCTTTGGATACTCACCGCTCATGCCGACGCCGTGGTACACGCAGGCGTAGCGGTTGGCGGCGTACGCATCGGGCTGGCGATAGGCGTTCTGCGAGAGCTCGGCAAACGAAGCGCCGACGTGCAGGAGGGACGTGTTGTACCAGATCTCCTCGAGTGCGCGTTTGTAGAGATCCCGCTGGTCGGGGGTCGGGGCGTCGCCGCAGACCCAGGTACGAGAGATGTCGGCGCAGTAGCCGTACGGGCCGATCATGTTGGTGTCGAAGGCGACCATGTCGCCCTGTTGGATCTTGCGGTGACTCGCCTCTTGGTACCAGGGGTTGGTTCGGGGGCCGGAGCACAGCATGCGGCCGTCGATCCAGTCACCGTCGTGGGCGACGTTGGTTTGGTGCAGCAGGGCTAACAGTTGGTTTTCGGTGACGCCAGGTTCGAGCGCCCGCTCCATCAGCGTCATCCCGTATTCGGCGACGGCAATCGAGTAGTCGAGCGCCACCATCTCAAGACCAGATTTGCGGCTGCGGGCGAGCTCGATGGTCGGCTCCGCGTCGAAGACGTTGAGGCCGATATCGGCGAAGGCGCGGTGCCCGGTCGGTGTGGTGCGTTCGATGCCGATCGAGTCACGGGAGTCGTAGCCGAGCTCTGTGAGCGCTCGTTCGATATCGGCGGCGAAGCGGTCGGCGGCGATCGAGAGATCGAGGCCGGCGTCGAAACTCGTGATGGCGTGCGAGCGCCGGGAGACCTCGACGAAGGCGAGATCCTCGATGTAGGCACCGTGCATGATGATCGGACCAACAAGGGGCACGATGGCGTAGGCCGAGGGGATCCGTGACTGGAAGGCGGAGTACGCCCGGCAGCCGGTGGCGTAGCGGATACTCACCGGATTGGTGAGAACGAGGAGCTGGAGACCGTCGGCCAGCATGGTGCCCCGCAGATTCTCGAGCCGCTCAGCGGCGAGAAGGTTCTCGTCGATCTCAGGCGATGGCAGGAGTTCGATCAGTCCGGACACGGTCGCGGAGATTAGACGTTCGTCCAGTTCTCGGTGACGTCCGGCCAACGGCACGTGGCGCAATCAGACGCCGTGGCTCCGTATCTGGTAGCGGTTGGTCGAGATGGCGACGACGTTGCCGTCGGTGTCCTTCAGTTCCATCACAAGGTCGAAGTCGGCCTTGCCATAATCGGCGGCGGCCGCCGCAATGCGGATGGCCTCCTTCTCCGACATCGACGCCTCGACGGTGATGTCGGTGCCTGCGAACTTCCGGAACGAAATTTCTACACCTTTGACGATCGGGTAGTATCGCGACGCATCGAAAGTCGTCGAGAAGAGGGTGCCGCCGGGGAACTCGCAGAGCGCGAAGAGGGCACCGGCGTACATCGTGCCGATGTGATTGCCGTTGCCCTCGAGGGGCATGCGCAGCACGACCCGGCCGCGCTCGGCCTCCACGACCTCGACCCGGGTGTGCGCAGCCATCGGCACCAACTGTCGGGTGGCCTCCGTCAGCAGCCCCACGTCCCATTGCTTGTCGCTCATGAACCCGAGCCTCCGGGAGCGGACTCGAGCGCCTGCTGGTACGAGGACCGGTTGGTACTCCGGAAGTTATCCGGGATCAGATTCGGGATGAATTCGGTGCGAATGCCCTTGCGACGCCACCTCGAGAGGTTGTCACCGAGTTCGAGTGCCCCTTCTTGCAAGGCTGTTTCGATTGCAGCCCAGAGGTCGGTAGCGCAGGTAGCGAGGTAGCCGGCACCACAGTAAGAAATGTTCAATGCACCCTCAACCGGCTCACTGAGCAGGGTGCGGAGATCCTTATCGACAAGGCTCTCGAGCCCGATGCCTCGCAGGCGGATGCCGTCATTGAGCGCATCGCCAATGATTGGTTCGATGGTGAGCAAGCGATCGGCACGGTTGGCCCGAACACGCAACACGGTTCCCCCTGACAAAGGCTCAGTCGGCCGGTTCGTCGACCATCACCATTACTTCATCGAGGGCCTTCCGGTCGAAGTCGGGGACCTTCACGCCAGGAAGCGGGTAGCCGATCGGGAACATCACAAAGGGCCGCTCGTTCTCTGGTCGCGCCAGCACGCGGGTGAGGAAGGCCATCGGCGACGGAGTGTGGGGGAGAGTGGCGAGCCCCATGTTGTGAACCGCCGCGACGAAGAGTCCGGCGGCGATTCCGCAGCTTTCCTTCACGTAGTAGTTCTTCCGCTGCTCACCATCGGGCCGTACCTCGTAGCGCTCCTCGAACAACACGACGATCCAGGGCGCGATCTCGAGAAACTCCTTGTGGTGATCGGTGCCGATGGGAGCCAGTGCCTCCTGCCACTCGTCGTTCATCCGGTTCTCGAGGTAGTTGACCCGTTCCTCCTCCTCGGCCGCCTCCCGAATCGCTCGCTTCACCGCCGGAGCCGACGTGGCGACGAAACGCCAGGGCTGCCTATGCGCCCCCGAGGGGGCGGTCGATGCGGTCCGGATCGCCGACTCGATCAGGTTGCGGGGCACGGGGCGATCCGAGAACAGTCGAGGGCTGCGGCGATGCGCCATCAAGGTCTCGAAGACCGCTGCCCGTTCGGCCATCTCCTCGGGCGGGTACTCGACAAAATCGAGCGACCGGAAAGGATGCTCCGCTTCGAGTTCGGGCGACGGATACGGGTGCTTATAGTCGAGTTCTGAACGATCCACGGATGCATCGTGCCAGACTGCTCGCGTGAATTTCTCCGAGACCCAGGAACAGATTCTCGACGCAGCGATGGACGTCATTGTCCGCAACGGGCTCGACTCGACGAGCATGCGGGCGGTCGCCGAGGAGGCCGACGTGTCACTGGGCCTGCTCAGCTACCACTTCGAGGGCAAGGAGAAGCTAGTCGTCGCTGCCTTCCAGCGGGCCACCGAACGCTTGATGCAGCTCATCGACGACCGCATGGCGGAGGCCGGCGACGATCCGCGAGCGCGGGTCAAGGCAGCGCTGCGCTCATGGTTCGACCCGGAGTTCAGCGATCCGCATCACCTCGAGATGTGGCTCGCCATCTGGGCCGTTTCCTGCGCCAACGACGGGGTGGCGGTCGCCGAGCGCGATCTCTACGACCGATGCGCCGCCCAGCTCAATGCAGCGATCAAGGACGTCGACCGATCGCTCAGCCCGGATGCCGTCGGTCGACGCACCACCGACGTGCTCGCGCTCCAAAACGGACTGTGGATCAACTGGAATCGGTGGGCTGACGAAGACGCGCTCGAGCGAGGCCTTCAGCTCTGCGAGTCGATCGCGTTCGGAGACGTGGCGTGACCGGTCGACTCGCCGGCCTCACCACGATCGTAACCGGCGCGTCGAGCGGGATTGGTGAGGGTGTCGCCGCCCGATTCGTTGCCGAGAGTGCCATCGTCTTTGCCGGCAGCCGTCGCCCGGTCACCCTTGACGGCGTCAACTGGCTCGAGACCGATGTCGCCGACGCAGCATCGTGCGATGCCCTGATCGCTGCTGCGGTCGGTGCAACCGGTCGTCTCGACACGATCGTCAACAACGCAGGAGTGCAGGTCGAGAAACCGATCGAGGACACGACCGACGGCGACTACGACCTCGTGATGAACGTCAACGTCCGCGGCGTCTTCAACTGCTGTCGTGCTGCGGTCCGCCAGATGGCAACTCAGCCTTCAGGAGGGTCGATCATCAACATCGGCTCGATTGCGGGCAATATCGCCGATCACCAGATGGCGATCTACAACGCCTCGAAGGGCGCCGTGCATGCTCTGACGCGAGCAATCGCCACCGATAACGGCCATCAAGGTGTGCGGTGCAATGCGATCAGCCCCGGCTGGATCATGACGGCTCTCGCTGATGCGGCCTTCGACCTCGCCGAAGATTCTGCCACTGCGCGGGCCGAGGCAACGGCAGCGCATCCTGTTGGCCGCATGGGTACGCCGGACGACATTGCCGGGCTCGCCGTGTATCTCGCGTCGGGTGACGCCGCCTTCGTGACCGGTAGCTGTTTCACGATCGACGGTGGCCTCACGTCCGGCTCGCCGATCGGAGGCTGAACCAGATCACTCGGCGAGGTCGTCGTAGACCCCGGGGTGGTCGAGCGGGAAGTTCAGCCACGCCACCATCTGCCGGATCTGCTCGTACGCAGCGAGACGAGCCTCGTCGGTACCGGCGACCTCGGCCGTCTCGAACGGCTCTTGAAGGCGTCGGACCATTCGCGGGCCGAGCTCTAGCAAGGCGCTGCTGCCCTCCGACGCCCAGCGGCAGAGGACGTAGTGCACGATCGCCCCGACGGGAACGTCGACATTGTTGCTTAGGTTAGTGATCGTGCTCAGCGGATCGAGATGGGCGTGCGCCGCGATGTCGGCCTTGAGGTTGGCGTCCTTGTCGTCGTCAGGCCACGGGCCGGTCCAGCCCGTCAATGTCAGCATCGTCATGACTGCGAGGATGTCAGATTTCGGCTCGAGCTGATTGGAGGGCACAAAATCTGCCGGGGCGTCAGATCCGTGCTTGACTACGCGTCTGCAAGCGAAACCCATGGAGGGGGACCCATGACGAAGCTGCGCCATTCTGTGCTGCTCAGGTTGCTCATCGCACTCTTCTCGTTCGCGCTGATTGCCAGTGCGTGCGTGAGCACAGAGGATGAGGTCACCGACATCAGCCTCGACACGGACGACACCACGATCGACGACTCGTCCAGTGATGACACCGCCGCCGATGATGACACGTCCGACGATGCGGCCGAAGAGCCCGTTGAGCTCACCGCCTCATGGCGCGGGGTCACCGGGGACACGGTCTACGTTGGCGTCTCGTTGCTCGACTTTGAACTCCTCGTGGAGCTCGGCTTCAGCCCGTCGGGATGGGGTGATCAGGCCGCCGTATGGGAGGCCTTGGTCGATGATCTCAACGCCCGCGGTGGCATCAACGGTCGCATGGTCGACATCACATCGGAGTTCTACAGCCCGCTTGACGCCGCCGATGCCGAACGCGTTTGCGCCGTCCTGCACCAGGACAACGAGACCTTCGCGAACCTCGGTGGCTTCCTCGGTCCGGCCGGTTCGGCCGACCCGTGCGTGCCAGGGACCAACAACACCGTCATGGTCGGCGGCGAGATCGGTTCAGCCGAGGAACTCGCCCAGGCCAATGTTGCCTGGTTCCACGCTGGCGCAACCACCGAGTTCCAGACGATCAATCTGTTCAATCTCCTCGTCCAAACCGGCCAGACCGACGGCGCCCGGGTCTTCACCATGGGCGGTGCTGCTGCTGCTGACGAAGAGAGCTTCGTGCTCGAACAGCTCGAGACCCGCAGCATCGAGGTAGTCGGCTCCGCCCTCATCGAGGCCCTCGACGGCGACACTATCGCCCAAGATAACGAACTGGCCGTCGCCTTCGAGCGGTTCAACGCCTCGGGCGCCAACACCCTCATGGTGTTCGGTACCCCGTCGGCTTCCATCCGCGGTGCTGGCGCCGCTGGCCTTACGGGCGAGATCGCCCTCTGGAGCAACGACTCGTCCGGCCTTGGAAACCTCGGCGCCACCATCGTCGACAAGTCGATCGCAAACGGCACGCTTGCATCGACCGGCCCAACCGACGAGGAGGTCTGGAACGACCAGGATTTCCTGGATCGGTGCGTCGCCCCGGTCCAGGAGCGCATCCCGGAAGCTGACTTGCGCAACCCGCTCGAGTACGCGCCCGAAGAGGAAAACTGGTTCAACTCCGTGCGGCAGGGTTGCCAAGCTCTGTCGATCTTCGAGACCATCGCTACGGCCGCTGGTCCCGACCTGACCCCGGAGACCTTCGAGGCCGCCGCCTATGGTCCGGCCGGCGACGACTTCCAAGTCCCGGGTATGGGTCCGGCCTCGCTGTCGCCCGACAAGCGCGGTGCTCGCGACGGAGTTCGCCTGTCGGTGTTCGACTCAACTGCGGGTGACGGCGGACTCGTCCCCTTCACCGAGCTGCTCGACGCCTTCGACTAGTCGACACGGGATTACGAAATCCCGAACAATCCACGTTGTTGCCGGGCCGCCCTTCGGGGCGGCCCGGCTGCGTCTGCAACACTCTTCAACATGACTGAACAAGACTTCGACCTCGTCTACGACCTCGTCGTCGCCGGTGGCACCGCTGGCGGACTCAGCGTTGCGATCTCATCCCAGCGTTCGGGTGTGCAGTCAGTCCGGTTGATCTCCCGCAGCAACGCCGTGACGTTCCCCGAACTCGTGCGCGACAACCAACTCGACATCGGCTACGGCGAGCACGTCGAGTCCGTCGACGCCACGGACGACGGCGCCTTGTTGCTCACAACGAATCGGCACCGCTACCGGGCGCGAGCCGCCCTCCTCGCTCATCGGCCCCCGATGCCGGATTGGACCCCACCGATCTCGCTCCCTGACCTCCCCACGATCACGGTCGACACCGAGCCAGAGCACGCCGAGGGACGCGACGTTCTCGTGGTTGGCTACACCGATCACGCCGTCGAGCTCGCTGCCACGATAGACGTAGCTGGCGGCAATGTCGTCCTTGCCGCCGGTGGCATGGATCCGGATCTCCTGTCCCCTGCGGCAGACAATGCGTTGCGCCGCATGGAACGCGAACGGCGCATCACGGTGCTCTACCGCTCGGTGCCCGATGAGATCGACGACGTCGATGGTCTCCCAATGGCCTACTTCAACGATCGCCGCACGCCCGACCTCCAGTTTGACGACGTCGTGATCGCGTCTCATCGCCGCAACCTCACGCCGGAGGAGCGCGGCGTCACCGAGGCGGCGCTCGCTACCGGAAACGTCTGGTTTCTCGGTGAACCAACCGAGGGTTCGGTGGCCACGACCTCGCCCGGCCATCGCATCGGCCTCGAGATGGCCGCTTGCTTCCCGGAGCTCGACCCTGAACGCATCCAACCCCGCAAAACTCGGCGTCACCGCCACGAGGGTGCAGTCGAGGAACTCCGCGAGGAGCACTACAACGCTACGATCACCCACTTCGAGCCCGCCCACTCCGACCTTTGGGTGCTGCGGGTCAAGCCCGACCATGGCGGCACCGACTACACCCCGGGGCAGTACGCCACCCTGGGGCTCGGGTACTGGGAAGAACGCGTCGACGAGGCCATCGACCCGAACCTGGGTGACCGCTGGTTCAAGCTGATCCGCCGCTCGTACTCCATCAGCTCGCGTGTACTGGACGACCACGGGTATCTCGTCGACGAGGGCGGCCTCGACGAGCTCGAGTTCTACATCGTCCTCGTGCCGCCGACCGACGACAACATCCCCGAGCTCACGCCCCGCCTCGCGCTGAAGCGCCCCGGCGACCGGATCTATCTCGGTCCCAAGGTCGCCGGCCGCTACACGCTCGACTCGATCACCAATCCGGCCAGCACCGTCATGTTCTTCTCAACCGGCACCGGCGAGGCCCCGCACAACGCGATGATCACCGAACTACTGCGGAAGGGCCATCACGGACCGATCGTGTCGGCGGTATCGGTTCGTAATTCCATCGACCTCGGCTACGAAGAGACCCACCGCGAACTCGAACGCCGGCATCACAACTATCACTACCTGCCGATGCCGACCCGTGAGCCCGACATCGCGAAGCGCTACATCCAGGACCTGATCAAGGACGGCGAATTCGCCCGGATGGGAGTCTCACTCGACCCCGCAACCACCCACGTCTTCATGTGTGGCAACCCGGCGATGATCGGTATTCCCGATGAAGATGGCGTCTTCCCTGCAACCGTCGGCGTGGTTGAACTCCTCGTCGAGCGGGGCTTCACGATCGACAAACGCAAGCAGCCCGGCAACATTCACTACGAGGAGTACTGGTAGTCAACCGATCGGCCAGGCGTCGGCGAGTTGCGCCACGAGCCAGACCGCTGCGGCGTCGGAGTAGTGCCCGCCATCAGGCCGGAGCGTCAGCCCCTCGATGCTTTCGGGACAAGGCGGGCCGCCCGGGCACACGATCGGGCTGAGGTCGATGAGCGACAAGGAGTCGAACCGGTCGGCAGCAATCGCAAGCTGATCGGCAAGGTGCAGCATCCTGGTGGGATCGGGTTCGGCGACGAACGAGCTCGGTGCGTTTGGCGGCGCAACGAGGACCACGACCTGCGCACCTCGGGCGTTGAGGCGCTCGAACACGGTTTCGATCTCGAGGGCCAGCGCGGCGTCGTGGTCGGGCGTTCCAAACTCGAGGAACGTCTCGTCGAGAAGGCGGTCGGCCGTCTCCCAGGTCGAATGCCAGATCACCAGGTCGGGATCGTGCTCGCGGACCAGTTGTTCATGGAGCGCGGGCACGCGTTCCACACATTCGCCGCTCCAGGGGAACGGCTCGCCGGCTTCGTCGACCGCCAGTCCGGACACGACGCCGCAGCCGTGTACATGCGCGTCGAGGAAGGCAAAGCCCGCACTCGTGAAGGCATCGCTCATCGCCGGAGCGAGGGCTCCGGCAACCGAGTCGCCGACCAGCGCGATCGATTCGATCCGCTCTGGTTCGACTGTTGTAGTGGTCGCCGTGTCAGCACCGGACGAAGCGGGCACCGGCTCCGTCGTGCTCGAAGGCGACTCGCTCGCTGCGCTAGTCGATGGCGCGGCTTCTGCAATCTCGAAGTCCGCGTCCCGATCGAGTGGGTTGGTGGTCGACCCGGCGGTCCCGACGAAGATGACCAAGGCAGTGAGGGTCATCGCAACAGAAACTGCACGAAGTGCCACACCGGGCGTGGGTGACCGGTGTCGAATCGGTTGTTCGACGATGGCGTACGACACCAGCGCGCAGCCAAAGGTGGCGACGATCCGGATCGCGTCGAGCGCAAGGCCATCCGTGCCCAGCCGCTCGGGAGTGAGCCAGACGATCATCGGCCAGTGCCACAGATACAGGCCATAGCTGATCTGGCCGAGGCGGCGGAGTGGCGCCCGACCGAGAATCGCGCTCGTGAGCGAGGGTAAACCGCTCACGCCATCGGCGATCACGAGCGCAACGACGACCGCCACGATGATCGAGCCGCCCTGGTAGAACCACGCCCCGCTGTCCGAGACGACCACGAAGCTCACGCCGAGCATCGTCAGGGAGGCCACTCCGAGCGTGTGTACGACCCGGGTCGCTAAACCATCGATCGGCGGGAAGTGACGAAGGACGAGGGCGAGAAGCGCGCCGACGAGGATCGTGTGCGCGCGAGCATCGGTCCCAAAGTAGGCACGAGAACGGTCGGTTTCGGCGAGTTCGGCCATCAGTACGACCGACCCGGTCGTAGCGAAGACACAGCCGACGATCAGCAGGGTCGTTCGTCCCCTAAGCGCTTTCAGCAGGCCGAAGACCACCACGGGCCAGAGCAGGTAGAACTGCTCCTCGATCGCAAGGGACCACATGTGCCGCAGCGGTGAGGCCTCGGACCACAGTTCGAAGTACGACGCGTCGTCGACAATGAACCGCCAGTTCGCAACATAGGTGAGCGTCGCGATGGCGTCGTCGCGAATCGCGCCGAGCCGATCGGTGGGCGTAAGAAGCCAGCCGTAGGCCACCACGGCAACGAGTAAGAGCAGCGCCGCCGGCAACAGACGCTTCGCTCGGCGAATCCAGAAGTCTCGAAGCGACACCGACCCGGTGCTGTCGAACTCGACCAGCAACATGGAGGTGATCAGATAACCCGACAGGACAAAGAAGGTGTCGACGCCGAGGAACCCACCACCCATCCAGGGGTAGTCGAGGTGATAGACGATGACCGCAACGACGGCGACCCCCCGGAGCCCATCGAGCGCGGGTTGGTAGGCGAAACCGTGACGTCCGGTCGGCTCAGCGATGGCCACGCGTGAAGTGTGGTCCGCTCAGCTAGTCATGTCGAAAGCTGCCGGCCGCCGGCCTTGCGACCGTTACTGACCCTCAGCAGCTCTGCTACTCGGCGAAATCGCCACAGGTCACCATCATTTCAAAAACGGCGCTCATCAGCTCTTCTTCCATCGCTGGATCGGGGTCCTCGCCGGTGAGTTCGCTGGTTATCATCGCCCGCATGATGTCCTCTTCGAAGGCGCCAACGAAACATTCGGCCTCTTCTTGAGCTGCGCCATCGGAAACCATGGAATCGATCATGAATTGCTCCATGGCTCCACAGCTAAACACCGCATCGATCAAGACGGGCTCCGCATCGGGAGGGGGATCGTCATCGGAGGTTCCGGCGAGAACCTCGTCAAGGAGTTCACTGTCAAGGCCGGCAGCAAGCGCTTCAGCAACGCAACGGGTTTGACCCCTACTCATTTGCCAGCCGTCGTTGGCACTGTCCTCGTCAAGGAACTCAACAACGTCATCCACCCGGGAATCACCCCTGGCAGAATCGTCACCGCCACCGCATGAGCCCGCAACAAGCACGACCATGCCGACAAGAACTGAATACAGGCGTTTCGGCATGCACATACTCTGTCAGAAAGGCGTCATGAAGAACAAGGATGGCTTTCGCGGGGCGTCCGCAGAACTCAGATGCGCTGAAAGCGATCCGCTTCTCGGTGGAAGGCTGCCAGCGCGTCCGCCGAGATCGTCGGGACCGTCGCCCGGATAGCCCGCCTGAAGCGCGCCGCGTCAAGCTGGGCGTCCGGCTCACCGCGTCGGGCAGCACCAAAGGCGTCGGAAGCCGCCCGCTGGACTGCACTGGCGAGGTCAGCGGGCGTGAGGCCCTCGGTCTCCTCGACAAAGTCAGCGGCATCAACCACCGACGATTGAATCGACTCGAGCATTCCACCGAGCAGCGCGGCCCGAGCTTCCGAGTCGGGAGGGCCGACGGGGAGAACGAGGTCAAACCGTCCGGGGCGCACGACGGCAGGATCAAGGCTTCCGATCGAGTTCGTGGCGCACACGAGCAGCCGGCCGCCGGCCTCACGTATCCGAACAACTGCCTTAAGCAGTTCGTTCACTACGGCTTGCGATTCGGGCCGTTCGGCTCGGGAACTCGCAATATCATCCACCTCGTCAATGAAGATCACTGCATGCTCGAGCGAGAGCAACTCCTCGAAGGCGTTGTGCAGCTCGTCCGCCATCATCGCAAGCCCTTCGGCTCCGAGCTTCGACGGCAGGATCTCCACAAAAGGCCAACCCAACCGGCCAGCGACGGCTTTGGCGAACGACGTCTTACCGGTGCCAGGTGGGCCGAAGAGCAACATCGTGGTCGGGGGAATAACACCGAACCGCTCGGCGAGGTCAGATTCAAGCAACGGCGCAAGCACCCGTTCGTCGACGACCTCTCGCTGCGCTCGCAGCCCCGAGAACTCGTCCCACCGTTCGAGCGGCACAAGTTCACCGCCCCACCGGTGGAGAACAGACATCGCTGAGGGTTCGATCGTCTCCGCCTTCTCGTAAAGAGCCAGCCCTCGGATTGCTTCGAATCCTCGCTCCGCAAGGCTGAGCGACCCAACGCGACCGTCGGCGATCAACGCTGTCACTTTGCGGGCGCCTCGGCCGAACAACCTTGACTCGGCGTACTCAATCAAACTTGCGCCGACACGACGGTCCCTCCACTCCGGAGCCACAACGATCGCCAAGATGCGGCCCGTCTCACCCTCGAGACGGCCGACCAGCGCGCCGACTAAATCGTTCTCGACGGCGGCGACGACCGTGAGGTCGTCGGCTCCAAGATCGGCAACGACGTCAGCGAGGTCGAGATGCAGGTCCTGACTTGCACGCGCAGCCTCCAGTAGGCGGATGACCTGAGGAAGGTCATCACGCGATGCAGCACGCACGCTGCATCCAATCGGAGGTGCACCAATCGCGAGTCCGGGTGGGTTCATGAATGCGATCGTACCGTTGCGTTTTCGTTCGCCATGCCACTTGCCTACCTAACGTTCGTTAGGTAGGGTCTCCGCCATGGCTGTGGTTGACACCGTCGACGTCCGTGGGCGCATTCTCGACGTTACTGCGGCGCTTGTCCTTGAGCACGGGGTGGCCGGCGTGGCCCAGCGCCAGATCGCCGAGCAGGTCGGCATCAAGGCCGCCTCGCTCTACCACCACTTCGCCTCGAAGAACGAGATCGTCGAAGCGGTGTTCCGCCAGGGCATCGATGTAATGGAACACGCCTGGGACGAGGCTGCCGCCGCCGCAACCCGCGCCGACCCACGCACCCGCCTCGCCACCCACATTCGAGCCCATCTCTCTGCGCTCTTCGAAAACGGGCCCTACACCGCTGCCCACGTCACCGCCTTCCGGACGGCACCGGCCGAAGTCCGCGCCGCAGTCGTGCCGATGCGCGACGCCTACGAAGCCCGCTGGACCCATCTGCTCGGCGACCTCGATCGGGTCGACCAGCCCGGGTTGAACCGACTCACCCTGTTCGGCGCGATGAACTCCTCGGTCGAATGGTTCGACACCGAACGCGGGAACCTCGACGAACTCACCGAGGTCATCACCGCACAGTTCTGGGGACGCACGACATGAGGCACATCGAATCCCGGATCGACACCGGCTCGGCCCAGTACGCCGAGAACCGAGCAGCCTACGAGGCCATGGTCGCCACCCTCCGTGAACGCCAACAGATCGCCATCGACGGCGGCCACGGACGGAAGCGCTCAATCGAACGCCACCTGTCCCGCGGGAAGGTGCTCGTCCGCGACCGGATCGACATGGTCACCGACCACGAGTCGGCGTTCCTCGAGTTCTCCACCCTGTCCGGCTTCGGCCAGTACGACGACGACGTGCCGGGTGGCGGCATCGTCACCGGCATCGGGGTCGTGCACGGCGTGCCCTGGGTGTTCATCGCCAACGACGCGACCGTCAAGGGCGGCTCCCTCGTCCCCGTTGCGATCAAGAAACACGTTCGGGCCCAGGAGATTGCCGAGGAGAACGGTCTCGGCGTGATCTACCTCGTCGACTCAGGTGGTGCGTTCCTTCCGCTGCAGGACGAAATCTTTCCCGACAAGGATCACTTCGGCGGCAGCTTCTACCGTCAGGCCCGCCTCTCGGCGAAAGGCCTACCCCAGCTCTCGGTCGTCCTTGGCGGCTGCACTGCCGGCGGCGCCTACGTCCCCGCGCTCAGCGACGAGGTGATCATGGTGGAGGGCATCGGTCGCATCTTCCTCGGCGGCCCACCGATCGTGAAGGCGGCGCTCGGCGAGATCATCGAGCCCGACGATCTCGGCGGCGCCGAACTCCACACTCGCCTCTCGGGCGTTTCGGACTACATGGCCGCCACGGAGGCTGAGGCCTACGGCAAGCTCCGCGAAATCTGCGCCACCACCAACCAGCGCCGGGTCGACTCCCCACGCGACTGGATGGACATCACCGAGACCGAGCCGCCGGCGTACGCCGCCGACGAGTTGTACGGCATCGTCTCAGCCGACGACCGCATCCCGTTCGACGCCACCGAGATAATCGCCCGGATCGTCGACGGTTCGAACTTCTCCCCGTTCAAGCCCGAATGGGGCGAGTCGATCGTCACCGGTTTCGCCCGCATTCATGGCCACATCGTCGGAATCATCGCCAATAACGGCATCATCTTCAGCGAATCGGCCCTCAAGGCCACCCACTTCATCGAACTCTGCGAGCAGCGCCGTATCCCGCTCCTGTTCCTGCAGAACACGTCGGGCTACATGGTCGGTCGCGACTCCGAGGTCGGCGGCATCGCGAAGAACGGAGCGAAGATGGTCGCGGCCGTCGCCAACGCCACCGTCCCGAAGTACACGGTGCTGACCGGTGGCGCGTACGGCGCCGGCAATTACGGCATGTGCGGCCGCGGTTTCAACCCCCGCATGCTGTTCGCCTGGCCCAACAGTCGCATCGCCACCATGGCGGCCGATACCGCCGAGACGGTGCTGGTCGATATCCGTCTCGCCGGCCTGAAGGGCGCCGAGACGACAGATGAGGAGATCGCTTCGCTGCGGGCCGAGGTCCGTGGCCAATACGAGACCCAGTCCGATCCGTACTACGCCACCAGCCGCCTCTGGGACGATGGCCTGATCGATCCTGTCGATACCCGCGATGCGCTTGGCCTGTGTCTTGCCGTGGCCGCCCGTCAGCCGGAGCCCGAGCCAGGGCCCGGTCTCGTCTACCGGATGTGAGGTGATGGAGTGATGCGAATCCTCATCGCCAACCGAGGCGAGATCGCCCGGCGAGTCATCCGCAGCGCCAAGCGACTCGGACACGAGACCATCGCGGTGTACGCCGACCCCGACGCCACGGCACCGTTCGTCGCTGACGCCGACCACGCTGTCCGTATCGGCCCAGCCTCGCTCGCCGAGTCATACCTGTCGAGCGAGCAACTCCTCGCCGCCTGCGCCGAGACCGGCGCCGATGCCGTCCACCCCGGCTACGGCTTTCTCTCCGAGAACGCCGACTTCGCCCAGGCCGTCCTTGACGCCGGTCTGGTCTGGATCGGACCCAAGCCTGAGGCGATCGCCACCATGGGCTCCAAGATCGAGGCTCGCCGCCTCGCTGCCGAAGCTCGCGTGCCGATCATCCCGGGCTTCTCTGACTCCCAGGAGCCAGATGATCTCGCTGCGGCGGCCGAACGCATTGGTTACCCCGTTCTCGTGAAGGCTGCTGCCGGTGGCGGCGGTAAAGGCATCCGCATCGCCGAGACGCCGGCCCACTTCGCCCAAGCCCTCAACGAGGCAGTCACCGAAGCCACGCGCTCGTTCGGCGACGGACGCGTCATCGTCGAGCGATACATTCTTCGGCCCCGCCACGTAGAGGTTCAGGTCGTCGGCGACAAGCACGGCACGGTCATCGAGCTCGGTACCCGCGAATGTTCGGTGCAGCGCCGCTATCAGAAGCTGGTCGAAGAGGCGCCCGCACCGAACCTGCCCGATTCGACCGAGACCGGGCTGCGCACCGCTGCGGTTCGACTCGCCGAGTCGATCGGCTACGACTCGACGGGAACCGTCGAGTTCGTCGTCGACGATGAGACCGGCGACTACTTCTTCCTTGAGATGAATACCCGGCTCCAGGTCGAACACCCGGTCACCGAAGCGATCACCGGCCTGGACCTAGTCGAGCTCCAGATAAGAGCGGCGACCTCGCTGCCGCTCGGCGTTGCGCAGGACTCGGTGGCCTTCTCCGGTCACGCGATCGAGGTGCGTATCAACACCGAGGACGCTACCAACGACTTTGCACCGCAGATCGGGCGGGTCACCGTGCTCGACGTTCCGGACTCGATCCGGTGGGACTCTGCGATCGAGAATGGCTCCACGATTACGCCGCACTACGACCCGATGATCGCCAAGCTCATCGTGCACGCCTTGACGCGTGAGGCGACCATCGCCCGTCTTCGCGCCGGGCTCGACCGACTTCTTCTCGGCGGTGTCGTCACCAACGGCGGTTTCCACCGCTGGCTGATCGACCGTCCCGAGTTTCGAGCTGGCCGCATCACCACTCGCTTTCTCGACGAGACGGAGCTTCCCGTCGACTATGGCGTGCTGGAGGCGGCTGCCGTCGCCGCTTACCGCGCGCCCGGTTCCGGCCCATGGGGCGCAGGCGATCGACGGTTCACCCCGCATCGGCCGAGCCGTACCGTTGCCATGCGCGACCTCCACGGCAACGTCCACGAGGTCGAGCCCGTCGCTGGCACGGCCATCGACGGCGTAGTCAACGTTCGAGGCCAGAGCCATACGTTCAGCCGCCTTTCCCGTTCTGAGCACTGGGCCCCCGATTCCGCCGGATCCCACGGCGCGGCCAATGCGGTCGTTGCGCCATTCCCGGCCGTCGTCGCAGAGGTACATGTCGAGCCAGGGCAGGTTGTCGACGGCACCGACCCGACCGTCGTCATCGAGGCGATGAAGATGCTCCACACCCTGACCGCGGGCGGTCCAGGTGTCGTCGCAGAGGTGCGCATTGCGCCCGGCGATCACGTGGATACCAACCAGATCCTGATCACATTCGAACACCCTGAGGAGACCGAAGATGCGTAACGCCTACATGACCGATGAGCTCGAAGCGATCTATGAGCAAACCGTCGACTTCGTCGCCAAGGAGGTCACGCCGCACGGCGATGCCTGGGAGGAGGCAGGCAAGGTCCCGCGCGAGGTCCTGCAACAGATGGGCGAGCTCGGCATGTTTGGCCTGCGGGTCCCCAAGGAGCACGGTGGGCTCGGTCTCGGCATGCTCGCTTCAGCCACCTTCTCCGAGGCACTCGGGGCCTCGACCTTCGCCGGCTTCGACGTCACCGTGCTCGTGCACACCGACATGGCCGGTCCACACCTCATCAACTCGGGTAATGACGCACAGTTGGCCGAGTGGGTGCCGAAAATGCTCGCCGGTGAAGCGATCTTCTCGATCGGTGTATCTGAGCCTGACGCCGGTTCGGATGTGGCTGGCATGCGGACGGCGGCGGTCAAGGACGGAGACGGCTGGCGGATCAACGGCCGGAAGATTTACATCACCAACGCGGTCTACGGCGACCTGACGATCGTCGCCGCCCGGACCGATCTTGAGAACAAGTACGGCATCACAATGTTCCTTGTGCCCGCCGGCACGGAGGGCTTCTCTGTCGCCAACAAACTCGACAAGCACGGGTGGCGTTGTTCCGATACGGCCGAACTGATCCTTGACGACGTGTGGGTCTCCGACGAGCAGGTGCTCGGCACCGTGCATCGCGGGTTCTACGAGACGATGAAGAACTTCCAAAACGAGCGCATGGTGCTCGTGGGCATGGGGATTGGTGCCGCACAGGCCGCGATCGACATGACCAACGCCTACACCCAGGAGCGCAAGGCATTCGGTGGTCATCTCTTCGACCTCGGCGCCATTCGCCAGCGCATGGCGATGAACCAGGCAAAGGTCGATGCCGTTCGCGCCTCGATGTATCACGCAGCGTGGATGCACGACGCCGGCCAGGACAATGTGAAGGCGATGTCGGGCGTGAAGGCCTGGGGCTGCGAGGTCGTGAATCAGGTCATGTACGACTGTGTCCAGTTCCACGGCGGCATGGGCTACATGCGCGAGTCCGCGATCGAACGCATGTACCGAGACGCCCGCATCCTGCCGATCGGTGGCGGCGCCACCGAAGTCATGCTCGAAGAGGTCGCCAAGCGCTCCTACGCCTGAGGCCTGTCACACCGGGGCACAAGCGAGAAGGCGACGGCCGTGATACCGACTCGAGGGGATCACGCAACAACGTGTCGTGCGTGAAAGCAATCGCCTGGTCGAGCGTGCTCATCCGGCAGGCGGTTCGTAGTTGTCGCGAAACGAGAACGCATGAGGTGAAGATCCGTGAGCACGGAGGTGTTCGAGTCGTGCAATGCCCTCGGCAGGCGTCGGACGGTGGCCTTCGGGCACCCACCACATGACGTGCACCGGTTCGGCATCGACCTCGAACCACTCCCGGCGACGGCGGAGAAATTCGACATGATCGGTCTTGTAGACATAGTTCCAGAGCGACTCGAGGTCGTCCCAAACCGTGATGTTCAAGAGGATGCGCGGGTTGTCGAAGGCCTTCACGTCGACGGAGCGACCGGTCTCGCTCTGGAACCGCCACACCGATCCCGGCGACTCGTCGCCAAGCCAGTTGAGCCGGTCAAGGTTGTCGATGAACTCGGCCAGACGCGAATCGTCGTCGTCGAACTTCGCAGTGGCGACGTTGAACTGAGCGAGTTGCCAGCCACTCATGGCTGATGACTCAGCGACGAAGCCCAAATTCGGGACGCCGCTTCTCCACGAAAGCGGCGATGCCCTCCTGGCCGTCCGGAGCAACAGCACCAGCCGTCATGACACCGGAGGCGAAGTCGTAGGCCGCGCCCTGAGCCATGTCGATCTGGGCGTAGTAGGTCTGCTTGCCGAGCGCCTTCGAGGTGGCCGAGCCCCGAGTGGCGCGACGCATGAGTTCGTTGGTCGCGTCGACAAGGGCGTCGTCGGCGACGACCCGGTTGACGAGACCCCAGTCGGCGGCGGTGTGGGCGTCGATCGGTTCGCCGATCAGCGCCATCTCGAGGCCCCGCTTTCGGCCGACGGCCCGAGCGATGCCGACCATGGGCGTGTGGCAGAACAGACCACCCTTGCCGCCAGGGGCAGCGAAGGCCGCCGACTCGCCGGCAACGGCGAGATCGCACATCGACACGAGCTGGCATCCCGCAGCCGTGGCAAGCGCGTGCACCCGGGCGATCACGACCTGGGGAAGTGCCTGGATGAGAGTCATCATTTCTGTGCACACGTCGAACAGTGCCCGCACCTCCTCCTCAGAGGAGCCAAGCATGTCGCCGAAGTTGTGACCGGCAGAGAACACCGGACCCTTGGCCGCGATGATTACGCCAAGAGCATCGGTCTCGCCGATCTCACGGAGCGCCGCCGTGATCTCCTGCATCGTCTCAAAGGCGAGGACGTTGCGCTTCTCGGAGTTGTCGAGGGTCAGCGTGGCGACGTCGCCGGCGTGTTCGACCCGAATCCACTCATAGCTCATGACTGAGACGTTACTGCGTCGCACCCGGGGACTTCATCGTCACCGTGGACGCGCTAGACATCCGGACATGCGAACACTTCGACAGATGTGGACCGATGGGGACAACGCGGTCGGCGGATGGCTCTCGATTCCGGCGACGCTGTCGGCCGAGGTCATGGCGAGAGCAGGCTTCGATTACGTCTGCGTCGACACCCAACACGGCACCGTCGAGTACCAGATCACCGTCGAATTGATTCGCGCAATCGAGCACGGCGGTTCGATCCCGATCGTCCGTGTCCCCTGGAACGAACCCGGCATCATCGGCAAAATGCTCGACGCTGGCGCCGAGGGCGTCATCATCCCGATGGTCAACACGCCCGAGGAGGCCGAGGCAGCGGTGAAGGCGTGCCGTTACGCCCCGGACGGTGGCTCCCGTTCATTCGGGCCGACCATCGGCCGCATCCGCCGACACGACTATGTCGAGTGGGCCCGCAACAACATCGCGGTCATCCCGATGATCGAGACCAAGCAGGCCGTCGACAACCTCCCCGAAATCTTGTCGGTTCCCGGGATCGACGCCGTCTACGTCGGCCCCGCCGACCTTTCACTCACCCTCGATCTCCCGCCGACGAACAACGATGGGTCGCCGCCGTTCGACGAGGCCTACACACGGATCATCGACGAGTGCCAGAAGGTCGGCGTCATGCCCGGCTGCCATGCGACCGGGCCGCTCGTCCCGAAACGCTTCCAGCAGGGCTTTCGCATGGTGACGGCCACTGCTGACCAGCTTGCACTCGGCGCCGGTGCTGCCGCCTCACTGGCCGCTGCCCGGGCCGACTTCACCGGCGATGGCGACAACGGTGGCTTGCTCTACTGACGCCCAGCGACGCGATCGGGGCCTGTCGACAAACTCGGCGTAGCCTAACTGAGTGCTTCCCCATCGATTCGACGATCTCCGCAAGGACCTGGTGAGGCAGGGTCTCCGCACCCTCAATTCGGTCGTGCGCCCCATCGCCAAGGCAGGCCTCACCTCTCCCCTGCCAATCGGTATCGGCATCGTGGTAGTCGAGACCACCGGCCGAACGAGCGGCAAGACACGCGAAGTCCCGCTCGTCGCCACGAGGATCGGTAACCGCATCGACGTCTCGACCGTTCGTCGCAACTCCCAATGGGTCAAGAACCTTGCGGCCGACCCCGACGGCGCCGTCTGGCTCAAGGGCGAACGTCGTGAGGCCACCGCCGACATCACCGAAGGCGACTTCCTCACCCGCGCCACCTTCGAACTCTGATCCGGCGCGCCGAGGCGGCGGTTCAGGTCAGCTGGGAGGCCGGCGCCCACGTGGCGTGCGTGCCCGACGAGATGCGCTCGGGGAGCTTGACCCGTGCGATCGGACCGGCGGTGGGGTCAGCGGCGTCGAAGATCTCACAGTAAAGATCCCGACCTATCTCTGCGCCCAGAACGAGCACGCAACCTGCCGGCCCCGAGGGTCGAGAGCGGGGCAAACATGCAGAAGACCACGAGGCCAACTGTGTTGTGATTGTCCACTAGAAACCCTGACACAAGGAGACCAGAAAGCAATGAGAGAAGGCATGTCAGCTGACCCAAATTGGCGTTGCGGCGCGCAGCCGACAGCGCTGCGCTGACCATCCAGACGAAGAAGACCAACCCAACAAGCCCGGAGTACAGCACTAGCGCCAAGTAGAGGTTATCGACGACGAAATAACGTGGGTCGACAGGTGAGAAACGGGCCGCAAAACCCTGACCGAACAGCAGATCGGTCGCCGAGGCTTCAACCAATGTCTCGAGAACGTCCGACCAGTGTTGACGACGAGCACCGAACGAGGTGGCGTCGAGCAAGGTCGCTTCCGAGCCCGGCGCCCAGACGAGGCTACCTGCGCCGCCGAAGACGAGCATTGATATCCACGCGTAGTAGCCAAGCCGCCCGATACCTCGGATAGCCGTGATCTGTTGACGAAGCAGCGTCGATTGCACAAGCGTCCCTACCGCAAGGGCAATCAGTGCTGCCCGACTGTATGTGTTGATCAGGACGAAAGTCAGTAATCCCACAGCCAACAGCCAACGCACACGTGCGGAGCTGGAAGTTAGAAAGGAGCGCTGCGCGTACAGGCACAAAAAGACAAGAAACTCTGCATACCTAGCCGGCGAAGCGAAAAAGCCAGTTGCGCGGAGTCGGCCGTTGCCGACGAAAGACTCGAACGCAATGCCGAACCTAAAACGAGCTTGATCAGGTATCAGCAAGTCCTGGAGCAAAACCTGGGCGAGCCCAAACAGCACAGAGAGGCCTGCGAATGCTGTCAGGCCCCTGCTGGGGCTGATCGAGGTCGGGAAGAGCATGGGAACCAAAACGAAGATCGGTAGCTGTAGGCTTTGTCCACATAATGTTTCTCCTTTCTATTTAGATTTATGAAATTCTTAATTTCACATTTAGTATCATGTCAAGTTATTATGAGGAAACAATCAAGCGATCAACGATTAATTAATAATGAAAATCATCAATTGACACTGTAACTAAAAACCCATAATATCCCATATATTCCCAAATATGGAATTTATGAGAAAAAAAT
>CAJWHS010000012.1 GCA_913041415.1 uncultured Acidimicrobiaceae bacterium | reverse complement strand
GCCGGCTTCGTGGCGAGTGGGCGAGTTCGGTGGGCGCCGCTGGACGCATGTCGGCATCGGCCGGCCTCCACAATCTTCCATCGACCATGCGACCGATTGTCGCCGCCGAGCCCGGTCATCGCATCGTGCGAGCCGACCTCGGCCAGATCGAGCCCCGCGTGCTCGCCGCCGTGTCCGGTGATCGTCGCCTGATCGACGCGACCCGCCAAGACGACCTCTACGCCCCGATCGCCCGGGCGCTCGGTGTCGAACGCGACATTGCGAAGGTGGCCGTACTCGGCGCGATGTACGGCGCGACGACGGGTGAGTCGGCGGGGGCGCTCACCGGGTTGCAGAAGAGCTATCCGATTGCGATGGGTTTGCTCGAGGAGGCTGCCGAATCAGGCAAGGTCGGGCGAGATGTCTTCACCAGCGGTGGGCGTCGGGTCCGGATGTGGACCGATCCGTCCATCGAAGGCGACCTCGACCGAGCGGTGTCGGTTGCCGCAGCACGAGGCCGTTATGCCCGCAACGCCGTGATCCAGGGCGCAGCGGCCGAATTCTTCAAGGTGTGGGCGATCACGGTCCGCCGTCGGGGTCGGGCGCTCGGTGCTGAGGTCGTGCTCTGCCTGCACGACGAGTTGCTCGTGCACGTCCCCGCCGACGCTGCCGATGACGCGGCGGCGATGGTCGATGCCGCAGTGGGGGAGGCCGCCCACTACTGGTCGCCGGAACCCGACGTCCGGTTCGTAGCCGATGTGACTGGTGTCGATCGTTGGTCCGAAGCGAAGTAACGGTCAGCGCCGGTTCGGGCCTACCTCGATCAGTCGTTCCAGCGCTCCTCGAACTGTTGAACCTCGTCCAGCCCCATGAGTCCATGTAGGTCACTGATCGATCGCATGTCGTCGCCGGGAGTGGGGCCGATGCCATCGGCGCGGAGTCGCCGGTAGACCGCCTGCAGCTGGGCGGTCACGGCGAGTAGCGCCGTGACCGGAAACAACCCGATCGTCACGCCGAGCTCGGCGAGTCGGTCCGCCGAAAGCAGCGGCGAGAAACCACCTTCGACCATGTTGGCGAGCACTGGAGCGTCGATCTCCGCGACGACTTGTGCGAACTCGTCCTCTGATTCGGGAGACTCAACAAAGACGACGTCGGCGCCGGCGGCGGCGTAAGCCTGGCCCCGTGCGATCGCCTCGTCGATGCCGAGTGACGAGCGGGCGTCAGTACGGGCGATGATGAGGAAGTCGTCGCGTGTCCGGCTCTCGACGGCGACCGCCACCTTCCTGACCATCTCGTCGGTCGGAATCACCGTTCGTCCGGTGGCGTGCCCGCACTTCTTCGGGAAGTCCTGATCCTCGAGTTGGATCGCCGCAACCCCGGCCTGCTCGTAGCCCTGGACGGTGTGGCGGACGTTGACGAGGCCTCCGAAGCCGGTGTCGGCATCGGCGATGAGCGGCGTTTGGGTGCCGCCGGCGATCGTGCGCGCTCGATCGAGCATCTCCGCAAATGAGGCGAGCCCGGCGTCGGGGAGACCGAGGTGTGAGGCCGAGATGCCGTAGCCACTCATGTACAACGCATCGAAGCCGACGCTGTCGGCGACCTTGGCCGACACCATGTCGTACACGCCCGGCGCATGGCAGAATTCCCGGGCCCGGACCCGGTCGGCGAAGGCGGCTCGTCGTTCAGCGGTGCTCACGACGAGCAGTCTGGCACTCGTCGACGGCTCAGTCCCCGACAACGGCTCCGGGTCGTACCCCTTGGCGCGCTGCAGACGTGTTCTGGTGGGAGTCGTGGCGCGAAGCTAGTGACCGACAGCCAATGAATGGCGACCTCGAACACGTCGCTGGAGGTGCGGATACGGCAGTTCTCGCACGGCGTGGCCCTACACTCCGACGCCGTGCAGATCTATGCCGCCGTCCTCCGGGCCGTGAACGCTCCCTTGTCGGTCGAGTCGCTCACGCTCGCCCGGCCCCGGGAGGGTGAGGTGCTGGTCGAGATGAAGGCCTCGGGCGTCTGTCACAGCGACTGGCACTGTGTCACCGGTGACTCGGTGATCGATCTTCCTGCGGTCCTCGGGCACGAGGGCTCCGGTGTCGTGGCGGAACTCGGCCCCGGTGTCACCGGCCTCGCCATCGGTGATCACGTCGCTCTCAGCTGGATCCCCGCGTGTGGCGCTTGCCGAGAGTGCGAACGCGGATCGCCCAACCTCTGCCAGACCCATCTGCCCAATCTCTGGGCCGGTCTGATGCCCGACGGCACCCGTCGGATGGTCGATGCGTCCGGGAAACCTGTCTTTCACCTCGCGGCGATCTCGACGTGGGCAACGCACTCGATCGTGCCTGCCTTCAGCTGTGTGAAGATGCCCGATGTCCCGTTCGAAATCTCGGCGTTGATCGGGTGTGGTGTGACGACCGGGGTCGGTGCCGTGCTCAAAAAGGCGAAGGTCGCCGCTGGGGACACGGTGGCGATCTTCGGTGGGGGAGGGGTTGGCCTGTCGACGGTGATGGGAGCGGTTCTCGCCGGCGCAAGCCGCATCGTGGTGATCGACCGCAATCCCGACAAGGACGCCATGTGTCGCAGTTTCGGTGCGACCGATGTCGTCATCACGGACGATCTCACCGACGCCGTGTCGGCGATCCGTGAAGCCACGGATGGGCGAGGCGTTGACCACGTCTTCGATGCCGTTGGTCTTGCCTCGATCGAGTCGGTTCTCCTCGACTGTCTTGCGCCGGCCGGCACCGCCGTACTCGTCGGCATCCCCTCAAACGGAACCGCCTTTGAGGTGGATGCGGCCGAGTTCATCCGGCGGGAGAAGGTGCTGACCGGATCGATCTTTGGCTCTGCCGATACGGCCCGCGATTTCGTCGACTACGCCCAGCGTTATCTCGACGGACGGTTACCGATTGATCGTTTGGTGACCGAGCGTTATCGCCTCGACGAGATCAATGAGGCCTGTGATGCGATGTTGAGCGGCGGCGTGGGGCGAGGTGTGATCGTCTTCGACTGATCGCGCTGATCAGTCCGGCAGGGTACCGGCCGCTTCGGCAGCGGTGCGGGTCGCCGGGTGGTCGAACGGCGGCTCGGTCAGCCGTCGGAGGCGGTTGATACGGCGGCCGTAGCGCCAGATCATGTCGCTGCTTTCCGGGTCGAGCCGGCGGGTGACCGCCACGACGGTGTTCCACGGCCGGAGCTTGTGCACGCCCTTGTTCCACCGAGCCGCAACCCGGATTTTGCGGCCACCGATGCCGGCCGTGTCATTGACGCCGTTCTCGAGCGTGCCGTCGCAGAACATGTCATGGACCAGGCCGCCGGTGGTGATCGTGATGCGGTTCCCCGCCTGTTCGATCCGTTCGACGTGACCCTTCATCGGGCCCTCGTAGCACTCCCAGACACCACGCAGATCAGCGGCGCCGTCGACGAGGGGCTCGCGACACCCATCGAGGATGCGCAGCGGCCAGACGTTCCACGACGCGTCGGGACCGGTGACACCCTTCGGCACATGGGTAGCCTTCGGCCCTGAGCCGTCCAGTGTGGGAACGACGTAGTCGGTGGGGTTATGGGGTCGAGCAAGCGCAGCGGGATCCATCGGATCTCCTCTCATCCTCAGACTGCCAGATGGCTGACCGACGTCACACAGTGAACGTTGTGGTAGCACATCGCTGGCGAGCCGAGAGGCGCTCCTGACAAGCTGGTCCGGGGTGGATATGACCGACATCACGACCGACGCGACCGAGTGGTTCCAGCAGCACTGGGACCCAGCCATGCCACTGGGCGACTGGTGGCGCTTCCTCGCCGACTCGGGTTTCGCCTTCCCGCAGTGGCCCGAGGGCTTCGGCGGTCGCAACCTGTCGGGTCGTGACGCCAAGGCCATCCAGGAGGCTCGTCGTGCCGTCGGCGCCTACGGTCCACCGAACGGCGTCGCCACCTTCCTCGTGGCACCGACACTCCTCGTCATGGGCAAGCCCGAGCAGCAGCAGCGCTACCTCCCCGGCATCGTCGACGGCACGACTCCGTGGTGCCAGCTCTTCTCCGAGCCGACGGCCGGATCTGACATGGCCTCGCTCGGTACCCGCGCCGTGAAGGATGGCGATGAGTGGACCGTCACCGGGCAGAAGGTCTGGAACTCGGGTGCGCACTATGCGAAGTACGGGATCCTGATCGCCCGCACCGACCCCGACGCCCCCAAACATCGGGGCGTCACCTACTTCCTTATCGACATGACCCAGCCCGGCGTTGATGTTCGGCCGCTGCGAGAAATGACCGGGGATGCCGCCTTTAACGAGGTCTTCTTCGACGACGCCCGGGTGCACGACTCGGACCGGGTTGGTGCTGAGGGCGACGGCTGGCGCGTCGCGATGACGACGCTCTCGTTCGAACGCGATCCGGGCAACGCTGGCCTGGGCGACACCGCAGCGTTCTACGAAGCCGATCTCACGATGCCGGTGGGCGAGCACGCCGAACGCGAGAAGGCGGCCGCTGACGGCTTCTCGATCGCGATGAGTGGTCGGGCCAGCGAGGTGTTCGATGGCGCTCTTGCTTCCGGCCTGAAGAGTTCTTGCGATCCGGTTCTACGCGATCGTCTCGCTCGGCTTCACGTCGATCGCACGGTCGTCGGGCTGACCGGACGTCGCGGCGCTGCGAACATGAAAGCGACCGGTCAACCCGGACCCGAGATCGCCGGCCTCAAGATCACGGGCACCGAGACCGGGCGCAATGTCCGCGACCTCGGACTCGAGGCGCTCGGAGCGGCCGGCATGTTGTGGGGCGATGACGCCCCCGACGGTGGTCTCTTTCATCGGTACGCGATGTTCACGCCGGCTCAATCGATCGCCGGTGGCACCGACGAGGTGCTTCGCAACTCGATCGGGGAGCGAGTGCTCGGACTGCCCCGCGAGCCCGACGAGGCCAAGCGCCGAGAAACACCCTGGAAGGATCTGCGCCGGAGCTGACGCTGTCATCCGGCCCGGCTCGCCGTGCCGCCGTTGGCGGCTACCAACTCGGCACGCAGTCGAGGAAGTCGAGGGCGGCGTTGATGAAGCCGAACTGCTTCGGCAGCGAAAAGTGATCGACGCCGGGCAACTCCTTCACCTTGACGTTGGGCAGAAGCTCAGCGAGCGGACCAGGCGGACCGGCAAAATCCTCCGTGCCGATCACGAGAAGGGTCGGCTGCGTGACCGCCGCCAGTTGGTCAGCGGTGAAGTGACGGTCGTCGCGCTGTGACTGCGCTTCGCCGACCTTCTTGAGGATCTCGGCCCGCTCAGCCCCGGCGGTGCGGAACAGTCCCTCGAAGCGGTAGTCGGCGGCGGCACGATCCTCACCGGCTCCCATCGCCAGCGCGTCGATGACGTTGCGGCCGATGCCACCCAGCACCAGCCGACGCACCAGTTGCGGGTGGCGCAGGGTGATGTCGAGCGCCGTGCGGGCTCCGAGCGAGTAGCCAACGATGTCGATCTGGCGGCCCTCGTCCGGCGTGAAAGGCAGCTGCTCGACAACGGGCGTAACGAGATCCTTGTAGGCCTCGATGTCGTCGGGCGTGTCGGCTTCGCCGTGCCCGAGGAGGTCATAACCCAGTGGTCGGCGCCCGCCCTCCCTCACGAGATCGAACCAGCCCGGCTCAACCCACGTCATCTGCGTCGACGTGGCGAAGCCGTGCAGGAACACGACCGGAACCGGCGCTTCGCCAGACCAGATGCTCACGACGGTCCCTGATGTCCGGCCTGGTCGCCGAGTTCGGTGAGCTCGATCTCGAGCGGCCGGTTGAAGTGCTCGCGCAGCTCGAGCTTGCTGCGCAGCCAGTCGTTGCGGCGTTCCTCGTCGCTGACGATGAGCAGCTGGTTCAGTCGTTTGCCGTTCCCCACGAGCGACGACGTTATGAAGTGGCGAGCATCTCCGCCATCTGGCCGCGGGCCTCCGCCATGACCTCGGTGTCGACCAGTCCGTCGGTGGCGAATGGCGTGCCGACCTTGACGGTCACCTTCGGGCGTCCCCGGAATGGCAGGCGAGGCCACGAACCGCTCGGCCAGACTCGGTCGGCGTTGTGCAGCGTGATCGGCACGATGGCGGCGTCGGCCTTGCGAGCGATCGCGATGAATCCGTCGCGGAACTCGCCCATGCCGTCCTCGGCTCGCTGGTCAGGCGGGACGATGCGGCCCTCGACCATCACGGCGATGGGCCAACCGGCCTTGAGGATCTCGACCCCGTCGGTCACGGCGTCGGTGCCGCCACCGCCGGCGGGGACGCACAACAAGGTGCGCAGCCAACGCCCAACGATCGCCGGCCTGAAGTACGAGTACCGGACGAGACAGCGAGCCGGGTAGCGCCAGTCACTCAGCACGGCGACGGCGAAGAAGACGTCGGAGAAACTGGTGTGGTTGGCGACGAAGACGACCGGACGGTTCCCGAGATCCGGAAGCGGGTCGCACGTGACTCGACTCAGGAGCCGGTTGACCAGGCGGAAAAGCCGACCCCACAGTCGATACGGCAGCGTCGTCGGAAGTGCGCTGGGGGAGACGCCGGCGTAGGTCACTCGGGCATCGTAGGTGGCCGAGGATGGCGTGCGGTTCCGGTCTGGTCGGTACCGTGCGGCCGGTGACGTCCCCCGGCGCGGTCGAGCGTGTCTACACCTCGAGGGTGCTCGCCGTCTTCGCGGCGACGGCGCTCTACTTCAGCGTCGGTGGGCTCTCCTTCCCGGTGCTGCCGCGTCTCGTCGAGCAGGAACTCGGCGGTTCGCAAGCCGACATCGGCCTGGCGTTCGGCGTGTTCGCCATCGGCATGCTGCTGGTCCGGCCTGTCGCCGGTTGGCTCCTCGATCGTGTCGGTCGTCGGCCGGTCATGCTCGGCGGTTCGCTCGGTGTCGCCGTGCTGCAGTTGTTGCACGTGCCCGCAGCCGACACGGGAGAACTCTGGGTCTTGCTGATTGTCCGAGTGCTCACGGGCGCGACGAGTTCGGCGATGTACCTGTCCCAGGCGACCGTGGCGACCGAACTCCCGAATCCCGAACACCGAGATCGTGTCTTCGCGCTCTTCTCCACCACGGTTCTAGTCGGGTTCGCGGTCGGGCAGGTTGTCGGCGAGATGGTGATGCAGGCCCACGGCTTCGTCTGGGCCTTTGCGGTCTCGGCCGCCTTCGCCGGTTCGAGCACGATCGTCAGCCTCGCCCTGCCCGAGACTCGACCTGACGATGCCGTGCCTGCGGCGTCCGTGAGCGACCTGTTCCACCCGGCGGCGGTGAGGATCGGCATCGTGAACCTGCTCGTCTTCGTCGGCTTCATGGGGTTCAACGCCTTCATCGCTGACTACGCCGAGGAGTTCGACATCGATGATGCCCGCTGGCTCCTTCTGACCTACTCGTTGACCGTTATGGCGATGCGGGTTGCGTCCACCAAGGTGTTCATGCGAGTTCCGCGACGGGCAGTCGCAACCTTCGCCCACTGCACGGTCGTTGCCGGGGCCCTTCTCCTGGCCACCGCCGACGGGGTGCCGCAGTTGTACGTGGCCGCCTTCGTGATCGCGGTCGGCATGGCGTGGAACGTGCCACTCCTGATCCTCATCGCCGTCGACTCGGCAACCGACGCCGAACGGTCGCGCGCCGTCGCCACGGTGACCACCTTTGGTGACCTCGCCAACTCCGCCGGCACGCTCACGCTCGGATTCGTGGCCGAATCGGTCGGCTACGACGGAATGTACGTCGTCGTCGCTGGTTCGGCACTGGCGGCGCTCGTGTTGATGCGGTCGCCCTTCATGGCGTCGACTCGCGGTCTGCACGTTCGCCCAGCCGGTGCAGCGGGCTAGCGGCTGCCGATCGGGGCCGCTCAGGTGTGCTCGGCGCGGACGAGGTTCTCGTAGAGCTCCTCGTACAGGCCGCCGGCGTGGCGCAATTCGTCGTGGCTGCCCCGTTCGACGATGCGACCGTCCTCGAGGACGAGGATCTGATCGGCGTCGGTGATCGTCGACAGGCGGTGGGCAATCACCAGCGAGGTGCGCCCACGGAGCGCTTCGGCGAGTGCCTCCTGCACGTGGGCCTCGTTCTCGGTGTCGAGATGACTCGTCGCCTCATCGAGGATCACGATCGCCGGATCCTTTAGCAGCATGCGGGCGATGGCGAGCCGCTGCTTCTCGCCACCGGATAGGCGATAGCCGCGCTCACCAACGACGGTGTCGTACCCCTCGGGCAGTTCGGCGATCACGTGATGGATGCGTGCTGCTTCGCACGCGGCGACCAGTTCGTCGTCGGTTGCGTCGGGCCGAGCGAAACGAAGGTTGTCGCCGACCTTCTCGTGGAAGAGATGCGGGTCCTGGCTGACGACACCGATCGACTGACGCAGCGAGTCCTGGGTGACCGCCCGAACATCAAGGCCGTCGATCGTGATCGCCCCCGAGGTGATGTCGTAGAGCCGAGGCACCAGCGACGTCATGGTGGTCTTGCCGGCACCGGATGGCCCGACGATCGCCACCATCTGACCAGGGGCGATCTCGACATCGATCTTCCGGAGCACGTCGTCGGCTGATGCGGTGGTTTCTCCTCCACCGAGTGACTCGGGAGTTCCGGGCGCTGGATCGGGATACCCGAACACGACATCCTGGAACCGGATCGCACCGCGAGTGGTCGCTGGCAACTCGACGGCGTCGTCGGCGTCCTCGATGGCGTTGGGCGTGTCAAGGACTTCGAACACCCGCTCGAACGACACGAAGGCCGTCATGATGTCGACGCGTGCGTTCGACAGTGATGTGAGTGGGATGTAGATCCGCACGGTGTAGAGACCAAGCGCGACAAGCGTGCCGGGCGTGATGCCGCCATCAATGACCTGATGGCCACCCCACCAGTAGACGAGCGCACCGCCGATGGCGCCGACCAGGGTGAGCGCAGCGATAAAGACCCGGGAGTACATCGCCGACTTCACGCCGATGTCGCGGACCTGACCGGCGCGGTCGCCGAAGTCGGCAGCCTCTCGGCGATGCCGGCCGAACAGCTTGACCAGGAGGGCGCCAGAGACATTGAAGCGCTCGGTCATCGTGTTGTTCATTGACGCATTGAGGTTCATCCCCTCGCGGGTGATGTCGCTGAGACCGGCACCCACGCGGCGGGCGGGGATCACGAAGATCGGGAGAATCGCAATGGCCAGCAACGTGAGTTTCCACTCGAGCAGCAGCATTGCGATGAGGGTGCCGCTGAGCGTGATGGCGTTGCCGACCACTGTGCCGAGCGTGCCGGTAAAGGCCCGCTGGGCACCGATGACGTCATTGTTCAACCGGCTGATGAGCGTGCCGGTCTGGGTGCGGGTGAAGAAGGCGATCGGCATCCGCTGGACGTGGTCGAACAGCTTCACCCGCAGGTCATAGATCAGGCCCTCGCCGATCCGGCTCGACAGGTAGCGCTCGACGAGTCCGAGCACCGCTTCGCCGAGAGCGGCGGCGATCATGAAGAGGAAGAGGATGTTGAGGTAGCCACTGTCGCCGTCGACGATCGCATCGTCGAAGATCTCCCGGATCAATAGCGGGGGCAGCAGGCCGAGGAAGGTCGAGGCGATGATCGTTCCGAGGAAGCCGACGATCGAGGCCTGATAGGGACGGGCAAACGACATGACACGCCGGCGGGTCTGCTTGGTGAGGTCCTTGCCATCGAGCACGGACCGGTCGGCCGTCATCGAGTGCATTACCATGAATGGGCTTGGAGCATTCATCAGGGAAAAACGTACTCCTTGGCGGGACATTCCGACCGACCGGGCTGTCGATCGACCACAAGCGCACAAACGACGCCGAGGTCATGGTGGGGTCCCGTTAGGGTGAAGACGTGGAACCGCCCACGTCGGCGATGCTGACCGATCACTACGAACTCACGATGGTCGCCTCGGCACTGGAATCCGGTGTCGCCCATCGACGAGCCGTGTTCGAGGTCTTCGCCCGCCGACTTCCGGCTGGTCGTGCCTACGGTGTCGTCGCGGGCATCGATCGGGTACTCGACGCGGTCAGCCGCTTCCGCTTCGACGACGCGACGATCAGCCATCTCGTGCGGGCCGGCGTTGTCGCTGACGGCGAGATGACCGACTGGCTGCGGGGATACCGATTCAGCGGCGACATCACCGGCTACGCCGAGGGCGAACTGTTCTTCCCGTACTCGCCGGTTCTGACCGTGACAGGGAGCTTCGCCGAGTGCGTCGTGCTCGAGACGGTGATGCTCTCGGTGCTCAACCACGATTGTGCTGTCGCTTCGGCTGCAGCCCGTATGGCCGACGCTGCCGGCGGCCGCCTCTTGATCGAGGGCGGCTCGCGCCGCACCGATCCCGAGTCCGCCGTGGCCGCTGCCCGTGCCGGGTTCGTCGGCGGGTTCGACACCACGTCCAACCTCGAGGCCGGTCGGCGTCACGGCATTCCCACCGGCGGCACCACAGCGCATGCGTTCGTCCTCGCCCACGCCAACGAGGAGGAGGCGTTCGAGGCGCAGCGGGCCACCCTCGGCGTCGGCTCCACCTACCTGGTCGACACGTTCGACGTGATGGAAGGCATCCGTCGGGCCGTAAAAGTCGTCGGTCCCGACATCGGGGCCATCCGCATCGACTCCGGCGAGCTGCTGCGTAACAGCGTGGCGGCCCGCGAACTGCTCGACAGCCTCGGCGCGAGTGACTGTCGCATCGTTGTGAGTTCTGACCTCGACGAGTTCCGAGTCGCGGAACTCGAAGCGGCCGGCGCGCCGATCGACGCGTACCTCGTCGGCACCAGCCTCGTCACTGGTTCGGGCCACCCCACCGCCTCGATGGTCTACAAGCTCGTGTCGATCGCCGATGCCGACGAACCGCACAGCGAGTTGCGCGCCGTTGGCAAACTCTCGCCCGGCAAGAAGACCCTTGGTGGTCGCAAGGATGTGCATCGCGTTGTCGATGCTGATGGCCGGTTCATCCAGGAGGTCCTCTCGGTCCTGCCCGTCGAACTCGAAGACAACACGATGAATCCGCAGGTGCCGCTCGTGCGCGACGGAGAGATCGTCGCCGACCTCACCAACCCAGCTGAAGCCCAAGCCCGGTGCGTGGAGCGGCGCAGCCGACTCCAGGACGCCGACCGCACGCCGTGGCCCACCCACTCGCCCGCCATCCCCACCGTGTGGGAAGGCGTCGAAGAACCCCTGTCGACCCCCGTCCCCTCCAGAGGTGCCCAATGAGCGAGACCACACCTATGTCGGAATCCCCGAAGGCCCTCGTCGTCGTCGACGTGCAGAACGACTTTTGCGAAGGCGGTTCGCTGGCCGTCGACGGCGGCGCTGCTGTCGCCCAGTCGATCACTGACACCGTCGGCCTCGACCGGGCCAAGGGAACCTATGCGTTCGTCGTCGCCACCAAGGACTGGCATGAAGATCCGGGCGAGCACTGGGTGACCGGTGACGACACCCCGACCTTCGTCGACACCTGGCCGGTCCACTGCGGCGCCGAGACGCCCGGTGCGGAGTTCCACGACAATCTCGACATCGCAATCGATGAGCTCTTCCTCAAGGGGCGCACGACAGCTAGCTACACCGGCTTCGACGGAACCGCGTCAGCAGACGAGTCGGTCCTGCTCGGTGCTTGGCTGATTGCGCGTGGTGTCACGGCCGTCGATGTCGTCGGACTTGCCACCGATCACTGTGTTCGGGCCACGGCACTCGACGCGAAGGCGGAGGGCTTTGACACTCGCGTGCTGCTCGACCACTGCGCGGGCGTCGCCCTCGATACCACCGAGGCCGCGCTGGCCGAGATGACCAGCGCCGGTATCGAATTGGTGTGAGCAAGCCGCACGCCGACCCCGGCTGGGGTCCCGTACTTCGGGCCTACCCGAAGTTGATCGTGCCGTTCATCGGCATGCGGGCGATGGTCGGGCAGACCTCGGGCCTGCAGTCGATGCGGATGGTCTGGCTCGGCTTCGCCAACGTGTTGGTGATCATCTGGATCCCGGTGCTGCTCTTCGGTCAACGCGACGACGCCCCGCTCGGCCTCTCGACAGGCATTGCGATCACCGCAATGCTCGGCGTCTTCGCACAGATGCTCGTGCCCCGGTTCGTGCACGAGCTCGACGTGTCGTCGCCGGAGGCGTTCGCCGGCTCCTACCAGCGCGCCACCTTCATCCGAATCGGCCTTGCCGAGGCAGCGGGCTGGATCGGCTTTGTCTGCTTCCTGCTCAGCGGTCACTGGTTCGTGTATGCGGTCGGATTCGTGATCTCCGGCGCCGGCATGTGGGATGCAGCGCCCCGACGCAAACATCTCGACGCCCTGCAAGAACAGGTCGAGTCGATGGGGTCAGATCTGCACGTGGTCCGAACGCTCGATCAGCAGCGGTTGACGCGTTGATCGATCGGCATCACCGGTGGCTGTGCACCCCGATCGACAGGTGGTTCAGTCGAGATGACGCAGCAGAGCATCGAGCGCTGCCGCGTAACTGTGCTTTCCGAAGCCCAAGACGACGCCGAGACACACACCCGAAAGCATCGACCGGTGCCGGAATTCCTCTCGCGCGTGCACGTTCGAGAGATGGGTCTCAACGACCGGTAGTTCGCTGCTGATGACGGCGTCCCGAAGCGCGATGGAGGTGTGGGTGTAGGCGCCCGGATTGAAAATCACGCCGTTGGCCCACTCGCGGGCGTCATGAAGGGCATCGATCAATGTGCCTTCGTGGTTTGACTGGACGTGACGCAGTTCCGCGCCCCGCTCGGCGGCGATGGCGGTGAGCTCAGCGACGATGTCGTCGAGCGTGTGGGTGCCGTAGACCTCGGGCTCGCGCGTGCCGAGGAGGTTCAGGTTCGGTCCGTTGAGCACGAGGATCTGCTGCGCCATGCCTGAACAGTACGAGGAATTGCCCAGCCACTGCGTGACGTTCTCGCCTACGGTCGCGAGATGGAACCCGAGTTGCACGTCGACGACGTCGCCCGGGCAGCCGAGCGGCTCGCCGGTATCGCCAACATCACCCCCGAACTCACCAGCCGAACCCTCGACGAGCGTTTCGACGCTCATCTCCGGATCAAGGCCGAGTGCTTCCAGCGCACCGGTTCGTTCAAGTTCCGCGGCGCCTACAACGCCATCGCCTCGCTACCCCCCGATGAACGCGCTCGCGGTGTGGTGACCTACTCCTCAGGCAACCACGGGCAGGCGATCGCGCTCGCCGCTGCGTTGCACGACATCCCCGCGGTGATCGTGATGCCCGATGATGCTCCGGCGGTGAAGCGTGCGGCGACGGTTGGCTACGGTGCCGACGTCATCTCCTATGACCGCTACACCGAGCGCCGGGAGGACATCGGGGAGCGACTAGGCGAGCAGCGAGGCCTCACCCTCATCCCGCCATTCGATCACCGCGACGTGATGGCAGGTCAGGGAACCCTGGCGATGGAACTCTTCGACATCGCCTTTGTGGACACGCTCGTCGTGTGCGTCGGTGGGGGCGGACTGATCTCGGGGTGCGCCACGGTCGCCACGTCAATGGGCCCTGTCCGCGTCATCGGGGTCGAGCCCGAGACAGGCGATGACGTCAAGCAATCACTGGAGCAGGGGCGTATCGTCGAACTCCCCGATACCCCTCGAACCATCGCCGACGGTCAGCAAACGCGAGCGCCAGGCGTACACACCTTTGCGGTGATCCGTGAGCGGGTCAACGAGATCGTCACGGTGACCGACGCGGAGATCGTGGCCGCGATGCGACTCGCCTTCCAACGCCTCAACGTCGTCGTCGAACCGTCGGGCGCGTCTGCGCTTGCGGCGGTACTCAGCGGTGCCGTTGACGTGACGGGTCAGCGGGTGGGCATCACCCTCTCGGGCGGCAACGTCGACCTCGATCGGTTCCGGTCGTTGACCGCCTGATCAACTCCCGGCCGGATGGCTCAGTCGAGGTACCGATCGAGCACGTTGGCGGTTACTCGCGCGACTCGGGGGTCGCCGAGACCGAACACCCAGTCGGTCGTGCCACACACGACGACCTCACCGCCATTGTCGAAGGGACGAGCGACCGACATCACGGCGTTGCCGTGGCGAGCCGATCCGATCGGGTCGGCCGAATCGGCGAACACCCGGTCGGCGATGAACTCGAGGTCGCCCTGGTCGCCGAACGCCGCAACCGACTTCGGGTAGTCACCCATTCCGAGGTTGGTGGCAGGTGTCCACGCCACGATCTCCTGCTCTGCTGGAAGGTCGTCCCGAGTGCGCGGCGCCGGAAGGTTCACGTCGTCGAGTTGGATCGGGCAGCCGACGGTTTCGTAGCCGACGATGCCCGCGTCGAGGCCGAGCACGTCGCCGTACCCGAGGCCGGTTCCCTCGAAGAGCCAGTGGTCGGACCGGTAGACGACGAAGCCACCGACACCTCGTGGTGTCCCGCTCCCGAACCGGGCGTACAGCCCGAAGGCCGATCCGGCGCCGAGGAACGACCATTCGGGACGGCCAACGAGTGGGTCGGCCCACATGCCCGACATCGATGCTTCGTCGTCGGTACCTACGACCGGATCGTTGCGATGGGCTGCATACTTGTGCCCGATCATCGCCGTACCCCGATCGCCGTCGGTGATGCGGACCTGCCAGAACATCGTGTTGCCCGAGAACGAGGCGTAGTGGCCACCGCGCCGCACGTGGGTCTCGATCGCCGTGCGCTGTCCCGCCGACCAGTATTCGTCGTGACCAACCCCGAGGACGAGGTCGTAGCCATCGAGACAATCGGGGTGGAGGTCGAGGTCGGTCGATGCGAGCAAGTCGAAGGAGTGCCTGTCGCGCTCGGCCCACTCGACGAAGCGACGGGCGTGGGTGAACCAACCGGTCGAGCCGATCGCCGATGGGTAGTTCCGGGGCAGGCGGTACTCCTGGAAAACGAACCCCCCGTCGTCGGGCTCCTCGCCGGTGTGGACCGGTCGTGACTTTCGGTCATCACGCGCGACCTCGGGCCGGTCGAGGATGCCGCGGGCCCACGGTCGCCGGAACGAGACCTGGTGGCCGCCGGTGTAGAGGCTCTTGCCGCCCCACGTGTTGTAGGCGTTCCAGGTATTGGTGGCGAGCACGAGCACGGCACGCTGGCGCTGCGCTCCGGCCCGCACGACGAATCCGGTGTGGGCAACCCGTCGGCCGTCGGGTCCGTCGTGGGCGCGAAGGGTGATCAGATGAAAGCCCGACCGCCACGATTCGTCGATCGGGATCTCGATCGACGTCGGCCAACCGCACCCGTTCGCGTCGGCATCGGCCGGGGGTTCGTGGAAGGTGCCGGGCACCGTGTTGGCCGCCCAGGCGATGGTCCGCTCACCACCCCACCGCTCGACAACCACGTCGTACGTTGCGGCGTGGGTAGAGACGTGCACCGTCGCGGTCTCACCCGGCGCGTACGACAGCGCGCCGCAGTAGGCCTCGATGACGTCGTGGAACGTCTGGTCGTCGGCGCCCCGCTCGAGGCTCGGTTGATTCATGGGGCTGAGTCTGGCCGACCTCGGTATCGGCGTCAGCCCATCGTCCCGTCTTCGCGGATGAAGACGGGCTCGTCGGCGGTCGAGCGTTCGGCGTCGTAGTGGTAGCCCATCCCGTCGAATTCGACGAGGGCCTTTGCGCTCTTGATGCGCTCTCGGATGATCCAACCAGACATGGCGCCACGAGCCCGCTTCGCGAAGAACGACACGATCTTGTGCGGACCGCCGTTCTTGGAGTCGAGAAAGGTCGGCGTCATGATGCGGGCGTCGATCTGTCCGGGCTTCACCGAACCGAAGTACTCGTTGCTGGCCAGGTTGACGAGCACTTTCGCGCCCGGCGACTCGGTGATGTCGGCATTGAGTTGATCGGTGATGCGGTCGCCCCAGAACGAGTAGAGCGAGTCGCCGCGGTTGGTTTTGAGCGAGGTACCCATCTCGAGCCGGTAGGGCTGCATCAGGTCGAGGGGGCGGAGTACGCCATACAGGCCCGACAGGATCCGGAGGACCTTCTGGGCGTGGGTGAAGTCACGTTCGGTAAAGGTGCCGCTCGGATCCATACCGAGGTACACGTCGCCAGTGAAGGCGAGGATCGCCGGACGGGCGTTCGCGGCGGTGAACGGCTGCTCGAAGTCCTGGTAGCGGTCATGGTTGAGTTCGGCCAGGCCCTGGGAGACCGACATCAGCCTGGCGATCTCGGCAGGCGACTTCTTCGCCATCACGTCGACGAGTTCCTGGGTTTTGTCGAGCATGCGCGGCTCGGAGTGCTTCTTGGTAGGGAGCTCAGACTCGTAGTCGAGCGATTTGGCGGGGGAGACGACGATCAGCACAATCCTGGTTTACCCCGTCCGGCACCGACTCGGCTACCGGGGATCGGTTACCGGGCCGTTGCCCGACAGGCCTCGGCCCGGTTTCAAGACCCTTGCCAGCACGTGATCAAGTCCGTACATTCCGCCCATGGATTTTCCGAATGCCGGTCCCAACACCGCAGGCCACAACCAGTGGTATCCCTTCATGGATCGCCCCCTGCCCGATCAGGTCGACGGCGTCCTGCAGAATCCCCCGGTCGTTCCGCTGAGCAATGTCTCCACCCTGCCGTCGAGCGCGAGCTATGTGGTCGTCGGTGCCGGCATCCACGGCCTGTCGACCGCCTACCACCTGGCCATGGCGCTCGAGCGGAGCGGCAAGGGCAACGGCAGCGATGTCGTCCTGATCGACAAGCAAGGGCCAGGAGCTGGTGCCACCGGCCTTGCCTGCGGCTGTGTCCGCAACCTCTACATGACCGGCCCGCTCCACTCGATCCTGCGAGCCAGTGCCGAGGTATGGGAGTCCGACCCGGTCAACTTTGGTTTCCAGCAGGTCGGGTATGTGTCGATCGGCGAAGAGAACCAGACCGAGGACTACATCAAACTCAACCAGAGCCAGATCGATTCGGGTTACCCAAGCGACCTCTACACCGGCGAAGACGCCCATCGCTTCCTGACCTCGATCTGGCCCGACTTCAAGACCGACAAGTGCGATGTCGTGCTCCACGAACACCGATCGGGATATGCGGGCACACACATGGTGATTTGGGGCCTCGACCAGAAGTGTCAACAATGGGGGGTGCAACGCGTCTACGGCGTCGAAGTCACCGGCTACGACATGGGTTCGGGCAATGCATCGTCGGGCGCCGGCGGCGGCGTGGGAGGCGGCTTCGTGAGGGCGGTCGAAACCACCGCCGGCACGATCACCTGTGATCAGGTCGTCATCGGCGCGGGAGCATGGACACCCCGCCACTGGGAATGGCTCGGGGGGCCCAATACGCTCGACATCGTCTACCCCGACGGCCACATTGCGAACGACCACGCCATGTGGACCTACTGGCGGCTCCTCGAGGGCGAGGTCTGGATGCCGCCCGGGGTCGACTACCGGACCGCCGACGGCAAAGACGCCCCGGTGCTGCACGTCGAACTGATGAACACACCCGTGTACGGCGACGACGGCGAAATGATCCAAGACCACGTCTACACCTACACCCGGTATGCAGCCGAACGGGTCGGCGCCCCTGGTCTGCAAGGCGGCACGATCCCGATCCCGATCGGCGATTCCGCCCAGGTTGAGCCCTACGGCCACCTCTCTGACGCCTACCAGGCCGACGAGTGGTTCCCCGAGTACTACTGCAAGACCCTCGGCATGCTTTTCAAGCGTTTCGAGAATCTGGAGCCTTATTTCAAGCAGCGTCGCAACGGCGGCATCGGAGCGTTCACGCCCGACAATGTGCCGATCTTCGACCATGTTGCCGACAACGCCTTCGTCATCGCCGACTCTAACCACGGGTTCAAGATGATTGGTGTAGGCAAGCTCATCGCTGACATGCTCATCACCGGCAAAATGCCGTGGGAATTGACACCGTTCGGCTTCGACCGTTTCGCCGCCGGCACCACCTACGGCGACCGCAACTCGAACTGTCCGTGGGTCTGAGGAGCCCTGGTTGCCCGCGCTCGTCATCGGTCGACTGGTGAGCAGTAGGCTCCACGCCATGCCTGGCCTGCTTCCCGAGATCGATCCCGACGGCCTTCTCGAGTACTCCGTCGTGTACACCGACCGCTCTGTCAACCACATGAGCGTGTCGTTCCAGATGGTGATGAACGACATCTCCCGGGTACTCGGCGACGTGTACAACGCCGATGCCGTTGCGGTCGTGCCCGGCAGCGGCACCTTCGGCATGGAGGCGGTCGCCCGCCAGTTCGCCACCGGGGAGCACGTACTTGTCGTGCGCAACGGATGGTTCAGCTATCGCTGGACCCAGATTTTCGAGGCCGGAAACATCCCGGCGAGCCACACGGTGATGAAGGCCCGTCGGGCCGCGCCCGGTAGCCAGGAGCCGTTCGCCCCTGCCCCGATCGACGACGTCGTCGCCACGATCCGCGAAGAGAAACCGGCGGTTGTGTTCGCGCCGCACGTCGAGACCTCGGCCGGCATGGTCCTGCCCGACGACTACATCTCGGCGCTCGCCGACGCCGTCCACGAGGTGGGCGGCCTGCTGGTGCTCGATTGCATTGCATCGGGGGCGATCTGGGTCGATATGGCGGCCACCGGTGTCGATGTGTTGATCTCGGCGCCCCAGAAGGGCTGGAGCGGGTCGCCGTGCGCCGGGCTCGTCATGCTCAGCGAACGGGGCCACGCCTGTCTGACGGAGACGCACAGTTCTTCGTTCGCCTGCGACCTGCGCAAGTGGCGCGAGATCATGCACGCCTACGAAACCGGTGGTCACGCCTACCACGCCACCATGCCTACCGATGCGCTGCGTTCCTTCCGCGACGTCATGCTCGAGACCGAGGCGTACGGCTTCGACAAGGTCATGGCCGATCAGCAGGAACTCGGCACGAAGGTGCGTGCTGCGCTTGAGTCACGGGGCGTGGTCTCCGTCGCAGCCGAGGGCTTCCAGGCGCCAGGTGTTGTCGTGTCCTACACGAGTGACCCTGAGGTGAAGAGCGGCGCCAAGTTCGCCGCGGCAGGTATGCAGATCGCCGGTGGTGTGCCGTTGCAGGTGGATGAGGGTGACGATTTCTCGTCCTTCCGCCTCGGGCTGTTCGGCCTCGACAAGCTGCACAACGTTGATCGCACGGTCGCGTCGCTCGAGGCCGTCCTCGACCACGTGCTCTAGGTCGTGCCAGGCCAGCGATCGATCATCGACTTTTCGGAGGAAGCGAGGTCGGCGTGGACCCCGGTCGCTCAGAGGCTGTCGCCGAACGGGACGTCGGTGACGGTCATCGTGATCGCCACACCCTCAGCATCGACGTCGAGCGTGGTCCCTGGCGCAGCATGGCGGACCGGCACTAACGCAAGTCCGATGTTGCGGTCCAGCTTGGGTGACCAGACACCGACGCGTAGTTCGCCGGCGGGCTGACCGTCGGCGGTCGCCGGCCACGGATTCTCTAAGGCCGGCATGTCGCCGTCGATGTGCACGTTGACGAGCAGCTTTCGGTCGTCGGGGTTCTCGTGGCGGGCGATAATCGAGGCCTTGCCGACAAAGTCGCTGGCGTCCATGTTGCACCACTTGCCGAGGCCTGCTTCGACCGGATCAGTGTCGTCGTCGGTGTCGGAGCGATACGACAACAGGCCGTTCTCGATGCGTTCCATCTGGTGGGGGGTTCCGGGGGTGACCCCGTACGCTTCGCCGGCTGCGAAGGCGAGATCCCAGAGTTCCTGACCGCGACTGCCGTCGGTCAAGAAGAGTTCAAAGCCACCCTGACGGCTCCAGCCGGACCGCATGACGACCATCGGGATGCTCTGGAGTTCGACCTCGCGGAACTGGAAAAAGCCGATCTCGTCGACGATGTCGCCGAGCAGATCACGAACGAGATCTTCGGCCTTGGGCCCCTGGATCGCGAGTGGCGAGACGTCGGGCTCGCGGACGGCTACGTCGAAGCCCCTTGCTCCGGCGACGCCCTGGCAGAACAAGGCGACGTCGCTGTCGGCGATCGACAGCCACCACAGGTCCTCACGGATCGGCATCGCGATCGGGTCGTTGATAAGGATGCCGTCGAAGTTGGCCATCGGTGTGTAGCGGCCTCGGCCGACCTTCAGGGTCGAGAGGTCGCGGCACGAGACATAGTCGGCGAAGGCACGGGCCTCGGGGCCCTCGATCTCGACTTGGCGCTCAGCGCCGACGTCCCAGATCGACACACCAGTTATCAGGCGCGCGTACTCGCCGAGGGCGTCGCCGTAGCTCGTCGGCATGTACATGCGGTTATAGATTGTGTAATGCGTCGCGCCCGCCGCAGCCGCAGCGTCGTGGAACGGCGACTTTTTGATCCGAGAGCCAATCGTGAGCTGGGCCATCTTGTCAGGTTATCGGCCCTCCTTAGCCTCGGGCTAAGGAGTGGGTGAGATCCGGCGGCTGAGATCAATCGGCAGCGCCATGATCGCTACCAGAAGTTGGTGCCCGGCTCGCCTTTGAACGGGCCGACCACATCACTCGTGATCCAGCCGCCGTAGAACAACCCGGGCTGCGGCTGGACCCGTTCGCCGTCGACGAAGCACGCCACGAGTGCCGGGTAGAAGGCAAGATGGTGCTTGAGGTCGACAAAGTCGCCGGTTGGTTCCTTGAACCACCAGGCCGCACGCGCAACCCGCCCATCGGGAACGACGACATCGAAATAGGCGGCCTCGCCCTTCCATTCGCAATACGTGCTGCCGGGAATGGCCTGCAGCAATCCGAGTTCCACATCGTTGGGGTTGACGTAATAGGTGGGCGGGTGGCTCGTCTCGAGGATCCGAATGGGGGCGCGGGTGTCGGCCACGACCAGGCCGCCGACTTCGACGCGGACGTGACGATCGACAATTTCGATGAGGGGTGGGCGGGGGTAGTCCCAGACGGACTCCTGACCGGGCCCGGCAGGCAGGGGTGTGGGGCGGCGCATGTCAGGACTACGATCGCCGTCGTTCGCCCGGATGCGGAGGTGGCCGATGGCACCCACGATCAACGGCGACGCCGACGAGCGGTACGAACCGGTGCGATCGGCGCTCGCCACCAACTTCGACGAGGATGCGGAACTCGGCGCAAGTGTTGCGGTCGTGCATCGGGGACGTCTCGTCTGTGACATCTGGGGCGGGTCGGCGTCGGTTGACGGATCCCGCCCGTGGGAGTCCGATACGATCGTCAATTTGTGGAGCACGACCAAGACGGTCGCGGCGCTCGTCGTGCTGCTCCTCCACGACCGGGGTGTGCTGTCGGTCGACGATCCGATCGCCGTGCACTGGCCCGAGTTCGCCGCCGCCGGGAAAGGTGATGTCACCGTCCGCCACGCGCTCACCCATCTAGCCGGGCTCCACGAGTTCCGGCCGCCACTCAAGCACGAGACGATGTTCGACTGGGACGAATGCTGCTCCCTTTTGGCCGCGCAGCCGCCGATCCGGCCTCCCGGGGAGGCGTTTGCGTATCACGCCTTCACCCAGGGGTTCCTGCTCGGCGAGGTCGTGCGCCGGGTCGCCGGTCAGACGATGGGCGACTGGCTCCGCGCTGAACTCACCGAACCGTATGACATCGACTTCCACCTAGGCGTTCCCGAGTCGGTCCGGCTGCGGATTGCCGAGACCGACCACGACGCAATGCCGCCATCGAGCGGTGGTCCCGACCGCGTGGCTGACGTCAACACGGCTCGGTGGCAGGCGTCAGAGTTCCCCTCGTCGAACGGCCACGGCAACGCTCGCTCCGTCGCGCAGTTGCTCAGCCTCCTCACTCGCCACTCGGCCATCGATTGTGACCCGCTGGGCGAGGGTGCGCTGGATCTCGTCCGCACGGTTGACTGGGACGGTCCCGACCCTGTCACGGGCACGAATGTCCGTATGGGCGTCGGCTTCGGACACAGCTCTCGATCGATGCCGGTCGGGGTGAACGACGAGACGGTGTGGTGGGCCGGCCTTGGCGGCTCGATGGCGGTCGTCGACCTCGAACAGGACCTCGCGGTCGTCTATGCGATGAACCGGATGTTCCCTTCGACCGACCACGTCATGCGATCGATCCGGGTCGTGCACGCGGCGCATGCCGCCGTGCGGGCCTGACGCTCAGGCTGAGCGGGTCGCCGTGCTGTCAGGCCTGTCATTGAAGGCGATCGCCTCGGTCCTGTCCACGGAACGGGCGACCGTATCGGGGTCGGGAACGAGGACCGCGATCAATCAGACCCCGTTTTGCACGATGAGGATGTCGTTGGCCCGCCGCTCGACTTCGTCGGGATCGAGATCGGGCCGGGCGGCGGCCAACAATGCGACCAGACCGGTGAGATAGCGTCGTTGCGCCGCCTGGTTGATCGCGGCGTACCGCTCGTCGACGCCGGCGAGTGACCACAGTTGGAGCCGGAGAGCCAGGTAGGGCACGGACAAGAAATCAGGGTCGGCGATGCGGTGGAGGGCGGTCCGCAGCGCTTCGCCGGGCTCGGCCCAAGGGGTCGGCTCGACGAGGGCGGCATCGCCGTCGGCGATCAGTTCGAGCGCCGCAGCGACGAGACCGTCCTTGTCCTCGAAGTGGTAGGCGGCGAGGCCGAGTGCGACCCCCGCCTCTCGGGTGACGGCTCGCATGGTCACGTCAGAGATGCCGTCGCGGGCGAGCATTGCGAGGATGTGTTCCCGCTTATCGGCTGTGGTGTCGTTGCGCGTTAGAGCCGCATCTGCTGGACCTGTGCCGACAGTCCCCCGTCGAGCAACCACAATTGGCTGGATGCGTAGCGAGCCTCGTCGCTCGCCAGCCAGTTGACGAGGTTCGCAATGTCGGTCTGTGTGCCGAACGTTCGCAACGGACGGACATCGCGGACGGCTTGTTGCAGCGAGTCGATATTGCTGTTCTCCTGAAAGAACGATTGCAGCATCGGTGTATCGACGTAGCCGGGGCACACGGCCTTGACTCGAATGCATTCGGGAGAGTGATCCCACTCCATTGCCTTGGTGAGGGCGTGGACAGCACCCTTGGTGGCGCAATACGCCGCCAGTTCGGGGTCGGCGATGAAGCCGTTGTAGCTGCCGAAGTTGATGATTGAGGCGTCGCCTTCGCTCTTGCGAAGGAGCTGCAGCGCATGCTTCGACGTGAGAAAGGTGCCGGTGAAGTTGATGGCGAAGATCTGGTTCCATTGCGCAAGCGTCGTGGTCTCGCTCTCGATACCGGCAGCGTTCACGAGGATGTCGAGTCGGCCGTGGGTGTCGCGCGCATGGGCGAAGTCGGCCATGACGGCAGCCTCGCCGGTGACCTTGAGGGGGAGAAAGGAGCCGGCAGGCGCGTCACCACCGACACTGCCGCCGTCGCTCAGATCTCTGGCATAGACGATTGCTCCTTCGGCCTCGAAGCGTTTGCGGATCGCCCGTCCGACACCGCCGCGCCCACCAGCGACCACGTCGCCCCGCGCCCCCGGCAGTTACCGTTCCGGCCATGAGCACCACGCGCTGGATCACCGAGATGGGCATGGGCGTCGACGTCCGAGGCCGCGACTACACCAAGGCTGCCCGACGGGCGGTCTTCGACGCCCTTCGGCACAGTTCGCTCAACCTCTTCAATGCGGCCGGCAAGTCCCGCGACGACATGCACGTCAATGTGATGATCGGCTGCGCCAAGCCCGACGCTGTGGACCTCGACGCGGTCGCCGAAGAGGTGCCGTACGGCGTCGTGACCGTCCGGGCCGAAAGGGGCGGCTTGAACGTTCCGCCCATTGATGCCGACGGTACGGGCGGGGTCACGATCGCCTGCGCGGCGATCCTCGTGAGCTTTCCTGACTGACATCCGACTCATGTGCCGGCGCGATACGCGTCGAGTACGAGGCCGTGGAAGTGGTGCACGGCGTGCTCGGAGAGTCCGGAGCCGGTCGGGTCGTGCACGACGCACCCCTGATCGAAGGCGGGGGTGGGCATACCGCGCTGCACGCTCTCGACGAGACCGGTGTCTTCGGGTTGGAGTACGTCGTCGATGCAGCGAATCGAGTCGAGTTCGGCCTAGTTGGGTTCGGCTGTCTCTAGGAAGAAGTCGTACGTCTCGAGCGTCCGCTCCGGCCCGACGGGGATGATGTGCATGACGATGAAGTTGTCGCGACCCGGGTAGCGCATCAGGCAGGTGTTGGGCCACAGCCACCAGACCGGTGACCGTGGCCTCGCTGACGTCGTAGGCAGAATTCGTGCTCTTCCCGGCCTCGGCCATGTGGGAGCTGTAGATCCCGTGGGTGGTCACCTTGTAGGTGTCCATGTCGACGAGAGAGGAGAAGTCCTTGTGAACGACGTGGCAGTGGTAGCACTCGAGAAAGTTGTCGACGACGTTCTTCCAGTTCGACTCAATCTCGTAGGTCAGACGATGAGCAAACGTCAACTGCTCAACGTCGGGTGCCCAGTGGGCGATCTCCGCGCCGAGCTCGCCCGCCTGCTCGGCGAGGGGTGCTGCGTCCGGGTCGAGGTTGACGTAGACGAACCCACCGAACTCGGTGACCTGGACCTCATCGAGGCAGATCTCGGCGGTGTCGAATCCGATCAGGCCGCCCGTGCGGCGGGCACCGGTGAGGTGGCCGTCGAAGTCGTAGGTCCAGGCGTGATATGGGCACACCAGGTTGCGGGTGGTTCCCGAACCAGAGACGAGTTCGTGCGCCCGGTGCTTGCAGACGTTTTAGAAGGCCTTGAGTTCGTCCTCTTGGGTTTGCACGACGACGATCGACATCCCGGCGATCTGTGCGGTGACATAGCGACCCGGCTCTCGGACGTTCTCGACATGGTCGATCCACTGCCAGGTGCGGGCGAAGGTCGCCTGCTGCTCGTGGGGGAACCAAGTGGGTGAGGTGTAGGCGTCGGCGCGCAGCGACATCGAGGCTGCTGGATCCTCGTGGTAGCCGGCCCCGATCGATACGAGGTCCTTGGAGCTCGGGAGCGGCACGTTGATTGAACGATCGTTCAAATCGGTAATGTCTGCACTGTTTCGAATCGCTGACCGGCTCGTCGAGCATCGATGTGACGGTTGTCGCAGCAGCATCCCCCGATCGGCTTGCGTCCGTACAGTAAAGACATGCCCGCAACTTCCGTGCGGAGCGAAACCCGGAGGTATCCCCCAATGCTGCTCCGTCGTCGAATCGACATCCCTACCACTCTGCTTGATTCCGCGGTCGCCTCGACCGTCCGAACAGCCGAGCTCGAGACAGTGCTCCGACTCGGCACCCGTGTCACCGTTCCCGGTGGCACGACCATCATGAACGAAGCGGGCGTCGGCCGCGAGTTCCTCGTCGTCCTCGATGGTTCGCTCGCGGTCAGTCGCGAAGGCGACGAGGTCGCCACCCTCGGCGCTGGTGACATCGTCGGCGAAATCGCCCTGCTCGAGAACTCCCGCCGCACCGCCACCGTCTCGGCGCTTAGCGACGCCGACGTCCTGGCGTTCAACCGCCGCGAGTTCGCCACCGTGCTTGATGAGTGCCCGGCGTTCGCTGCGTTCGTCGCCGCCACCGCCGAATCCCGTCAGGCTGCCTGAGCCCCACCGGCTCACAGCCAAAGAACGCGCATCGACGGCTCAGCCGGGTCGAGCGGAACGGTGCGCCCAGGACTACGGTCCCGGCGATGACGTTGCGACACGGAACCCCGATGGTGGCGATCCCCGGTCCCTCGGTCATGCCCGAACGGGTGCTCGCCGCCTTCCGGCTGCCAATGCCCAACATCTACGAAGGCGAGTTGCTCGATGTCGCCGACGAAGTGTTCGCTCGGCTACCGGCAATAGCCGACACCGCCGGTCGCGCCTTCTTGAGCATCGGGAACGGTCATTCCGGTTGGCAGATGGCGGCCGCCAACACACTCAGTCGAGGCGACAAGGTCCTCGTTCTGGAATCGGGTCGCTTTCCGGCTGTGTGGGGGTTGTTCCTCGAGCGGTCCGGCATCGAGGTTGAGACCCTGCCAGCGACGCCTCGCTCACCGGTCGACGCCGAGGCCGTTGCGGCTCGACTCGCCGCTGGCCCGGCTGACGAGTTTGCTGCCGTTCTCGCAGTCCACGTCGACACGGCGATTTCGGTCCGCAACGACATCGAAGCGATCGGGCGGTCGATTGCTGCATCGGGATCATCGGCCCTCTTCGTCGTCGACTGCATTGCGTCCATGGCGTGCGACGAATTCCACATGGATGCCTGGGGTGTCGATATCACCATTGCTGCGTCACAGAAGGGTCTCATGACCCCACCGGGTCTCGGAATCGTCTGGGCCAACGAGCGAGCGATCGAGCGCGGACGCAACGCCGACCTGCGCGACGGGTACTTCGACTGGCAAGCCCGACTTGAGGGCGAGCAGATCTACCAGCAGTTCTCCGGCACCCCGCCGGTCAGCCACTTGTTCGCCCTCCGTGAGGCACTGGGCATGATTGACGAGGAGACCCTCGCCGTACGCTGGCATCGCCATCGGGTGCTGGGCGATGCCGTCCGGTCAGCGGTGCTCACGTGGGAGACCCCTGGTGGGGTCGAGTTGATGATCCGAGAGCGCGGAGCACAGGCCAATTGCGTCACCACCGTTCTGACCCCTCACGTCGATGCACTGGCGCTCGCGAACGTTTGCGAGAACACCGCTGGGCTCACGATCGGTCTCGGCGTCATGGACCACACCGGAAGTTTCCGGATCGGGCACATGGGTCACGTCAACCCCCCTGCGCTCCTCGGGGCGCTCGGCACGATCGAGGCAGGCCTTCGGGTCGTCGGCGCGCCGCTCCGTGGTTCCGGGGTGGCGTCGGCCGCTGAGGTGATCGCCGAGGCGATGGCGACCCAACCCCACGCCTGATCAGCCCACGTCCTGGTTGAATACCGGCGCTCGCTTTTCGAGGAAGGCCTTCATCCCCTCGGCGGCGTCGGGTGTGCCCATGGTTGCGTGCACCGCCGTCCGCTCGGCGACGAGGAGTTCGTCTAGCGTCTTGTGCTCAGCGTCATGGAGCGCTGCAAGCATGCCGCTCACCGCAAGGCGGGGTTGTTTGGCAAGATCGACGGCGAGCTGGATCGCCCGGTCTTTCAGTTCGGCGAGCGGCCAGACCTCATTGACGAGGCCGATCACCAGTGCTTCTGGTCCGGTGAGGGTCTTGGCTCGCAGGATCATGTCGAGCGCGTGCTGGCGGCCGACCGTCTTGGTGAGGCGGGCGCTGCCGCCCCACGCGGGGGTCGAGCCGAGGTCCATCTCGGGGAGGCCGATGTTGGCGTCTTGCTCGGCCGCGAGACGGAAGGTGCAGCCAAGCGGGAGTTCGATGCCGCCGCCAAGACAGTGCCCGAAGAGGGTGGCGACCGATGGTTTGCCCATCGTCTCGATTCGGCTGATCAGCGCCAGCCGTTGATCGAAGAAGGCGTCGACGCTGCCCGCCCGCTTCAGGCCCTCGGGCAATTGCTTGAGGTTCATGCCGACGGAGAAGTTCGTCGTGCCCTCGGCGGTGACGACGAACGAGCGGATCGAGTCGTCTGCTTCGATGTTATCGACCACCTCGCTGAACATGTCGACGTACTCGAGCGTCATGCGGTTGAGCGGATCGTCGTTGGTGGAGACGATCGCAACCCCGTCGTCGCGCTTGGTCAGGATCAGTGCATCGGCCATGGGGGCGAGCGTAGATGGCGGCCGCGCTTCGCTTCCCGTCGAAGAATCAGCAGGAGCGATCGGTCGATGAGGTGATGAGCGCCTCGTCGTAGTCCGACCAGTCACTATTCGGCCAGCGATCCTTGGTGCGAGCGAGCGTCATCTCGGTCCAGAACGGGTCGCCGGGTGCGGGGATGCCGAGGCAGGTCCGCTGCTCGACGCTGGCGTTGTCCATCACGAGATGCCACGGCTCGCGGAAGAAGCGAGGCCAGGCCGACCAGCCGATCTGGTCGTTGCCGGCGGCCTTGTAGCTGGCGGTGACGGTGAAGCGATGGGCGTCGGGCAGGGTGAGGTTGGTGCCCCGGTGGAAGACGTCGATGCCGTAGGCGAAGACCGACCCGGCGGGCGCGGCGCCACTCCGCTCGATCGCTCGGAGCTGCGCTTCGTAGCCGTCCGCCTCACCTGCGAATTGCGACCGCATCGGGCCAGTGATCGGATCCGACTCCGGTACCGGCGCGTAGTGGATCGCTCCGTGCTCGTCGGTGACGTCGGTGAGATAGATCATGAAGTTGATCGTGCGATCGAGTTCGTTCTCGCCCGGCACCGTCAGCGTGTGGTTCTTGTAGTCGCAGTGAAACGGCTGATCGAAGTCGGTCTGGCCGGTGAACTTGGCCCACGTGTGGCATTGGTACATCCGAACGTCGTCGGTGCCGAGCGCCTCTCGGGCACAGGCGACTAGGGCGGGATGCAGGCCGATCAGGTTGAGTTCGGGAGTGGCGAGGAACGGCAAGTCGGTGGTGTTCGCAAACTGGGCGGCGTAGCGGGTCTTGGCATCGAAGTTCTCGTGGGTGACCGGGTCGTCGGGGCGTAGGTGCCCGTACATCTGCTCCATGCCGTCGACGCACGGGGCCAGTTCATTGGCCGTGAAGAACGAATCGAGTATCGCGCCGCCATCACGACGCCAGATGTCGAGCTGCTCGGTCGTGTGACGCACGAACGCCAACGTAGTGGCCGCTCGACGGCCGGGCCCAGCGTGACCGGGTCAGCCGGCGAGGATCGTTTCGGCGCAGCGGCGACCGGAGTACAACGCTCCCTGGATCGACGAGGTGTCGCGGTGGTCGCCGCAGACGTGCAGTCCGTCGCCCAGCGCAGTCCGCTGTTTCGGGGAAAATGACGGCGGCTGCGTTGGCTGGCCGTGCGGGATGGCGTCGGTGCGGAGATGTATCCAGCGGTCGACCTGGGCCCCCCAGATGTCGCGGAGTTGAGCTCGGACGGCCGGCTCGATGTCGGGGTCGAGCATGCCGGGGCAGGCGCCCCCGATCAGCGCCTTGCCGGCCGGTGCGTACGCCGGTGAGACGTTGCTCATGATGGCAATGTTGCGGGCCGGTCCCTCGCCGTCGAGGACGAGCAGTGGCTCGGTGATCGGTGGGCTGTCGGCGGCGAACCAGACGCAAGTTGCCGGGTTGGAGTCGACCGGCGGCAGGCCGAGCAGCTCCGCAGCGGCGGGCCCCTCGACAGCGACGATCACGTCGGTTGCGGTGATCGTGCCGCGCCCGGTGGTGACCGAGCCGGCGCTGACGGCGGTGACGGGGGTGTTCAGGTAGATGGCGTCGGTAGGTAGGCGCGAGGCCAGCTGAGCGGGGATCTCGCCCATGCCCTTCGCCGGGACGACGGCGTCGGCGCGGAAGAGTTGTTGCAGGACGACGTCGAACATGCGGTTGGAGGTCGCCAGCGTCGGGTCGAGTTGGATGCCGCCGACAAAGGGACGGAAGAAACGGTCGATCATGGCGTCGCTGTAGCCACGAGCCGCCAAGCCTTCACGAGTCGACGTATCGGGCTGTCGCAGTAGCTGGGTGGTGTCGGTGCGTCCGAGGCGAAGGCGATCTCTGAAGAGCCGGAGCTTGTCGAAGAGGCTGCCGACCGGCGACAACACCGACGACGGTAGTGTCGTGGGCTTGCGGAGTGGGTCGCCCAGCAGTGCGAGCTTCTCGCCGACCCGAACGAGTGCGCCGGGATCGAATGAGCGGAGATCAAGCGCATGGATGTCGAACTGACGGTCGAGCTCGGGGTAGGCCCGCAACAAGATCTGGAAACCGCGGTCGAGGATGAATCCGTCGACGATGTCGCTGCGGACCCGCCCACCGACGCCATCGGACGCCTCGAGCACGATCACCGAGCGGCCCGCTTCGTGCAAGATTCGGGCGGCGGCAAGGCCGGCGAGACCGGCACCGACGACAACGACATCGCTGGTCTCGGGAAGGGTCGACTGATCGGTCACGTCGATCAGGCTAGAAGGTAGCGTCGCGTCGATGGACACCCAGCCGCCGCCGCCCCCACTGCGCAACGCACCGCAGCTGATCACCTATGTCGACCGTCTCGCCACCGATCTCGTCGGCCTCGGCGAGGTCATGCGCGGCCCGTTTGGCGGGGCGTTCGGCGGTACTCACCTGCTGCCGTTCTTCCCACCGATCGATGGCTCGGATGCGGGCTTCGATCCGATTGATCACACCCAGGTCGATTCCCGGCTTGGGGGCTGGGCCGAGGTCGGTGCCCTCGGGGAGGACTTCGAGATCATGGCTGATCTCATCGTCAACCATGTCTCGTCGGAATCCGAACCGTTCCAGGACTGGCTCGAGAAGGGCGAGGCCTCGGAGTTCCACGGCATGTTCCTCACCAGGGACATGATCTTCCCCGGCGGTGCCACCGACGAGGAGCTTGTGTTGATTTATCGTCCGCGGCCGTGGCCACCGTTCACGACCTACGAGGTCGCTGGTGTACCCACCGAGGTCTGGACGACCTTCACGTCCGAGCAGATCGACATCGACGTCTACCACCCGGCCGGCTGGGCCTATCTGATGACCGTGCTCGATCGGCTGTCGGAGAACGGGGTGAAGCTCGTTCGTCTCGACGCGGTGGGGTACGCCATCAAGGAGCGCGGCACCACATGCTTCATGCTCCCGGCCTGCTTCGAGTTCATCTCCCAGCTGCGCACGGAGTCGCACAGGCGCGGCATGCACCTGCTGGTCGAGGTCCACTCGTACTTCGGGTTCCAGATAGAGGTCGCCTCTCGAGTCGACTTCGTCTACGACTTCGCCCTGCCGCCACTCGTCTTGTATGCGCTCCATGCTGGTGACGCCGAGCCGTTCCGACACTGGCTCGGCATCCGCCCGACCAACTGCCTCACCGTGCTCGACACCCACGACGGGATTGGTGTGGTCGATGTCGCGCCCGAGGGCGACAAGCCGGGACTCCTCCAGCCTGCGCAGGTCGACGCGTTTGTCGAAGCGATGCACGACGCAAGTGAGGGCCGCAGTCGCGAGTCCACCGGGGCGGCGGCCTCGAACCTTGACCTCTATCAGGTCAACGGCACCTACTTCGAGGCGCTCGGCAGCGACGATGCCGCCCAGATCATCAGCCGCCTGATCCAGATCTTCTCGCCCGGTATCCCGCAGATCTACTACGCCGGTCTGCTCGCTGCGCCCAACGACATGGCGTTGTTGCGGCGCACCGGTGTCGGGCGAGATATTAACCGGCCGTACCACTCTTCCGAGTCACTCGCGGCCGAACTTGAGCGGCCGGTGGTCCGTTCACTCCTTCACCTGCTTCGGTGGCGGACATCCGAGTCAGCGCTGTTCGACGGCGCCTTCACGGTCGGCGGCACGGCGCCGGACCATCTCGTCATGCGGTGGGAGCGGGCAGGACGGTCGGCTGAGCTTCGAGTTGATCTCGCCGACCGGACGTACGACATTGATGTCGACGGGGTCGTCGTCAGCTCGGTGGACGATCTACACATCGGGTGAGGCCGGTCGGCCTGCAGGTGCCGGGCGACCTAGGGTGCCGCCATGCGCACCGGTCGAGGCGATGCCGCGCAGCGGGCGAAAACCAGGACCTGGATCCCGTTGGCGGCAAAGGCGGTCGGCTTCATCCTCTGGACCTTGCGTGACGGTTCCTGGACGTCTGTCCACTCCGCAAGCGTACCGATTCCTGAGCGATTGTCCCGGGTCTGTTCTGTGGTTCGGCCGGTTCTGTCGAAGCCGGGTTCGGGCGCGACTATGGGCGGATGGACCCCCGCCACGCCACCTCGTTCCCTAAGGGTTTCTTCGCTCGAGGCGACGAGACCGACGACGCGGACTTCTATGCGTTCGACCGTTTCGTGACGCACATCGATGACGGTGCGATCGTCGCCATCGGTGAGCTGTACGAGGAGCTTCACCTCACGGGTCCCGACTCTGGGCCGGTGCTCGACGTCTGCTCGTCGTGGATCTCGCATTTTCCGACCAAGCCAGACCGGCTTGTTGTCACCGGTATGAACGCGAACGAGTTGACGGCCAACGACATGGCCGACGAGTGGCATGTCCAGGACCTCAACATCGACACGGCACTGCCCCATGACGATGCAGCATTCGCAGCGGTGACCTGTGCCGTGTCGGTCGACTACCTCACCCGACCGCTCGACGTCTTTGCCGAGGTTGCTCGCGTGCTGCAACCGGGCGGGGTGTTCGTGTGCACGTTCTCGAATCGCTGCTTCCCGACGAAAGCGATCCGGGGTTGGCTCGAGAACGACGATGTCACCCGGATGCGCATCGTCGGTGCTTACTTCGATCTCACCGAAGCATTTGGCGAGCCGACCCTTCAGCACCGTAACCCGGGAGCTCGCACCGACCCGCTCTACGCGGTCTGGGCCCGCACGCTCGGCTGAACCCCTCCCCTCGTCTCGTTAGTGATCGATCACTGGCTCAAGAACGTAGAAGAAGGGATTGGCCTTGTCGGGGTCGGTGCCGGCCGTGATCATCGAGAGGCGCAGCATGCGGCGGTGCATGAGCCGGACGAGTTCGTTGTCGTCGGCCGGGTCGTCGGTGTCGATACGGGCCTGAATTGCGGCGTCTGCCGCAGCGAGATCGTCGAACGACTCGCCGAGGAACGCCTCGATGTCAGTGCGCGAGGTCGTCTCGAACCAGCTGCGATATCGCGTGTAGTTGAGAAGGAAGTCGGGGATGGCGCCGAGCAGATCTCGCTCCCAGTCGGCGAAGGCGCTTGAGGTCGGCAGTCGTCCGATATCGGCGATCAGCTTCCGCAGGCCTGACGCCTCCAGCGAGTCGGGGGTCGGGTCGGGGAGCGTGAGGTCGTAGTCCAGTTCGAGGTCGTGGAGTTCGGCGATTGCCTCATAGGCCCGCCGGGTGATGCTCGCCTTCTCGAGCATGCCTTCGATCCAGTTCCCACCCCGGATCTCCGGCATCATGAAGAAGGTCGCCCCGATGACGGCGAGCTGCAGGAAAGCGACGGTGTAGTAGCCGACGACCCGGCGATCGATCGGCGTTCCGGTGACCCGCTCGTACTCGCGGTAGAGCGCCGGGATGTCGCCCATGTTCTCGAAGGGATGGCGGCCTCGGAAGCACGCGAGATCCCAGTGGGTGTCGCCGACGTTGGCGATCTCGAAGTCGAGCAGGGCGACCACGTCGGTGCCGCGTGACATGAACTGGCCGGCGTCGCCGCACAGGAAGTGCACATCGTGGCGGTCGGTCGGTGCGTTGCGGCGCAGCCACATCTGCAGGAAGGACAACGACGGATCGATGTTGCCCGCCATCTCGCCCATGGCGTACATGCGGTCCACGGCCTGCAAGGCGATGTCGCGTGGCTCGCTCGGTGGGTTGGCGAGCTGCTTCACATCGGCGAACTCGCTCACCGGTACGGCATGCACCGCAGCGAGGTGGGTCATGTAGCTGAGCGTGGCCTGCCAGCGTTCGGGATCCATCTCCGACGGGGTGTCCATCGCCGTGTGGAGCATTCCAGGGGCACGGTCTTCGGTCTCGACCCAGTCCATGACGAAGGCGACCGGTTCGTCCATCCAGCCGTGGATGTGGGGGACGAGGATGCCGTTGCGTTCGAGGACCTGCATGCACACCATCTCGAACCGCAGTGCGTCGACCGGAGCGATCGGACGATTGCCGCGCACAAGCACGGCACCGGTCTCACCGCTGCTCGTGTACGAGACCTTCCACTGTGGCCGCCAGCGTTCGAGCCGCTCCATGGCGATGACCTCGCCGCCCAGATGTTCGGCGATCCACGCTTCGATACCGGCGCGGCACTGCGTCTCGAACGCTTCGTGGTTGATCGTGTCTTCAGCCCCCGTCATGGCGAGATCGTAGGCCCGGCGCATGCCCGGTCTCCCAAACGACGAGATCGAAGTGAGGGGAGCGCCGTACGTCTGCCGATGAGACTTCGGTGCCGACGATGTCAGCCGTAGGTGGTCAGGCGTCGCGGTCGTTGAGAACGACGAGGCGATCGCCGGGCTGCGGATCGCCCGCCACATCGGGGCGGAGGTGACGTCCGTTGCGCACGACCGAGACGAGCGAGGCGTTGTCGGGCATCACCGGAAGATCATTTGGTGTCGCGCACTCGATCTCCACGAGTTCGAGTCCGATGCCGGCTTCGAGGAGTTCATCGAGCACACCGATCGCGCCGGGAGACTTCGTTGCGATGCCGAGCATCCGCCCGACGGCGGCGGTCGCGTCGATGACTTCGTTGGCGCCCCCTTGGCGAAGGAGGTGGAGGTTCTCCTGATCGCGGCCGCCGGCGACGATGTGGGCGGTGCTGTTGATCTCGCGAACTGTGAGGGTGGCGAGCACGGCGGTGTCATCGCGGTTGGGAGCGATGATCACGGCCTTCGCTTGTCGGACGGCGGCCTGACCGAGGACGGCGCTGTTCGTGGCGTTGCCCTGAATGGCGACGAAGCCTCGATTTGCGGCCTCGGCGACGGCCGAGGCGTCGATATCGACAGCGACGATCCTGTCTGGTTCCACCCCACGGCGGACGAGGTCGGCGGCGGCTGATGCCCCGGTCGAACCAAAACCGAGAATGACGTAGTGATCTCGCACGCGGCGCCTCCAGCGTCGGATGAGAAGAAGCTGCCGGGATCGATCCGTGAGCACCTCGACGGTGGTGCCGACCACGAGGATCAGGAAAACGATCCGGGCAGGGGTGATGAGAACGATCGTGGCTAGACGGGCCCCGTCCGACACGGCGGTGATGTCGCCGTAGCCGGTTGTCGTGACCGTCACCGACGCGTAGTAGAGCGAGTCGAGGAACCCGATTTGATCGCCTGTGTCGTCGACGTAGCCGTCACGCCCGAGGAGCACGATGAGCGCAACGAAAACGACCAGCGACACGGCGAAGCCGACGCGTCGGCCGACCTCGCGCAGAGGCGAACTCGACGCACGTGGGAGTTGGACCTCGCCGAGGTTCGTCGAGTGCCGTCCGTTCGCCACGGTCGTCGACTTTAGATCGTCAGCCTCGAGCGGTGAGGTCCAAGGGCGAACCGGGGCCGCGCTGCGGTCGCCTCAGTTCCCGATGACGGTCTTCGGGGTGTCGAGATCCATCGGGTACATCGGTCGACGAATGCGTTCGAACTCGACCACCGAGTAGTCCTCGCTGCACACCCCTGGGCCGGCCACGCCGATGATCTCTTGGGCGATCGGCTCGAAGACAGCCCGGAAGTGCTGACGGGATTTGATGAGCAGGATGCGGTGCTCGGTTGGGTCGATGCCGAGCACGTCGTAGAAGTCGACGTCGAACGGCTCGAGTGGGTCCGTGCAGACGATTACGAGGGCAGGACCGATGTTGAGCACGGCGCAGGGGCCGAGATTCATCGCCATGCCGGTCATCATCGGGCCGGTGACCTTGTAGCGGCCGTCGGCAACGGCGGTGACCGTCCCGGTCATGGACATCGGTTGGCCCGTGAGCCCCCGAGCGGGCATGTCGACCTTGCCGCCCAGGTCGAGGGTCACCGTCGCTCCGACCCCGGCGTTGATCAGGATCGCCGCTGCTTCCGGATCGCGGTAAGGCCCGGCCACGATGTCATCAAGGCCTTGATGCAGGCACTCGCCGAGCACGGACATCACATCGGTCACGCCGCCGGCGCCGCAGTTGTCGCCGTGGTCGTGCAGCACCACCGGGCCCACCGGTACCGAGGTCGCTCGGGCGATCGACGCTGTCATCGGCTCGAAGTCGTGGATGAAATCTGCGCGACGCTCCCAGGCGAGATCGAGAAGTTCGTCGCGGAGGGCGTCTCCTGCGGCCTTGTCGCCGTCGGACACGACGATGACGCTGAGCCCGGTGTGGGGGATGTCCGACAGCGGGAAGCCACCGAAAACCGAGGCCGTCAGTACCTCGTTGTCAGCCTCTGCGGCGATCGCCCGATCCATGATGTCCTTCATCGGCTGACGCAACGGTGTCTGGTTCAACATGTTCGTCATCAGCGGCAGCACGCCCCACGAGATGACCGGTTCGACCTCACCGGCAAGCGCTCGCAGGAGCGTGCCCCCGGCGCGTTGGGCGGTCTCGTAGGTGTCGATGTGCGGGTAGGTGCGGAAGCCGGTTACCACGGTGGCGTTCCGGCAGAGTTCGGGCGACATGCCGAGGTGGAAGTCGAGGGCCACTGCGATCGGGATGTCGGGATCGATGGCTCGGATGCGGCGCAGCAACTCGCCTTCCGCATCGTCGTGACTGTCGGTGACCATCGCGCCGTGGAGGCTGAGGAACACGGCGTCTGCGCCGGCCGCAACGGCGTCGGTGATGCGTCCCGCCATCGTTTCGTAGCTCTCATCGGTTACCCGTCCTGACGGGACGGCGCTTGCGACGAGGGGTACGACGAGTTCGGCGTCGTGGCCCTCAAGAATGTCGAGGAAGCCGCCAACCGGCGTCCGGGTGCCCGCCATCCCCGCGATCGCTTCTGGCCCGTGGAGCAGACCCGACTCGTCTTCGGATCGCCCGAAGCGACCCAAAGTGGTGGGTTGCGGCGAGAAGGTGTTGGTCTCGTGAGAGAGTCCGGCAAGGACGAATCGCTGCATGCCGAACGGTAGCGCTCGACCGCGATCAGCGCCCGCCCGGTCGTGCGCGGGTCAGTCTTGATGTTCGGCGAGGCAGACGGTTTCCCACTCGGTGAGGAAACCCATGATCTCGAGCGAGTCATGGAGCCGAGGTGACGGGCGCCGTGCCTCAGTGCGGCCTCCGCCCACGCATCGTTCGACGAGTCGAATCTGGCGGTCGAAGGCGCCGCCATCGCTCCTGACGATGATCGGCTCGACATCGCCGTCATATGGCAGCCACTCGGTCACGTTGTCGCCGGCGGTCGGGAGCCACGGGTTTGTTGTGAAGCGAACCTCGCCCGAGGCGGTCGGTACCCCGGCGTTGAACGCCATCCCATAGTCGTCGGTCGAGGTAACCCCGTTGGCGAATCGGGTCAACGCTGTCGCCGGGCTGGAAGAAATCAACTCCCTGTTGGCCACGCACGCACGAACATTCGTTGTGCCGCTGTCTCGGGGCTGGCGTGATCTCCGGCTCGTTGGTTGCCTTTGCGCCGTTTTGCGATCACGGAGAGAACGTCGTCACTGTTGGCAAGCCGATGCCGGACGAGCCAGCATCCAACGACCGTGCCGGTTCGGCCGAGACCCGCCCAACAGTGAACGTAAACGCCAAGGCCAGCGGCGAGTTGTCGGTCAATGTGGTCGAGGATTGCGGCCATCGCTTGAACGGTTGGAATGGCGAAGTCTGGAATTTCGAAACGACTGACGCTTGCCCGCCCGTTGATGGCCTTGTCGTAGCGCACCAGATGGCTCTCCGTGCCGCCCGGACTGTCCTGCGTCAGATTGACAAAGTCTCCAATTCCAACTCGAAGCAATTGCTCGACAACGTCAAACTGATCGTCGGATACGACCGAATGTGTGTTGGGATAGGCGCCGGCGGCGAGCTTGCCGGGGACTACCCAGTAGGAGCGATTCGTTGGGCTCGTGGTCACCGACCTGATCGTGGTCTCAGGTCTTATCCGGGTCAAGCGTGCCAGCCATGAGTGGCGCTGCTTGTTTAGAGGCCAGGCCTGCGCTTTGGAATCGCCGTGGAGCGGGTGACGAGAATCGAACTCGCGTTCTCAGCTTGGGAAGCTGATGTTCTACCATTGAACTACACCCGCGAAGAGCGCCGAGCGTAGCGGCACACTCGGGGCGTGATCAACGAGTTGCTCGGCCGAATCGCAGCGTTCCACTGCTCGCGACCGACGGTGCCGGAGTTCCCGATGGTCGCCGAGGTGCTCGACGTGCTGGATGCGGTTCGCTCGTCTGACGAGACTCCTCCCGCTCCACCGCCACCTGGCCGTTGTCGGTCTGAGCGGTGATGCGGCCTTGGACACCGTCATCGAGGAGTTTCTCCGCATCGCCCACGATCTGCCCTGGCGTCAGGCCGTCGGTTACCTCGACATCCTGAGCGAGGAGTACCTCGCCAACTATGGGTACGTGCAGCTCGTGGGTCCTGCGCCGTCGATCATCAAACACCTGTCGGTGCGAGTCGGGATCGGTGTGTGGGGCCCGCACCTCGAGTACCCGCTTGACGAGCACGAAGCAGAGGAGCTCTACCACGTCCCCGCTGCCGGACGCCGGCACGCCGGCGTCCGGCAGCGGGGACGGAACCTGGACCGACTCGGTCCCGGGCGACGCCGTACACAACCCGCCCTGGCACCGCCATGCGTAGCGTTTCGGGGCCGAGCCGACCGTCTTGCTGTACTGCTGGACGGGCGCGGTCAAGGCGGACGCCGTGCTCGTCGAGCGTTGGTCAGCGCCGTCGGGAAGTTGAGGCGATAGTGACCCCGCTGAGCGGGTAGGGTCGCCGCCGATGGCGAAGCTGCGGTTCACCTTCGGGACGATGGGGTCGGGGAAAAGCACCCAGGCCCTGCAGATCCACCACAACCTGCGCGCCCGTGGTCTCACCACCCTGCTGATGACCCAGCTCGACCGGCGAGAAGGTCGAGTGTCGAGCCGTCTCGGCGTTTCGGCCGACGCCGAAATCGTCGAGCCGCCGTCTGACCTCTTCGACCTCATCCGGCAGCGGGCCAAGTCACTCGGCCATCTCAACGCGGTGATCTGCGACGAGGTGCAGTTCTATCAGCCGGCCCAATGCGAGCAGTTGGCCCGAGTTGTCGACGAACTCGGCGTCGACGTCTACACGTTCGGTCTCCTCACCACCTTCCAGGGCGTCATGTTCGACGGGTCGGCCCGGCTGATGGAGCTCGCCGACACCCGCACCGAGATCCAGGTCGAAGCCCGGTGCTGGTGCGGCGCACGCGCCACGCACAACGCCCGATTTGTCGACGGAGTCCAGGTCATCAGCGGTGCCACCGTCGTTGTGGGCGACACCAGCGGGCCAACCGCCGGCGAGGTCACCTACGACCTGCTGTGTCGCCGTCACTGGATGGAGGGCGCGCAAGCCGCCCGCGGTGCCCAACTCGAGTTGCTCGACGTCGACGACGCCCGACCCGGCGACCACCCTGATCGAAGCGGACCCGTCGAGGTCGATCCCGACGCTGTCCCGACACCCCTGCACGCCACGCAGACCGCTGGAGAAAACCCGTGATCCTGTCCGACCGTACCCTTCGCGAGCAGCTCGACACCGGGCGCATCGTTATCGACCCGCTCAGCCCGGACTCGTTGCAGCCGTCGTCGATCGATCTTCGTCTTGACCGGTTCTTCCGGGTGTTCAAGAACCACGCCATGGGGCACATCAACGTGAAGCAGAACCTCGAAGAGCTGACCGAGCTGGTCGAGGTGCCCGGCAGCGGTGAGGAGCCGTTCATTCTCCACCCGGGCGAGTTCGTGCTCGGCTCGACCCTGGAGCGCGTCGCTGTGCCCGACGATCTCGTCGCTCGTCTTGAGGGCAAGTCGTCACTCGGTCGTCTCGGATTGCTTATTCACTCGACGGCCGGTTTCGTCGATGCCGGTTTCGACGGCCAGCTCACGCTTGAACTGAGCAATGTCGCCAACCTGCCGATCACGCTGTACCCGAACATGAAGATCGGACAGATCAGCTTCCAGCAGATGACCACCCCTGCCGATACTCCGTACGGGTCGAGCGAGCTCAAATCGAAGTACAAGCACCAGCAGGGCCCGATGCCGAGCCGCTATTGGGAGAACTTCGACTGAGTCGGGTGTCGGAGCGTCAGCGGTATTGGGTGGCGGTCACGATGCCGCCGAGAATCATGCCGAGGCCAAGCAACAGGATGCCGTTGTTGGTGTCCCAGATCGAGCCGACATAGTTGAGCAAGATCACGGCGATGCCGAGGCCGAGCAGGCCGAACATCAAAGCAGGGACCCACGGCGGGCTCGGCGGCAGGTCTTCGTGGCCGGTGTGGCTCACGGTCTCGGGGGTGAAACCATCGGGGCGCGTGCCCTTCGGCGTGGTACGACCACCGGACACTCGACGCTTGGCAGGCTTCTGCGACATGGCGGAGAGGATAGGCCGGTTCGGAAGTCGGTTCACCCTGGTCCGGAATCACATCCGTGTAATTCTCCCCACCGTTGTCCACAGGCTGTGGACAATGTGGTTCGCCGGGAATCAGTCGTTGATCGGGGCGACGAGGTCCATGTCCTCAAGACAGTGGCGAGGCGGCGGGGGCTCCTGATCGGGTGCCACCGTCATCCGAACCTCGGTACCGCAGATGCCGCAGCGGTACATGATCTTGACCTTACGCAGTTCACCCGGCGGAGGCGGCTCGGGGATCGGCGCCGCCATGCCGCGCAGGATCCGAAACCCAGTACGCCAAAAAAAGTAACCGATCGTGATCGCAATGGCGATGTTGAGGATGGGGTAGCCGAAGAGCTCCACACCATCAGGCTAGAGCCGCCTCCAGACGTAACCTGCCGCAGCACCGGCACCGACGCGGGCACCGAAGCCGGTGGTGCTCGGCGGCGAACGGTGCAGACCATCGACCAAGGGGCGGAGATCTTCGGCGGCGGCCGCGTCGCCGACCGCTGTCGTGCTCCCGTCGATGTCGACCAGAGCCGGGTCGAACTCGTTGAGTGCGAGGGCCGCCAACGCGGTCGATGCCGAGATCGCTGCGAGGTCCAGCCGATCCACGGCGCGATCGGGGCGAACGGAGACGACGTCGAGTGGCGAGCCGGCGAGGCTCGTCGTCATCTCGACTTCACCGAGCGCCTCGCCAGCGCGGCCGAGCACAAGTGCAACGACACCGTCCGCAGCCGGCGCGAACGTCAGGGCGGTGGTGGTGCCGTTGGTGTCGAAGATCGGTTCGAGGTCGTGGGCGATGGAACGCATAACGTCGGTGGTCACGGGCGTGTCGCGCTGGACGGCGACCGCATCGCCGGGTCGGGCGCCGACGGCCAGGATCGCTCCGGCGGGCGGGGGAGTGCGACGTCCAAGCGCCCGCCGTCCCCACTCGTCCTGCGCAAACCGATCAATTCCCAACGCTGCTGCGTGGCGGTCGGCGGCAACGACTGGCGGGACGAGTCCGCCGTCGTCGGCGAAGCGGGCCGCAGGACCATCACCCCAGGGACGTCCGTAAAGGCGAGCGAGAGCAGCGGCACCGGGCTGCACGATCGACGCGCTCGAGACGCCGAGCACGATCGCCCGCTCGACCCGCCCGGCATCGATGGCGTCGACCGCAGCGCCGAGCGCAGCCACACCGCTGTGGGGGCCGGCCTCGACGACCGTGCCGCCGAGGGCGACCGGCCAACCGGCTGCGAGCACGATCGCCCGAGTGAGATTGGCACCCTGCGCGCCGACCGGTTCGTCGCACCCCACCCATACATGATCGAGTGACGCCGCCGTTACCCCCGCTCGGGTGATCGCAGCGTCGGCGATCTCGACACTCAGATCAACCGGATGCCAGCCCGCCAGCACGCCATCGGCCTCGGCAAACGGGCTCCGCACGGCGGCGAGGATGGAGACGGGCATCGAGCGAGTCTTCTACACTGCGCCGCCGGAGAGGAGATCCCCATGTCCAGCACACTGATCGCTCAGAACCACATCGTCGATGCTGACGCTGCGAGCCTGGGCCTGTTGGTAGTTCGGGTCTGCGCCGGCGTTGCCATGGCCGCACACGGGTACCAGAAGTTCTTCAAGGGCGGAAAGATCAATGGCACCGCCAGCTGGTTCGACTCGATGGGCATGCGCCCGGGCCGTTTCCACGCGATCCTCGCCGCCAGCACGGAACTCGGGGCGGGCATCCTCTTCGCACTCGGCCTCTTCACTCCGCTCGCCGCACTGGCCATCGTCGCACTCATGTGGGTGGCGGGCGCCACGGTCCACTGGGAAAACGGCTTCATGTCGGCAAAGGACGGCATCGAGCTGAACTTCATCTACGCCATCCTCGTCATCGGCGTCGCCACCATCGGCCCCGGCGAGTACAGCCTCGACCATGCGCTGTGCCTCATTGAGGATCTCGATGGCGTCACCGGCATGTTGATCGCCGCCGCGGGTGGCGTCGGCGCCGCGCTCACGCAGCTTGCGGTCTTTTACCGCCCGCCCGCCGGCGACGACAGCTGATCAGCCGAGTTCGTCGAAGCAGGTGAAGCCGGTGCCTTCGGGCAGCCGGTTCGCGCACGTCATGCCGTAGATCGAGGCGTCGCTGTCCTCGGGAGCGCTCCGGTAGAGCTCGTCACACGCCTGGTTGTTGCCGCGTCGGCACTGGTCGCTCAGCAGATCGATCGTCGGATCCTCGATCGAGTCGAGGGTCTCGTCGCTCAGACACGCCAAGATCTCTTCCTCATCCCCGTCGGTCTCGAGCGCTCGGATCGCGCACTGAGCCTCTCTGCGGGTGAGGTTGGTGCCGCCTTCGGCTGCGCCGGCGATCAAGGAGTCGACGAAAGGCTCGAACGACGCCGGGTCCTCGAGACACTCGGCAACGATGGCGAGGAGTTCGCCGTCTTCATCCGCGGTGAGATCGTCGGCGGCGATGCGTTCGGGTTCGATGTCGAGCACCCGGGTGCCCTCGAGAATGCAGCGTTGCTCGTCGAGCGACAGTTCGCTGCCGATATAGGTTTCGATGGCGAGCGACTCGCTTGCGCTGGGGGTGTCGTCGATGTCGCCTCCACCGCACGCGGAGAGCACTATCACCGTGGCAAGAGACAGGATCAGATGGCGGGCGGTCATGAGGGAACCGCGATGACCTCGTCCCCGACCCCGACAGCTCCGGCGACCTCGACGGCGGCGCCGACACTGAGGGTCGTGACATCGGCCCTCAGAAGTGTCGTCAACACGGACAGGTCGCGGTCGAGGCCGGGCTGAGGACGGGTGACCATCACACACCGGTCGATGCCCTTGGTGACGTTGAGCGTCGCGGCGCCGATCGTGATGCGCTCACCGATCAGATTGTTCTCACCGGCGCCGTCGACGATCACATTGGAACGGAACCGGCGACCGTCCCAGTCGCCGAGGGATGCGGTACTGACGATCGAGACGCGAGCGCGCCCTGAGTCGTGCCAGGCGCCGGCGGGCCCTTGCCAGCTGATCCAGTCGGCGTCGTTCTCGAAATCCATCGGGTTCTCGTAGGTGCCGCCGGTGTCGCCGGCGCGTTCGAGCCGGACCGGCTGACCGAGCCAATCGCTGTAGTCGGCCGATGTGCGCAGCACATCACCTTCGACCGTGGTCGTCACCAGCGCACCGTCGACGATCGCGCCCGTCGCCATCAACAACGTGGGCGCCCGACGGGCGGTGAGAACGTTGCCCGTGTCCTCGTCGACCAGGCCCCAGCCACGGTCGCCGATGATGCCGAACTCGGTGATCTCGGCAACGTCGAGCCGCTCGCCGCCAATCGATTTGATCGGATAGCGCCACCGCACCCTTTGGATAATACGCAAGTTCTAACTGCTCATAATTTAATAATAATGTTGCAGTAGGATACTTTGGAAGCAATACTTGAAAGCCCCTATCACACAAAT
>CAJWHS010000011.1 GCA_913041415.1 uncultured Acidimicrobiaceae bacterium | reverse complement strand
CGAAGCTGACTTTGGCATCGTCGGTATCGAACGAGGGCGTGAAGTCGGGGGAGACGACGTCCGCGCCGACATTGGAACCGTCGGGCGCGTGCTGGAGATGGTCGGTCTCCCCGACGGACGGGTGTCGCTCGTCGCTGTTGGCACCCGGCGAGTCAGGGTCGATGAGTGGCTCGACGACGCCCCGTACCCCCGCGCCATGGTCACCGATTGGCCCGACGACATCGTCGAAGACGGTCTCGACATTGCCGCAGCGAACCTCGCCGCAGCGGTCCATGCGCTGGTCGATGCCGCCCGGCGCAACCAACCCGGACTCGAGTTCGAGGTACCTCAGATCGACCCCGAACATCTCGACACGTCGATCTGGCGCCTGATCACGTTCAGCGGGCTCGGCCCTCTCGACACCGCCGCCTTGTTGCGCGCCTCCGATCCGGTCACCCGGAGCGCAAGCGCCTGCGCGATCATCGACGAGCGTCGCGAGTTGCTCGACGCCCTCGGCGACAACGGCCGGTAGACTGCCGTCTTCGCCGCGACGGACAGGTATGGGATGGCTGAGAAGCAGGGGGTCGTCGACCTCCTCGACCTGATTAAGAACTACGCCAGGCAGGAGACTACCGAGCCGCTGAAAGGCGCAGGCCGCTGGATCGGCTTCGGGCTGCTCGGCAGCGTGCTCTTGATTCTCGGTGGCATTGCCCTGACGCTTGCGCTGCTTCGCTTCCTCCAGGAAGAAGGCGGTTCGTGGATGACTGGCAACCTCTCATGGCTGCCCTACCTGTTCACCCTCCTGGCGCTGGCCATCAGCATTGGCCTGCTCGCTTGGCGCATTAGGAAGAAGACGCTCTAGTGGCTGACGAGACCTCCAAGATCACACGAGACGAACTCGAGGCCGGGTTCCGCGAGCTTTCGAACGAGGTCCGAGGCCAGGTCGACGAGGCTAAACCCAAGCTGCTGCCCGCCGCCGTCGGTGGCGGGATGCTCCTGTTGCTCGTGGCCTATCTCATCGGGAAGCGCCTCGGTGCCAAGAAATCGACGATCGTGGAGATTCGGCGGATCTGATGTCCTGGCGCTCCTTCGGCACAACAGCCCTGAAACGAACGGTCCGAACGAACGCGCTTCGCAGAGGTCTTCTTGGCGGTAGCCGGCTGTGGCTCGTTGCATTCGCCGTTCTGCGGATCGCGTCGTGGTCGAGCAAGGTCACCAAGCGGGGTGAGGCGCCCATCGCGTTCCGTCAGGCGCTCCAGCCAGGGCAGTCGTTCGTGATCACCCACCTCGAAGCGCCGGCGAGGGCGTCAAAGTCGAAGGGTGCGTCGCCCGCGTGAAGGTCCTGCTCCGCAACCCGGCGCGGGAACTCGAGTTCGACGGCACGATGACCGACAGAGCGCTACTCAAGCGACTCGACCTCAATCGCGAAAGTCAACTCGTGATTGAGGACGGCAAGCTCGTTTCCGCCGACGCGATGCTCACCGCCAGTGCAGTCGTAGAGATCCGCTCGGTCATCTCGGGCGGGAGCGACTCGTGAAGTGCCGGGTGTGTCGGGAGCCCGCGATCATTGATATCCGTCGCCACAACCCGAGTTTCTGCAGCGGGCACTTCCGAAAGCTCTGCCGAGATCAGACCGCTAAGGCCATCGCGCAGTTCGACATGCTCCAGCCGGGCGATCGTCTTCTCGTGGCCGTGAGCGGCGGCAAGAACTCGCTTGCGGTCGGGGACATCCTCAACGAACTCGGCTACGACGCCGAGGGCTGCTATGTCGGACTCGGCATCGGCGACTACAGCGACGTCTCGGCTGAGTACGCAGTCCGATTCGCCCGAGAGCGGGATCTCACACTTGTTACCCAGGATCTGCTTACCGAGCACGGATTCGATTTGCCCCACGAGAGTCGGGCCGCAAAACGGGCACCGTTCTCGTTCTGCGCCCTCATTGAACGAGTCACCCGACCCTTCTCGCTCACGATCGGAAGCAAACCCCAGGAGGTCACCCCATGAGCCGCAGCGGCGTATTGCGGGCCGGTGAGCCCGTACTGTTGATTGACCGCAAGAAGCGGCGCTACCTGATCGATCTCGAGGAAGGTGGCGAGTTCCACTCGCACTCCGGGGTGCTCCCGCACGACGAGCTGATCGGAAAGCCGGAAGGGGAGACATACCGGTCGAGTCGGGGCATGGTATTAATCGCCATCCGACCGACGATCACCGACTTCGTCCTGAAGATGCCGCGCGGCGCGCAGGTGGTGTACCCGAAGGACATCGGCCCGATCCTGATCCATGCCGACATCTTCCCCGGGGCCAGGGTGCTGGAATCAGGCCTCGGGTCCGGGGCCCTCTCGATGGGCATGCTGCGCGCCGGCGCCGACATAGTTGGTTACGAGCTTCGCGAAGACTTCGAGCACCACGCCCGCGCCGCAGTGGCACGCTTCCTCGGCGCTGAGGCCCTCGACCGCTATCGGACACACGTCCGCGACGTCTACGCAGGTGTCGACGAGATCGCCCTCGATCGCATCGTCCTCGACCTCCCTGAGCCGTGGCAGGTCGTGCCCCACGCTGAGACGGCCTTGCGTCGCGGCGGAATTTTCCTCGCCTACACACCGAGCATCATTCAGGTCTCTCAGCTTCATGAAGCCTTCGAGGACTCGCGGTTCGGTATGATTGAGACGATCGAGGTCCTGCATCGGAGTTGGTACCTCAACGGCACCGCCGTTCGTCCCGACCATCGCATGGTGGGCCACACCGGCTTCTTGACCCACGCCCGGTTGCTCGCCGAGTAATGCGAAAGCTTCTGTCCGTCCTACTCGTCGGCGTCGTGCTGGCAGCTGGATGCGCCAGCGATGCCTCCGGCGAGCCTCCCCCGGGCCGGCCGCCGTTGGCGTCACCCCCAGATCCGGGTCCGCCGCCCGACGACGACGGCCTCACCGTCGACGCGCGCGGCGACGTGGCAAAGTCGACAGTGCGGGTCACCGGGATCGCCTGTGGGCGCACCACCCAGGGCAGCGGCTTCGCGGTAGGCAGAGACCTGGTCGCCACCAACGCCCACGTGCTGGTGGGACTCGACACGCCGACCGTCGAGCTCGGCGACGGCACGAGCCTGGATGGCGAAATCGTGGCCTTCAACGTCATCGATGACCTCGCCCTGATTCGGGTGCGAGGTGCCGACTTTGAGCCGTTGCCGCTCGGTCCAGCCGACGACGGCACCGTGGGTGCCGTGTTCGGATGGGAATCGGGTCCGACTGTCGACCCCACACCGTTTCGAATCGATCGTCCCGTCACTGTGCGAATCGAGGCGGTCGCGAGTGACGAGCGCATCGAACGCCACTCGTGGCTGCTCGCCGCCCGGATCGAAGCGGGCGACTCTGGCGCTGCACTGATCGACACCACCGGCACCGTGGTCGGTGTCGCCTATGCGGCGACCACGCGGGGGAGCAGCGTTGCCTACGCCGTGCGCACCGATCGTCTCGAGGCATTGATCGCCGAGGGCCTGGAGACTGACCTTGTCTTGCCGGACTGCTGAGCGCTTACCCCTGGAAGTGAAAGAACCGTTCAGGCTCGACGCGGACCCTGATCGCTTGGCGACGCATTGCTCGGATATCGGTATCGAGCTCCCGGTGGGCAGGGTCGGCGAGGTCGAGATAGCGGTCGCAGAGCCGTTCCACCAGCTCGGCCGCGTCGGCGTGCAGCTTTGCGACACCCTCGATGCGCACCCAATAGATGGGCTCGGTGCCTTCGGCGCTTACCAAGACGGCTATCTTCGGTTCAGGTTGCAGGCACGCCACTTTGGGGCGGTTGGGGCGGGTGAAGAACTCGATCGCCTCGCCGTCCCAGTCGAACCATAACGGGACCGCATGGGGAACGGCCTCTCCCGCCTCGGCGACAAGCGAGACGAGTTCCCCGCAAAAACTCGTGGGCGGATGGTGGCAGCCATTCGATGGGCATGACGCACCGTAGCCCGAACGCGACGAAGGGAGGGTCGGAACCCTCCCTTCGTGTCAGACCTCAGATGGAAGGATCAGACCTCGATGAAAATGCACTCACCAGGGCACTCTTCGGCCGACTCGATGGTGGCCTCTTCCTGACCGGCCTTCACGACGGCGAGGCCCTCCGGCCCGCCGGGATCCGAGAAGATCTTGTCGCCTTCCTTGACGTAGGCCAAGCCGTCGTCGAGGAGGGTGAAGACATCGGGAGCGATCTCTTCGCAGAGACCGTCGCCAGTGCAGAGATCCTGATCGATCCAAACCTTCATGGGGTGTACCTCACGCTCGATGCGCGCCCAGCGGTGGGCCCGCCTACTCCGTCGAGAGTGTACATCGTCGAATAGACAATCGAATACACGGAGACGATGACCTCCACCGTATGCGCACACCCGGCGTGGCGACATCTTCCAACGTGCGCGAAGGTGCCGACAGGAACGGCGTCCCGTCTAGGGTGGCGTCGAGGCGACGAACGGAGAGTTTCGTGGACGAGCAAAGCGCATCTTCGGAGGTCAACCGGTTGCGCATGGTCGCAGCCGGACTCGAGGACGAGGTCGCGGCACTCCGCCGGCGGCTCCAAGATTCGCCCAAGCGCGTCCGCACCCTCGAAGAGCGCCTGCTCGAAACCAAGGAACAACTAGCCCAAGCGGTCTCCCAGAACGAGAAGCTCACCTACACACTCCGCGAGGCGCGCGAGCACATCGCCACTCTCCGAGATGAAGTCGACAAGCTCACCCAGCCACCGTCGGGGTACGGCACCGTTCTCGAGCTTAACGACGACGACACCGTCGACGTGCACGCCGGCGGTCGCAAGATGCGCGTCGCGGTGCAGCCCGAACTTCTCGGGTCGCTCGAACGCGGCCAGGAAGTCGTGCTCAACGAGTCGTTCAACATCGTAATGGCCCGCCGTCCCGAGACCACGGGCGAAATCGCCATCATTAAGGAAGTCCTCGAAGACGGCCGCCGAGCGATGATCGTCGGCCGCGCCGACGATCATCGCGTGGTCGAACTCGGGGAGGGCCTGCTCGATGGTCCGCTTCGCTCCGGCGACAGTGTCCTGATCGATCCTCGCGCCGGCATGGTGCTCGAACGGCTTCCCCGTCCCGATGTCGAAGATCTCGTGCTCGAAGAGGTCCCCGACGTCTCCTACGACGACGTCGGCGGCCTCAACGACCAGATCGAGCAGATCACTGATGCCGTCGAGTTGCCGTTCGTGCACCAAGCGCTCTTTAGCGAGTACGACCTCCCCGCGCCCAAGGGCATCCTGCTCTACGGCCCGCCTGGCTGTGGCAAGACGCTTATTGCCAAAGCCGTCGCCAACAGCCTGGCCAGAAAGGTAGCGGAGGTCTCCGGCGATCGCGACGCCCGAAGCTTTTTCCTCAACATCAAGGGTCCAGAGCTGCTCAACAAATACGTCGGCGAGACCGAGCGTCAGATCCGGATGGTGTTCCAGCGAGCCCGCGAGAAGAGTGAGCAGGGGTGGCCCGTCATCGTCTTCTTCGACGAGATGGAATCGCTTTTCCGCACCCGCGGCAGCGGCATCAGCTCCGACATCGAGTCGACGATCGTGCCGCAGTTGCTCGCAGAGATTGACGGTGTCGAGACGCTCAAGAACGTCATCGTGATCGGCGCCTCCAATCGAGAGGACCTCATCGACCCGGCAATTCTGCGGCCGGGCCGCCTCGACGTGAAGATCAAGATCGAACGCCCCAGCGAGGAGTCGGCAGCGTCGATCTTCGGGCGCTATCTCACCAGCGACCTACCGATCGATCCCGACATGGTCGACACCATCGGTGGAGGCGACCCGGACAAGGCTGTCCAAGCCATGATCGAGGACACCGTGCGAGAGATGTACCGAGACGATGAGGCCAACCGCTTTCTTGAGATCACGTATCAAAACGGCGACAAAGAGGTTATGCACTTCAAGGACTTCTCGTCGGGCGCCATGATCGAAAACATCGTTCGAAGGGCTAAGAAACTCGCCATCAAGCGGCAGATCGCCGGCGGCCCCAAGGGCATTCGCACCGAAGATCTCCTTTCCTCGATCCGCCAGGAGTTCAAGGAGCACGAGGACCTGCCCAACACGACCAACCCCGATGACTGGGCGAAGATTTCAGGCAAGAAGGGTGAGCGCATCGTTTACGTGCGGACGCTGATCCACACCAATACCGACGGAGAGGGCGGAAAAGCAATCGATTCCGTCACCACCGGCCAGTACCTCTAGCCCGCCACCAGCACCCGGGAGGGCGAACACGCCCTCGCTCAGGAATTTCCGATTGGTTTCGTGCGCGTGAGCAGTCGACGGCGTCCGTGGAAGAAGGTTTGGGACCGGTGTAGGGTCTTCCCCCACCCCGATCGGGGTGTTCCAACTGGAGGAATTAAACCAATGCAGAAGCATCTTCTACTGCGACTTCTCGCCGTCCTGCTGGGCTTCACTCTCGTGGCTTCAGCCTGCGGTGATGACGACAGCGACAGCGGCGAGGCCGCCGACAGCGAAGACGTCGTCGAAACAACCCAGGATGGCAGCGTGCTCGCCGCCGTCGTAGCCCGCGGTGAACTAAACTGTGGTGTCTCCGGCGCCGGTGTCGGCTTCTCGGTCACCCAGCCCGACGGCTCACAGGTCGGCTTCGACGCCGACTACTGCCGCGCTACTGCGGCCGCCATCCTCGGCGACGCAGACGCCGTGAACTTCGTACCGCTCACAGCCGCGGAGCGCTTCACCGCCGTCCAGACCGGCCAGGTCGACGTGTTGTTCCGCAACACGACCTGGACCCAGAGCCGTGACACCGACGTCGGCATGGACTTCGGTCCGACCACCTACTTCGACGGTCAGCAGCTGATGGGTCGCGCCAGCGACGGCTTCTCCGGCGCCTCGGGCGTCGCCAACATCGACGGTGCCGTTGTGTGCACCAACGCCGGCACCACCACTGAGAAGAACATCGCCGACGCCGCTGACGCCGAGGGCATCAGCATCGATCTGCAGACCTTCGAGGATTTCAATCAGGTTACCGACGCCTTCATCAACGGTGCGTGCGACATCATCACCACCGACGGTTCGGCCCTCGTTGGGCGTAAGGCCGAGCAGCAGCCCGCCGATCAGGAATGGGCAATCTTCCCAGCCACGCCGATTTCGAAGGAGCCGCTCGGCCCGACCTACGGCCAGAACGACTCGGCCTTCGCCGACGCCGTGAACTGGACCGTCTACGCCACGATGATCGCCGATGAGAACGGCATCAACGAAGGCAACGTCGACGACGCCGCCGCCAACCCGCCAACCGCAGAGATCGGCCGTCTGCTCGGTGGCGAAGGTGAACTTCAGTCTGCAATGGGCCTGTCCGCCGACGCCTTCTACCAGGTGATCAGCCAGGTCGGTAACTACTCTGACATCTTCGACCGTCACCTGACCCCGCTCGGGATCACCCGTGAGGGTTCGGCCAACGCCCAGTGGACCGACGGCGGCCTCATCTACGCCCCGCCGGCCCGCTAATCCGTCAGCTAACCAATCACATCTGACACCTCGCCGGGTGCCCTCCTGAGGACACCCGGACGGTGACCAGGGGGCTGAGCCGTCTTCGGTCCAGCCCCCGAGTCACTGTTCGAGGCTCACTCGAAACATCACGCCACGCTGGGGGAACACGAGGGTGTCCAACACAGCCAACCGTTCCTTGGCGACGGCCGCAACACAACGACCACCCCTATACCGCGACGCCGTTGTGGTGAAGTGGTTCGCCCAAGTCGTAACGCTCGTGTTGGTGGTCGCCGCCCTCTGGTTCCTCGCCGTTCAGGCGGGCGACAACCTTGAGGCCAAGAGCATCAAGACCGGTTTCGACTTCCTGGAGATCAACCCGGGTATCAACCTAAACGGAACGATCGATGACGAACCCGACACGGGTGGCCGGGCGTTGTATGCGGGCATGGTAAACACGATCCGACTCGCGGTCGGCGGCATCTTCGTCGCCACGATCATCGGCATCCTCGTAGGTGTTGCGAGGTTGTCGAATAACTGGATCGTCTCCAAGACATCGAGTGCTTTCATCGAGTACGAGCGCAACATCCCGTTGCTGGTTCACATCATCATCTTCTTCGCCGTCCTGTCCGGCCTCGAGAACTTCAATGCGGGTGTCGGACCAATCAACGGCTGGCTTCACGTCTCCAACAAGGGCCTGTCCGTGCCGCGGATCTATGTCGCCGACGGGTTCTACCAATGGATGGTCTTCATCCTGATCGGCGTAATTATCGGCAGCCTTGTCCGAAAGCGCCGACAGGCCCAACAAGACGCCACTGGGGTGATGACCCACCCAACCGGCGCGATGCTCGGCGTCATAGCCGTCGTCGGGGCGATCGGCTGGGTCCTCCATCCAGTCTTTGGTTGGGTCGGCGGGATCTTCGATGCCATCGCCGATGGCATCGACTCCGTGCCCGCCGATCTCGTCCAGGTGCTGCTGACGGTGCTTGCCGTTGGCGCCGCCGCGAACTGGATCCGCCGCTTCCTCACCAGCCGCAGCACGCCGGCTGGCCTCGCCAATCTCACCGACGACGACTACTTCCGGATGATCTTCGCCGGCGTCGGAGCCGTCTTCGCCGGCGCGTTCATCTGGATCCTGTGGCCCGGCGGTTCGAGTTGGATCGTCAATTCCGGCAGTGACCTGTTCAACGTGCTCGGCGAAAAATTCGGTGATGGCCGCGACGGTGGGCCTCTGGGTCTCGGACGGCCCGACTTCGAGCAACGCGGCAACTTCCCCAACCCCGGGCCCGGCGGTCTCAACTTCTCACAGGGATTCGCGGCGGTCTTCTTCGGCATCGTCCTCTACACGGCGGCGTTCATCGCCGAAATCGTCCGTGCGGGCATCCTCGCTGTTCCGAAGGGCCAGACCGAAGCTGCCAAGGCCATCGGGCTGCGCCGGTCGACCATGCTTCGGCGGGTCATCCTGCCGCAGGCATTCCGGGTCAGCCTGCCGCCCCTCGGCAACCAGTACCTGAACCTCACCAAGAACACGTCTCTTGCGATCGCCGTCGGCGCGAGCGACCTCGTGCAGGTCGGGCAGACCGTTTACAACCAGACCGGCAAGAGCCTCGAGGTCTTTGCCATATGGATGGGGTTCTACCTCGCCTGTTCGCTGACGATCAGCGTCGTTGTGAACTTCTTCAACGTCCGACTCGCGATCGTGGAGCGCTGACATGGAGAGCACACCGCTCGACACCCAGACCACGGTTGAATCCGACGTGGCCACCCGCCCGGAAGAGGCTAGCCTTCCACCGCTCGAATGGATGCAACGCAACCTCTTCGGCGGCGGACAAGGAAGCGTCGGGGCCGTCGCGCGAAGCACGTCACTCACGGTCGTGTTCACCTTGCTCGGGCTCTTCGCCTACCAGCAGTTGCTGAACTTCATCTTCAGTGAGGAGACCAACTGGAACTCGGTTCGGGTCAACCTGCGGCTGCTGTTCACCCAGGCATACCCCGAGTCCGACTACCACCGGATATGGGTCTCGCTCGGCCTGGTCCTCGTCCTCAGCGGAGTCGGCCTCGGCCTCATGAAGGTGGGCCGGGGCATCTCGATGAAGAAGATCGCCACGTGGTGCGTGGGGTGGGGCGTACTCGTCGTGCTCGGCGTGTTCCTGCGTCAGCCTTCCGTACTGGTCGGCGACGATGGCACACCCCTCCTCGCCGATGCCGACGGCGTAGCCTTGGCGCGGGATGGCTTGGGCGCTCTCGTCTACCTCGACGGCTCACCGGCCCCGAGCCAGGGCCTGTCGGTGGTGCGCGAGTCCTACGGCGACGCGATCTCCAGCCGCAGCGGTTGGCTCCTGATAGGCCTTGTACTCATCGGCATCGCCGCTGCGATCTGGTTCGGTTTCGGCGACAAACGTCGCCGCAGCACGTTCCTGCCGGCGATTCCCCTCAGCATCGCCGGCATCGGCGCCCTGATCTCGACGACCTGGTGGTACAACTGGGGTAACTACACCTTCTCCACTGACGAGGAGACGGGAGTCAGCGGCTTCAACTTCGAGCCGAGCGTCAAAGTGGCTGAGACCACCCGAAACCCGTGGACCATCATGTTCGTGGTTCTCGTAGTGGCGTACGTGCTCGGTCGGCGTCTCCGGGGACGCGCATTCGAGCAGCACTTCAGGGGTCTGCTGATCCTCGGCTGGTTCCTGGCGCCGTTCGTCACCTTCTTCGCCATCCTCCGTGGCCCGGAGTTCGATTGGGCCTATGTCGCTGCCGTCGATCTTCCGCTCTGGCTCGCCTTCGGGATCGGCGGCGCCGCTCTGATGTGGGCGCTCACCAAACCCGGCATTGGCGAGGTCGGGCGGGTACTCGCCGTTCTCGTCTTGGCCATCGCTGCCTTTACCTGGATCGCCGCCTTCTTCGGCTGGTTCGGCATGCTCCAGAAGGTTCGACTGAGCTTCCTGCTGCTCGGCCTTACTGCGCTGCTCGCCCCGAACTTCATCGGGGAGGCTCGCCAACGGCTGACGCTCGTCTACGTCTGGACCGGCACGATCACAATCTTCCACGTTATGGCCACCATCATAAATACACCATCATCGATTGAGGTCCCCACTGAAGACTTCGCCGGCGGGTTCATGGTGTCGATCTACGTCACGGTCTTCACCTTGTTGTTCAGCTTCCCGCTCGGCGTGTTGCTCGCACTGGCTCGCACCTCTCGTCTACCAATCTTCCGCCTCCTCGCAACTGTCTACATCGAGGCCTTCCGCGGCGTTCCCCTCATCACGATGCTCTTCTTCTTCACGGTGTTCGTGAACTTGTTCCTACCCGAGGGCATGGAACTGGCGCTTCTGGCCGCGGTCACGATCGCGTTCGTGCTCTTCTCGGCGGCATATCTGGCCGAGAACGTCCGTGGCGGCCTCCAGGCCGTGCGGCGGGGACAGTACGAAGCAAGCGACGCGCTCGGTCTCACCACGGTGCAGCGCACCGGTTTCATCGTCTTGCCCCAAGGCCTGCGTGTCTCGATCCCGCCGCTCGTCGGTCAGGCGATCGCGACCTACAAGGAGACCTCGCTGCTCGCCATCGTCGGCGTGTTCGACTTCCTCCGCATGGCACGCGACATCATCCCGAACCAGCCGGAATTTCTCGGTGAGCGCAAGCCTGCGCTCCTGTTCATCTGTGTCATCTACTTCGTCGGCGCCTACGCCATGTCCAAGTACTCCCAGCGCCTTGAGAAAAACCTCGGCGTTGGTGAAAGGTAGAAACCATGAGCATCAACGACGCAACCGTTGCCGTCACCGAAGAGTTGGCCACACGCGATGACATGATTATCTGTGAGGGTGTCGACAAGTGGTACGGCGACTTCCAGGCCCTGAAGGGTGTGTCGGCCACGATCAAGGAGCGCGAAGTGGTCGTCGTCCTGGGTCCCTCGGGGTCGGGCAAGTCGACGTGGATCCGCTGTATCAACCGACTCGAGCAACACCAGAGCGGCCGAATCATCGTCGACGGTGTCGAACTCACGAACGACACCCGGAACATCGAGAAGATTCGCTCCGAAGTCGGCATGGTGTTCCAGCAGTTCAACCTGTTCCCGCACCTGACGGTGCGGGACAACATCACGTTGGCGCCCATCTGGGTCCGCAAGAAGCCTCGGGGCGAAGCCGAGGCCTTGGCCACCCAGCTCCTGGAACGGGTCGGCATTCCCGAACAGGCTGACAAGTTCCCCGGCCAGCTGTCCGGTGGCCAGCAACAGCGGGTGGCCATCGCCCGGGCCCTGGCGATGGAACCCCGCGTCATGCTCTTTGACGAGCCGACCTCGGCACTCGACCCGGAGATGATCAAGGAGGTCCTCGACGTGATGAAGGATCTCGCTCGCGGCGGTATGACCATGATCGTAGTCACCCACGAGATGGGCTTCGCCCGAGAGGTCGCCGATCGGATCATCTTCATGGAGTCCGGCGAGATCGTGGAGACCGGTACGCCCGAGCACTTCTTCACCTCGCCCGAAGAGGACCGCACCAAGCTGTTCCTCTCCCAGATCCTCTGATCTCGGTGCGTCGCTCGGATCGGGAAGACTGAGGTCATGGCGCCGCCTCCCCGGACCGCATCCGAACTCGTCATTGACCTTGCCGCCGTCCGAGCGAACTGGCGGCGACTCGGCGAGCTCGCCGCGGGTGCGCAGGTTGCAGCGACGGTCAAAGCCGACGCCTATGGCCTCGGCGCCATTCCGGTGGCTCAGGCACTCGCCCAGGAGGGGTGCACCGAGTTCTTCGTCGCCGAGGTCAGCGAAGGTATCGATCTGCGCGTCGCGCTTCCCGAGGTCGATATCTTCGTGCTTGCCGGCGCTCACCCGGGCACCACCGACCAACTGATCGCCCACGATCTCGCCCCGGTGTTGATCAGCGCCGAGCAGATCCAACGCTGGTCCTTGCTGTCGTCCGTGCGTACGGACCGCCTTCGGTGCAGCCTTCACCTCGACACCGGCATGAACCGCACCGGACTCGATGCCGCCGACACCGCAGCGCTCCTCGCCGACCCTTCGAAACTCGAGCAACTCGACGTCGTGCACGTCATGAGTCACCTCGCCTCGGCGGACGACCCCGACACAACCCAGAACGAGCGCCAGTTGGCGGCGTATCACCGGATCCGGACGGAGTTACCAATCGGGGTGGCGTCGCTCGCGAGCACGTCAGGCATTGCGCTCGGCCCTCCATTTCACTTCGATCATGTCCGTCCCGGCATCGGCCTCTACGGCTCCGACCCGAGTCCCGGACAACGTCTCGGTCTTCAGCCGGTCGTCCACCTCCACTCGCATGTGCTTCAGGTCCGCACGGTCGCCGCCGGCGACACCATCGGTTACGGAGCGACCCACACGACGGCAGGGGAGCGTCGTGTCGCAACCATCGGGGTGGGCTACGCCGACGGCCTTCTTCGGGCCCAGTCGGGACGCGGCCGTGTCGCGTTCGACGGCCACACCGCACCGATCGTGGGCCGCGTATCGATGGACCTCATCACCGTCGACATCTCCGAACTGCCGACCGACATCGCCGTCACCGCCGGATCCACCGCCGAACTGATCGGGCCCACCATCACCATCGATGATGTTGCCGTCGCCGCCGACACGATCCCGTACGAGATCCTGACAAGCCTCGGCCGCCGCTATCGACGCCGCATCGTCGACGAACCGGCCGCCGACTGACCTCGCCGAATCGTCGGGTGGCCAATCGGGCGTCGTGGCGAGGAATGAGTAGGGTTCGACCGATGGCCATCGCCAAGACCTTCGGGATCGAGACCGAGTATGGAATCGTCCACCGCGGCACCGACGATCCCAACCCAATCACGGCGTCGTCGCTGCTGATCAACGCGTTCCTCGCGTCCGAGGGCTACCGGCCCGACGCACGCTCGGATGTGATCGCCTGGGACTTCATCGACGAGACTCCCGGAGCCGACGCACGAGGCTTCAGCCCCCTCGGAGCGTTGCCGCCGGAGATCGAGACGCACCTCGTCAATGCCGTGCTCCGCAACGGTGCCCGCTACTACGTCGACCATGCCCACCCGGAGATGTCGACCCCAGAGGTCACCGACCCACGCAGCGCCGTCCTGTACGACCGCGCCGGCGAACTGATCATCCAACGTTCGATGGCCGCCGCACACGAGCTGCTCCCGGCGGGCCAGGAGCTGGTGCTGTACAAGAACAATTCCGACGGCAGGGGCAACTCCTACGGCACCCACGAGAACTATCTCGTAAGCCGCGACACCCCATTCGGCCGGATTGTTCGCCACTGCACTGCACACTTCATCACCCGTCAAATCTTCACGGGAGCCGGCAAGGTCGGCGCCGAGCTGCCCGGCCAGCGAACCGACGAAGTGCACTATCAGCTCACCCAGCGCGCCGACTTCTTCGAAGAAGAGGTCGGGCTCGAGACCACGCTGAAGCGGCCGATCATCAACACCCGCGACGAACCCCACGCTGACGCTCGCAAGTACCGGCGGCTGCACGTGATCGTCGGCGACGCCAATCCGTCGCAGGTCGCCACCTTCCTCAAGGTCGGCACGACCGCCCTCGTGCTCGCGATGGTCGAGGACGACCTCATCCCGCATGAATTCGAGTTCGCGTCCCCCGTGAGCTCTATGCGTCACGTGAGCCACGACCTCACCCTCCGAGAGGGCCTTCCGCTGGCCGACGGCTCGACGATCACCGCACTCGAAGTACAGTGGGAGCTGCTCGATCTCGCCAAGGAGTACGTCGATCGCCACGGGACCGACGCGACAGGTGGTGAGACCACCCACGAGGTCCTGCGCCGTTGGGAGCAGGTACTGGCCGGACTCGAACGCGACCCCATGGAACTCGCCGACCAGCTCGACTGGGTCGCCAAATTCCGACTCCTCGAGGGCTACCGCGAACGGCACGGCCTCGCGTGGAGCGACGCCAAGCTCCGAGCGATGGACATCCAGTACAGCGACATGCGTCCTGACAAAGGGCTTGCGTGGCGGGTTGGTCTCGAGATGCTCGTCACCGACGCCGAGGCGATCGCAGCGATCAGCGAGCCGCCCGCCGATACCCGTGCCTATTTCCGAGGGCGCTGCATCGATACCTTTCCTGAGCAGGTCGTCGCCGCCAACTGGGATTCCCTCGTCTTCGACATCGGCTCCGATGCGCTCCGGCGGGTGCCGATGATGGAGCCGATGCGGGGGACCCGGGCCCATGTGGGTACGTTATTTGACGAGTGCGAAAGCGCTGCCGAGCTGCTCCGGCGGCTCGGGACCTGACCGAGCGACCAGGGAGACGTCATGGCCGAACGCGAGCAGATCCGCAAGCCAGCCACCAGTGAGCGTGAGAACGAGACGGCCGACAACCCGTCAGCGTCTGAGCGCGGCGAAGAACTCAAAGCCGAGCTCGACGACCTGCTCGACGAGATCGACGAGGTCCTCGAGACCAACGCCGAGGACTTCGTGAAGAGCTACATCCAGAAGGGCGGGCAGTAGCCCCGATGAATCTCCCGCTGTTCAGCGTCCAGGACGATCCGGGACCCGATTTCAACCGACTGCTTACATCGAGAGGTGTAGCGCCCTCGCCGATCGACGGAGCGCTCGACCCCCACGACTACCGCCACGGCACGACCTGCGTTGCGATCCGCTTCGCTGATGGCGTGCTCTTGGCCGGCGACCGTCGCGCCACCTCTGGCAACCTGATCAGCCACCGCACGCTCGAGAAGGTCTTCCCGGCCGACCGCCACAGCGGCGTCGCAATTGCCGGCGCCGCCGGCCCGGCGATCGAAATGGTGAAGCTCTTCCAACTCCAGCTCGAGCACTACGAAAAGGTCGAGGGCACGACGCTCAGCCTGGAGGGCAAGGCGAACCAGCTCAGCCAAATGATTCGAGGCAACCTGCCCATGGCCATGCAAGGCATGGTCGTCGTGCCGATCTTCGCCGGCTTCGATCGCACCCGTGGCGAGGGTCGACTCTACGAATTCGATGTCACCGGCGGCCGCTACGAAGAGGCCGACCATGCGTCGACGGGCTCGGGGAGCCTGCACGCCGGCACGGTCGTGAAGCTTGGCTACCGCCAGAGCATGGACGCCGGGGCAGTCACCGACCTTGCGATCGAGGCCCTGTTCGAAGCCGCAGACGAGGACTCTGCCACCGGTGGCCCCGACCCGATCCGCGGCATCTACCCAATCGTTGCCACGATCACCGCCCACGGCTACACCCGTATCAGCGACGACGACCTCGCCGCCCGCACCCAGACGCTCATTGCCCGCCGACAGGGGAACTGACCACCATGAACATGCCGTTCTACGTCGCTCCCGAGCAGGTCATGAAGGATCGTGCCGATTATGCCCGCAAGGGCATCGCTCGCGGTCGTAGCCTCGTCGGGTTCCGGTTCGACAACGGTGTTGCGATCTGCGCCGAGAACACCTCGTCGACCCTAAGGAAGGTCAGCGAGATCTACGACCGGATCGCGTTCGCCGGGGTCGGCAAATACAACGAGTTTGATCAGCTCCGCATCGCAGGTGTTCGTCACGCCGACATGAAGGGCTATTCGTTCAGCCGCGAGGACGTCGATGCTCGAAGCCTCGCAAACCAGTACGCTCAGAGCCTGGGTCAGATCTTCACCCACGAGATGAAACCGATGGAGATCGAGATTCTCGTGGCCGAGATCGGCCACGCCGACGACGGGTCCGGCGACCAGCTCTTCCACATCCTTTACGACGGCACCGTCATCGACGAGGATATGTCGGTGGTGCTTGGGGGCGAGACCGAAGTGATTGCGGAGCGGTTCGGCACGTTCGAACAGCCTCCCACCCTTGCTGACGGTCTCCGCCAAGGCGTCGACGCGCTCGCCGGACCAGAACGCACGCTCACGGCAGACGCGCTCGAGGTCGCCGTGCTGGAACGGGGTGACCATCGCCGAACGTTTCGGCGGCTCGACGATCCCGAGATCACAGAACTGCTCGCCTGACACCCAACCGGGCTGGCGCCGCTACCCGACGGAGCGACGACGTAGAACAACCGCTGACCTCAACCGAGCCCAAGGTCAAGGATGACGTTAAGTTGGCGGTGTGCAGCGACGGATCTTCGGTATCGAGAACGAATACGGCGTCACCTGCACCCTGCGCGGCCAACGGCGCCTGAGTCCCGACGAAGTCGCCCGATACCTCTTCCGCAGGGTGGTGTCGTGGGGTCGCAGCAGCAACGTCTTCCTCGCGAATGGGGCCCGGCTCTACCTCGACGTCGGCAGCCACCCCGAGTACGCCACGCCCGAGTGCGACAGCGTGCGTGAACTAGTCGTGCACGACAAGGCAGGGGAGCGGATACTCGAACAGCTCCTCACCAGTGCCGAGCAACGCCTCGGCGACGAAGGCGTGCACGGCGACGTCTACCTGTTCAAGAACAACACCGACTCCGCCGGCAACAGCTACGGCTGCCACGAGAACTACTGCACGAGCCGCCGCGATGATTTTTCGTCGTACACCGAGGTGCTCATTCCCTTCCTCGTCAGCCGCCAGATCTACGCCGGTGCCGGCAAGGTCCTGCAGACGGCGCGGGGCGCCAGATATTGCGTCAGCCAGCGAGCCGAGCACATCTGGGAGGGCGTCAGCTCTGCCACCACCCGAAGCCGCCCGATCATCAACACCCGCGACGAACCCCACGCCGACGCCGAGCGCTACCGCCGGCTCCACGTGATCGTGGGTGACTCGAACATGAGCGAGTACACCAACTTCTTAAAGGTCGGCGCGTGCTCGCTCATGTTACGCATGCTCGAAGAACCCCAGGTCGTGCTCCGCGATATGACCCTTGAGAATCCGATCCGTGCGATTCGCGAGATCAGCCACGACATGACCTGCACTCAGCGGGTCCGGCTCGCCAACGGGCGCGAGGTCTCGGCCCTCGACATCCAGAGCGAGTATCTCAACCGGGCGCTTCGCTTCGCTGAGCACCACGATCTCAGCGATGAGGAACAGCTCGCCCTCGACATGTGGGAGTACACGCTCAGCCACCTCGAGGACGATCCGCTCAAGCTCGACCGAGAACTCGACTGGGTCATCAAATACAAGCTGATCGAGGCGTACCGGGAGCGTCACGAACTCACCCTCAGCGATGCCCGAGTCGCTCTCGTCGACCTGCAGTATCACGACGTCAACCGTGAGCGGGGCCTCTTCTACCGAATGCAGCACAAGGGCATGGTCGACCGAATCGTCACCGATGAAGAGATCTCTCACGCCGTCGAGCACCCGCCGCAGACCACTCGGGCTCGACTCCGGGGTGAGTTCATCAAGCGGGCCAAGGAACGCAAGCGGGATTACACCGTCGATTGGGTTCATCTGAAGCTCAACGACCAGGCGCAACGCACCGTTTTGTGCAAGGACCCGTTCAAGGCTGACGACGACCGGGTCGACAAGTTGATTGCGTCGCTGTGACAGGCAGGTCTACCTGATGGACAAGCTCGAGCGTTTGCTAAACCTCACAGCTGCGCTGCTCCACGCCGAGACCCCGCTCACTGCCGAAGAGCTTCGTGATCGGGTCGGCGGCTACCCCGACACCAAAGCCACCTTCCGACGTGCCTTTGAACGCGACAAAGACGATCTGCGCTCCATGGGCATGCCCTTGCGGGTCGAACCAGTGCCCGGGGTCGACCCACCCGTCGACGGCTACCGCCTCGACCGTGCCGAGTATGCTGGCGCGGAACTCGCCTTCGAAGTCGACGAGCTCGCTGCGCTTCATCTCGCTACCAACCTCGTCCGACTCGACGACGACAACACCGCACTCGTGAAACTCGGCGCGGCCGGTGGAGTCGGGTCAGCTGACAGTCTCGGCAGGATCCCGTTCGACAACACGCTTGCCACCATGATTGGTGCGGCCGTCGACCGTCAGGCCCTGTCGTTCACATACAGCGGTGTCGAGCGGATCGTCGAGCCGTGGAAACTGTCGTTCACGCGTGGTCACTGGTACCTGAGCGGCTTTGACCGCCTTCGCGATGATCAGCGCCTCTACCGCGTCGATCGCATCGATGGCGACGTTTCGCTCAGTGGTCCTGCGAGGGCGCCGGTTGGCGACGTGAACGAGCCCATCGATCTTCGCGGCTGGGAACTCGGCGACGGGAGGGCTGTCAAGGCGACGATCGTGGTCGATGCCGATCAGGCCGCCTACGCCCGCCACATTCTCGGCGACGTCGTCGATCGGCCCGACGGGTCAGTCAACGCCACGCTCGACGTCCGCAACATCGATGCGTTTCGCTCGTTCGTGCTGTCTTTCCTTGAACACGCGGAGATTCTCGAACCCCCTAATCTCCGCAACGACTTCGTCGAGTGGTTGGAGGCCCGGAGATGAATCCTCGTCTCAACGCACGCGACCGGCTGGCCCGGCTCTTGTCGGTGATCCCCTGGGTGGCCGATCAGCCCGACGGTGTACCGATCGACCACATCGTCGCTCGCTTCGCCTACCCCCGGAGGCAGCTCCTTGCGGATCTTCAGGAGGTCGTGTTCTTTGTCGGGGTGTACCCGTTCACGCCTGACTCCCTGATCGAGGTCGACGTCTCCGACGACCACGTCAGCATCCGTTACGCCGACTGGTTCTCGCAGCCGCTGCGCCTGTCGCTGGAAGATGGTGCTCGCCTGCTTACCGCCGGCCGCTCGGTCCTCGCCATGACCGACACCGCCGACGAGGGCGAAAGCAAAGCGCCCTCACCGCTGCTTCGGGCGCTCACCAAGCTCGGCACAGCGCTCGGGGATGGTGCTGAGCGCGCAGTCGACATACGCCTCGGCGCTGCACCCGCCGACACCCTCGGTGTTCTGCGAGGCGCCATCGAACGGGGAGTGCAGGTCGAGCTGGAGTACTACTCCTACGGCCGTGATGAGCTCAGCACTCGACGCGTTGAGCCGGCGAGGATCTTCAGCGATCAGGGCAACTGGTATCTCAGCGGTTGGTGCCATCGCGCCGAGGGGGTGCGGGTCTTCCGACTCGACCGCCTCCGCGCCGCCGTTGCCACCGACATTCCTGTCGAACATAACGACGCAAGCGTCGACGGTGCGTTCACGCCGTCGAGTAACGATCCGCGCGTCACCCTGCAGCTTTCGACGACCGCACGCTGGGTCGTGGAGCAGTACCCGGTCGACTCGATCGACGATGATGGCGAGAAGCTCATCGTGACCATGGCGGTCTCCGCTCGGGCCTGGCTCGAACGTCTCCTGTTGCGCCTCGGGCCTGAGGCCACCGTCCTCAAGGCCGACCCCTCGCTGGGAACCCAGCTCGCTAGCTCCGCCGCCGATCGGATCCTGGCCCGGTACGCCTGACGGTGCCTTCCCCGGGTCACCGTGAGCCAATCGGTGTGCGACGAACCGATAGGGTGCGCCTGTGAACGACCCCGACTTCCGTCCTCCGACCGGTCCCGGGCCCGCTGAAGAGTCTGAGCCCACTGAGGAAGACTCGTCATTCCCCGAAGAACAGAATCCGACGGAGGACACCTCCTTTCGGAGCGGCGACACCGAAGGCGCTCCCGTTGGCACTCGTGGCGGCAGGCCTTCGAGCCGTCGCATCGAATCCTCGTTGCGATCGCTGGTCGATTGGGTTGCGGTTGCGGTCGGTGCGCTCGCCGTCGCCTTGCTGATCAAGGCATTCCTCCTCCAGGCGTTCTACATCCCGTCGGAGTCGATGACCGACACACTCAACGTCAACGACCGCGTGCTAGTCAACAAGCTCAGTTATCGAATCGGCGATATCGACCGAGGCGACATAGTCGTGTTCGAGAAGCCGCCTGCTGCGCCCGGCAGCATCACGGACTTCATCAAGCGGGTCGCCGCCTTGCCGGGGGAGACAATCACCTTCGTCGACGGCGAGGTTTTCATCGACGGCCAACTTTTGAACGAGCCGTACCTCGACGGGGACACCCACCCGAACTCGGCGGTAATCGTGAGCGAGGGCTGTACCAACACGCCCGCCGCCGATCGTTGCACGCTGGCCGAAGGCTGGTATTTCGTGCTCGGCGACAACCGTAACAACTCCACCGACAGCCGCTCCTTCGGTCCGATCGAGGAGGACGCGATCGTCGGTCGCGCGTTCCTAAAGGTCTGGCCGCTTGGCGATCTCGGGTTCCTTTAGACCTAACCTGCGTCAGTCGGCGTCGTCGCCGATCACCGGGCGGGCATCGCCTTCGAAGGTTGCGGCCACGGCAACCATGCGGTCCACGAAATCGCTGTAGACGGCATCGATGCCCATGTCGATGAGACGGGCGATCTGCCGCTCGTGCTGAGCGTCCCAGCCGAAACACAGCACGTCGAAGCGGTGGAAGAGCGTGGTGAGCCCACCCGTCCAATACTGCTGACGGAGGTTGACCGCATCGATGCGAGCTGCAGCGAGTTCTGCGGCTCGACGTTCAGGGCCGTGGGGGAGCGCATCGAGCGACGTCGAGTTCACGAGGTGCACCTCGGGTGAGAGGTCGCGCCACTGTTGTAGGAGCTCGAGATCGGGATGACAGAGCCAGAGCCGGTTGAGTGCGCCGCGGTCGCGAGCCACCTCGATCATCGGTTCAAAAGTCGCCGGATCCTTTACATCGACACTGAGCGGGAAGTCAGTACCCACCGTTGCGTAGACCTCGCCGAGGGTGGGGATGTGGGACTTCAGGTCATCTCGGTCGACCTCGGCGATCGCCTTGCGTGGGAATAGGCGGTGACGGCCGTCGTGGTCGAGCACGACTTCGCCGTCGCGGGTGCACCAGGCGTCGGTCTCGAGCCCGGTCGCGCCAAGCTTGACGGCCAGTTCGAACGCCTCAAGGGTGTTGTCGGGCGCGTGGGCCTTTGCGCCACGATGCGCAAAGAGCACAGGTGGGGACCAGCGGGCGCGAATTCGGGTCGACATCAAATCGTATCGTGGCACTTCTCCTGACGATCGACACACCCGGAGCGATGCTGGGCAACCACCCGCTCGGCAAGCGCCGAACCAGAGTTCACGTCAGCTCTGCGGCTACGGTGCCCTCGTGCCCCTCTTGCTCCTGCTACCGGCTCTTGCCGTGGTCATCGCCTTGGGCGGCCTCACGGTTGGGTTGCGGGCGGTGGAACGTGAACTTGGCGCTCTCCGATTGTCATTGCGTCGGTCAGCCGCCACTGCTGTCGCCACCGACGACCTCATGCGAGCGTCCGATCGGCTCGTTGAACGTGCGCTCGCAGAAATCGACGAGACCCGTCTTCGCCTGGGTCGGCGACCCCAGTCGTGGTCCCAGGACCGGAACGGACGTCGGTAGCATCGAGGCATGGGGAATCTTGGCAGCGGCGAATTGCTCGTTATCTTCTTCGTTGCCCTTGTCGTACTTGGGCCCAAGAGGTTGCCTGATGCAGCGCGGCAGGTCGGCCGAGCCGTGCACGAGATCCGGCGGATGTCCGGTGGCTTTCAGCGTGAGATACGCGAAGCGATGCAAGAGCCGATGCGGGCGGCCGAGCAGGCCAAGGCCGACATACTCGATCCGTTCAACCAGGCGGCGTCAGCCGCGGCTGACTCAATCAAAACCCCGCTAAGCGATATCGATCCTCCAATGCCATCAGCCTCCAACCGTGGCGACGGCGACGAGCCTCCGGCACCCGACGCGTGAGCGACGAGGAGGCGCCGGCTGGCGACGAGAGCCGTATGACGATTGTTGAGCACCTGACGGAGTTGCGTCGGCGTCTGATCATCGCCTTCGCCTCGGTCGGTATCGGCGCGATCATCGCCTGGATCTTCTACCCGCAGATAATCGAGTTCCTGCTGGATCCGTATTGCCGGACGTTGGAAGCGGGGGAGGAGTGCCAGCTCTACGTCCGCAATCCGCTCGAACCCTTCAGCGTGCGGCTCACCGTCGCCGGGTATGGCGGCATCATCGTTGCGATGCCGATGATCCTCTGGCAGTTCTGGGCCTTCGTCGCTCCTGGTCTGTACAGCCGCGAAAAGCGCTATGCCCTACCGTTCGTCTGGGGTGGCGTGGCGCTCTTCTTCTCGGGCGCTGGTCTGGCCTATTGGAGCACCGAGCGAGCGCTCGACTTTCTCAGCCAGGTCGGCGGCGAGGACTTCACGAGCCTGTTCGCGCCGGGCGACTACCTCGGCTTCGTGATCAAGATGATCGTTGCGTTCGGGGTCGCGTTCGAGTTCCCGATCGTCCTGATCTTCTTGCAGATTCTGGGCATTCTCGAATACCGCACGCTTGTCCGCGGCCGTCAGTACGCCATCGTCGGCATCGTTGTCCTTGTGGCGTTTATCACGCCATCCGGCGATCCGTTCACGCTGATGATCCTGTCGGTCCCGATGTGGTTGTTCTACGAGATCTCAATCGTGTTCGGGTTCCTGCGGGAGCGACGGTCTCGGAAGGCGACGAAGGCTTCGTGACCTCATCCGGGCGCGACTTCAACCTCGACCGCTTTCAGCTGGACGCCATCGAACACCTCGATGCCGGGCGATCCGTTCTCGTCGCCGCGCCCACCGGTAGCGGCAAGACGGTCGTCGCCGAACATGCGATCGACCGGGCACTGAGCGAGCGCAGGCGGGCGTTCTACACGGCCCCGATCAAGGCGCTCTCGAATCAGAAGTATCGCGACCTGAGCGAGCGGATCGGCTCGTCGCGGGTGGGATTGCTCACGGGCGACAACGCGATCAACCCAGACGCCGACATCGTCGTGATGACCACCGAGGTCCTGCGCAACATGCTTTACGAGGGGCGGGCACTCGACGACCTCGCCTTCGTCGTCATGGACGAGGTGCACTACCTTGAGGACACCTTTCGGGGACCGGTCTGGGAAGAGGTCATGCTCCACCTGCCGGCCCATGTGAAGCTGGTGTGTCTGTCGGCCACCGTGTCGAACACCGACGAACTGGCCGGCTGGATCGAATCGATCCGAGGCGCAACCGGCTGTGTCGTCGAGCGGAGGCGCCCGGTCGAACTCACCAATCTCTACGCAGTGGGCGATCGCCGCGGGCAACGGCTTCACGTCATCTCCACCCTCGTCGGCGGAGAGCCCAACGGTGAAGGTCACCGTTTCGACCCCGACCTGCGCCGTGGACGCGGCAATGATCGCGGCAAGCGGAAGAAACGGCCGTACATGACACCGACGCGGCTCGACGTGCTCGATCATCTTGAGGGCGACGACCTGTTGCCGGTGATCTGGTTCGTCTTCAGTCGGCGTGTCTGCGATGAGGCAGCCGAGCAACTCGAGCGGGCGGGTGCCCGCTTCACCGACTCCGCCGAGGCCGACCGCATCAGCGCGATCGCCGACGAGCGTCTGGGTGGCCTGCCGACAGCCGACCTCGCTGTGCTCGACACGAGCGCATGGCGCCATCGCCTCGAGCTCGGTATCGCGAGCCACCATGCCGGTCTCGTTCCGGCGTTCAAGGAGACGGTGGAGCAGTGTTTCGCCGAAGGGCTTATCCGGGTCGTCTTCGCCACCGAGACACTTGCGCTGGGCGTGAACCTTCCCGCTCGCAGCGTGGTCATCGACAAGCTCACCAAATTCACCGGCGAGACCCACGAACAGCTCACACCAGCCCAGTTCACCCAGCTCACGGGCCGGGCTGGGCGGCGGGGACTCGACGCGACCGGGCATGCGATCGTTCCATGGTCACCGTTCGTGCGTTTCGAGCAGGTCGCCGGGCTCGTCGGCAGCAAGAGCTTTCGGCTGCGATCGGCATTTCGCCCCACCTACAACATGGCCACTAACCTGCTCCAACGTCTCGATGCCGAGGCCGCCCGAGAGTTGTTGGCCCGCTCGTTCGCGCAATACCAAGCCGACGCGGGCGTTGCCCGACTCGAACAGCGCCTTGCCCGAAAGCGCGACCGCGAGCGCGACCTTGCGGCGACGGTCGCGGAACTGCCACCGCTCGACGAACCGCGGGTCGACAGGCCCGATGCGATCAGCGACGCCGTCAGCCGGCTGCGGCCGGGCGACCTCATCGTCGATGACGACGGTGTACGGCTCGCTGTGCTTGGTGTGAGTTGGCGTAAGGGCGGTCGGGCTCGCGTCCGGCTCGTCAGCGAGAGCAGCCGCGAGGTCCGATGGCGGCTCGAGGAGCTGGAGATTGCACCGCATACGATCGGCCGGATCGATCTGCCGTTCCCCATGGCTCCTGAGCGGATCGACTATCGACAAGATGTCGCCATTCGGATCCGTCGTTCTGGCGCCGGGCACTCCGCACGGTCCCGACGGCGACGAACGCGTCGGGATGATCCTCGGGTGGCGCTGGAACGCACTCGGAGCGAAATCACGCAGCTCGAACGGCGCGCACGCCAAGACCAGGCCTCCATCGCCCGCCGCTTCGACGCCGTCACCGACGTGCTCCGCAACCGCGGCCACCTCGACGGCTGGACCGTCACCGAATCAGGCCTGACCCTTGCGGGCATCTATCACGAAGCCGATTTGCTTGTCACCGAGGCGCTGACGGAAGGCCTCTTCGACGGCCTCACGGCTCCAGAACTTGCGTCGCTTGCTTCCTGCTTGACCTACGAACACCGCAGCCCTACGCCAAGGCCTGAGCCGTGGTTCCCCTCACCGACCGCCATGCAGCGTTTCCGGCAACTGGAAGCGCTCTCTCAGTCGATCAACGCAGCCGAACGGGGGGCCAGCGTGGATGAGACTCGATCACCCGACCCGGGGTTCGCGCCCGTGGCCCACAGTTGGGCAGCGGGGGAGTCACTCGGGGTGTTGCTCGGCCGCAACGATGAGATTACCGCTGGCGACTTCGTGCGCAACATCAAGCAACTCACCGACCTGCTCGGTCAGCTTGCGGCGAACGCCACCGATCCAACCACGGCCGGTGCGGCCCGCTACGCCGGCGATGCCATCCATCGCGGCGTCGTGGCGCTCTCCGGTTCGGTGCAGGCGCCGTGAGCGTCAAGAAGGGGGCCGACTGGGGCGAGCGGGCACGACCGCCCGCCAACCTCATCGTCGTCGAGGACAGTGCCGCAGCAATCCAGGTGATCACCGCCGAACGGCGGGCTAACCGTCCACTCCCGGCAGTCGGTCTTCGGAGTGGTGATCTCGTGCGGACGCTCGGCGGTCCCACCTCCCCAGATCTAGCCGCGGCCGAGGAAGCATTGCACGTCACCGTCGACCTCGGCGCCGTCCTTGTCGATGGTGCCCTGCACTGGTTTCTCGACCATCTCGTCGCTCGACGATCATGGCTGCGCGGGCGGGTACTCGTCGTTGCCAACGCCGCGTTCGTGGACAACTGGAATGTCGCGCCACGGGCCCATCCCGGCGACGGTCGGTTCGACACGCTCGAGACATCCACGATGAGCATTGGGGATCGCTGGCAGGCCCGTTCGCGGCTCAAACTCGGCACCCACGTGCCCCACCCCGCCATCACAACCCGACGAGTCGAGGCGGTCCAATACGACTTCCAACGACCCATGCCGATTCGCCTCGATGGGTGGTCGATCGGCGAGGGCCGGCACCTCAGCATCCGGCTCGAACCAGACGCGGTCGACATCTGGATCTGAGACAACCCAGTCCGGCCGACCGATAGATTGGGGTCTATGGACGTCGTCGAGGCCAAGGAGATCGTGCGAGCGGAGATCGCTCGCCTCACGCCGACGTTGCTCGAGGTCTCGCACTCGATCCACGCCAACCCCGAGTTGAATTTCGAAGAGCACCACGCCCACGACACCCTCACCGGCGTGCTGGAGGACCAGGGTTTGGCGGTCGAGCGCGGCGCGTACGACATGGCGACCGGCTTCGAGAGCAGGGCCGGCGCCGACGACGGCCCGACGGTGGCCGTGCTGTGCGAGTACGACGCGCTTCCGGGTATCGGCCACGCCTGCGGGCACAACATCATCGGCGCAGCCGGTCTTGGTGCCGGGCTAGCCGTCGCGAAGGTCGCCAGGGCGCTCGGTGGTCGTGTTGCGATCCTCGGCACGCCCGCCGAAGAGGGCGGCGGCGGCAAGGAGTTCATGATTCGCCGGGGCGCCTTCGACGACATCGACCTAGCGATGATGGTCCACCCCGCCGACCGCGACCTTCGCACAATGCACACGATCGCCATTCAGCAACTCGACGTGCAATACAGCGGCCGTGCCGCCCACGCCGCCGCTGCACCCCACACGGGCCTGAACGCCCTCGATGCTGCCGTGCTCGGCTACAACGCCGTCGCTGCGCTCCGTCAGCACATTCGTCCGGAGGAACGGGTCCACGGCATCTTCGCCGACGGCGGCGACAAGCCCAACATCGTCCCGTCGAAGGCCGCCACCGAATGGTATGTCCGAAGCGGCAACATGGATTCCCTCCAAGCCCTGAAGACTCGGGTGCTCAACTGTCTCCACGGTGGAGCCCTCAGCGCCGGTTGTGAGATGCACCACGAGTGGATCGACCCTCCCTTCTACGACATGATCGACAACCATCCGCTGCTTGACCTCTACGTCCAGAACGCAATGGAAGTGGGCCGTCACCCACTCCCGGAGACGGAGGGTGCGATGGTCGTTGGATCGACCGACATGGGAAATGTCAGCCACTCGGTCCCCGCAATTCATCCCATGATCAAGGTGGCACCAGAGGGCACTCCGATCCACACGCCCGAGTTCGAAATGCACGCCAAGCGCGAGGAAGGGGATCGGGCCGTCATCGACGGTGCGCTGACTATGGCGCTCACACTCGTCGACTGTCTGGCAAGTAACGAGACCCGCAGCGCGATCCGCGGTGCGTTCCCAGGCACCACGTAGAGTCTCGACCCGATGACGGTCTACATCGCCGAAGAGTTCACCGCCGACGAAGCCGATGTCCTCCGTCGGTACTTCACGAATCTCGACCAGCCCGTCTTCGCGCTCGTCAACCTGCCCGAGGTTGTGAAGGGCGCCCTGTTCGCGCGTTACTCGCGAACTGCGCTAAGCCTGCGCCGACTCTTCTTGAAGGAGTTCGTCGGGGAACTCGACATCGAGGGTGACCAGTCGATCGACGCGACGATCGGGCTTCGTCGCGCCGAGGAACTCTACGACAAGGTCTTCTTCGAATATGGCGACGACTCCGTCGCACAGCTCGGCGGCGTCCATCTCGCATGTGAGCAGGCGTCCAACGTGCTCACCAAGGTGCTCGAGTGGGGGCGACTGATGTCGTACCTCGAGCAGTCCACGCGCTACATCGCCTACGACCAACGCCTTGGTGGCCGATACCGCTACTACCGCGACCCGGAGTTGCTGAGTTCGGAGTTCGGCACTCGTTACATCGCCGACATGGACCGCATGTTCGACGCATACTCGGCGTTGATCCCGCAGCTGCAGGAGTTCTTCCGCGGCGCTCAGCCAAAGGATCCCAACGACTCCGACTTCGCGTACCGCTCAGCGATCAAGGCCCGGGCCCTCGATGCAATCCGCGGCATGCTTCCTTCCGCCTCGATGTCGAATGTTGGAATCTACGGCACCGGGCAAGCGTATGAGGCGCTGCTGTTGCGCATGCGGGCTCATCCGCTGCCCGAGGCCCGCGCATACGCTGATCTCATGCTCACCGAACTCCGCAAGGTCGTGCCGTCGTTCCTAAAGCGCGTTGACCTCCCTGAGCGTGGGGTTCGCACGTCGGCGTACATGGACGACACCCGAACCTCGGTGGAGGCACTGAGCGAACAGATCTTCGGCGATGAGATCGGTGGACCGGTGGCCGACGACGTCGTGGACCTCGTCGATTTTGATCCGGACGGCGAGATCAAGATGGTCACCGCCATGCTCTATCCGCACTCATCGCTCTCCGAGCGGACGATCGAGGCTCGTGTGCGCAACATGACCACCGAGGGACGCGTTGAGGTGATCAAGGCCTACGTCGGCTCCCGTGCCAACCGACGTCAGCGTCCCGGGCGTGCTTTCGAGCGCACGGACTATCGCTTCGATGTCTTGTCGGATTACGGCGCGTTCCGCGACCTCCAGCGCCACCGCATGCTCACGATCGACTGGCAGCCACTGTCGCCCCGTCACGGCTTCGTGCGGCCACCGGCGGTCGATGCCGCTGGGCTCGTCGGCGAATTCGACGCCGTGATGGAACGCTCCGCTGCACTCCACGACCTTCTTCACGACGATTTTCCGGACCAGGCCTCCTATGCGGTTTCGCTGGCCTACCGTGTGCGCTACTCGATGCAGTTCAACGCCCGCGAGGCGATCCACATGCTCGAGCTCCGCACCAGCCCCCAAGGCCACGAGGCGTACCGTCGGGTGTGTCAGCGCATGCACAGGGCCATCGCTGAGGTCGCAGGCCATCGTGCCGTGGCGGAAGCGATGACGTTCGTCGACCACTCGGCCGAACCGACGCTCGGTCGGCTCGATGCTGAGCGTCGAGCCGAGGAAAAGCGCCAGGGCCAAACGGGCGCCTGACCACTCAGCGGGTCTTGGCAGCCATCCGCCGCTGGCGACCCAGACTCGGGCAATATGCCCGGTAACTGAGGACCCGTGGCACCCGTCACCGTCGGTTTTGTGTGCCATAACGTTGCGCAACCCGGCCGAGTGTCTATGCTCCGCCGCAACCCCCCCCGAATCCAGGTACGACATGTCTGACGACGAAAGCATCGAAGAAGAAGACGAAGAAGAACTCGACGAAGAAGAACTCAACGAAGAAGAACTCGACGAAGAAGAACTCGACGACAACGCCGGCGATGACGAGGACGACGACGACGACGTAGACACACCCGCCCGGCCCTCTGACGAAGACGACGACGACGACGACGACGTCGAGGCCGACCTCGATGCGATTCTGAAGGACCGCATCGCCGCCGGCGATGACGAGGACGACGACGACGAGCAGGTGGCATCGAAGAAGCCGGCGGTCGCAACCGGTGAGGCCGAGCCGGTCCAGGCACGGCAGGAGAATGAGTTCTCCTGCCCACACTGCTTCTTGTTGGTCAACCCGGCCTCGGTGGTCAATGGTGAGTGTCCACACTGTGGTGGGATGGTGTGAGTCGACGATGACTGACGACGACGTCACCGAGAAGCTGCTCGACGCGCTCGTGTACGCGCCTCTCGGACTTGCGCTCGAGGCGAAGGACCTCCTGCCCAAGTTGGCCGAACGAGGTCGCGGCCAGGTGGCCCTTACTCGCTTGGCCGGCACTGTCGCTGCGCGTCGAGGGCAGTCCGAGGTGGCCAAGCTGGTCGACGAGCTCCGCACCGGGGCCGAGGCCTTCTTCAAGGCGAACTTCGTCGACGAGACCCCCGGCAGCGCCGAGAGCGAGCCCGGTACCGAAGCTGAACTGCCGATCATGGGGTACGCCACGCTCACTGCGGTCGAGGTGATCCCGCTGCTCTCCGAACTCGACGACGAGCAACTAGACACCATCGAGGCGTTCGAGAAGGCCAATCGCAACCGCTCGACGGTGCTCAATCGCATCCGGCAACGCCGGAGCTGATGCAGGTCGCCGCCCGGATCGCAATCGTCGACGACCTCGGCGTCGTGGGCGCCATGGCCGAGGCGGCTATAGCCGAACTTGCGCGGCGGCGTGGGGGAGCGGTGTGGTCACAAACCGACGCCCGCGTGGGACCGCTCGACGCAGGACTCCGGCGCGAACTCGAGGAGCCTGACGCGCTCGTGATCGTGGGAACGATTGACACGACGGTCGTCGGTTATGCAGCCTGCCACGTTGAACCGCTACACGACGGCCAGGCGATTGCCCGCGTCACCGATCTCTATGTGTTGCCAGACGCCCGAAAAGTCGGCGTCGGAGAGGCAATGATGGCTGCAGTGGAGGAATGGGCTCGCAAGCGAGCACTCGTTGGGCTCGATGCCGTCGCCCTTCCCGGCGATCGCGATACCAAGAACTTTTTCGAGACGTTCGGGCTGGTCGCTCGCGCCATTCAGGTTCATCGCAGCCTGGAATCGTGACCCGACGGGTCGAACTCGCCGTCGGTGCGGTGGTCCTGCACCACGACCACGTGTTGTTGATCCGGCGGGCCACACCGCCCGAGGTCGGGCGCTGGTCGTTGCCGGGCGGCCGAGTCGAACCAGGGGAGCGGATGGCCGACGCGGCAGCCCGGGAGGTTCGGGAGGAGACCGGCCTCGATGTCGAGATCGACCATCCACTCGACTGGGTCGAGCGCATCGGCCCGGACCATCACTTCGTCATCATCAATTTCGCCGCGGCGGTGACCAAACGCCAGGCGCCGTCACCGGGCGATGACGCAGCCGACGCGCGTTGGGTCCACCTCGACGAGATCTCAACGCTCGCGTTGGTCAACGGAATGCTCGACTTCCTCCGATCGATCGAGGTTCTGGACTGATGACACTGATCCAAGGGATCGGCGGTCGATCACTCCTCCTCGTCGGCAGCCGCTGCAGCGGCCTCAATAGGCCCAGGTGCCGTTGCAGGGGCAGCCGACCGCGGCGGAGGCGGTGGGGTTGGGCGCTTGCCTTTGCCACGCGGCTTCTGCGCCGGCGCTACGATACCGAACATAGCTGCGATCTGCGGGATGCGGCCAGCGAGCTTGGTGACAACCTTGGTGAGTTCATCACCCGGGTTGGCGGGAATTCCCTGAGGCGTGACCTGGGTCCGGACGGGGGAGAAGGCCAAGGCGTCGATCACGGTGGCGTAGCGATCGCTGGTGACCTCGCTGGTCAGCGACTCTGACGCAGCGGTGGCCAGGCGTTCGGCCATATCGACGGGAAGGGGAGCACCGGCCTTCGGGGGGCGGCTGCTGAGGCGCAGAGCACGAACTGTACGACCCTCGGCGATGGTGTGGGCGAGTTCGTCTCGCCAGGCGTTGTGCTCGACGTCGACGCGGTTGGCGAGACCCTCTCGCAGTTGTTCGGCGAGCGCCCGAGTCTCTTCGTCACGGGCGGCTCCATCGGCAGCGACAACGACAGAGCGGATGTCGCGAAGGTCGACGGTCTCCATGCCGGCGACGGCAGCCTCGGCTCGGTCTCGCCATTCGGCAGCTTTGAGGGTCGGCGCCAGCCTCTCGGCGAGGGCGACCAGCGGCTCGCGCTTGATCTTCGGAATGCCCTCGGCGGCAGCCTTGTCGTTCATACGGTCGATGGCCTGACGCACGCCGGGCACGCCACCTTTCAGAACTTCCTCGGCGAGGAGCTGTTGGATCGTCGGCATCGCCTTGAGGGCCGCTTGTCGATGGGTGCGAGCGGGACGCAGGCGCGGAGCCTTGGGCCGGGCCGGCGACTTCTGGCGCTGGGGCCGCTCGTTGCGTCGGTCGCCTCCACCACGGTGTTCCCCGTCGCGGCCGCCTCGGCCTCGACCGCGTTTGTCGCCGTCACGGCCGCGACCTCGACTACGTCCGCGATCGTCGCTGTCACGGCCACGACCTCGACCCTTCGCCGCAAGAACCTGCGTGACCAGGGGCTCGTCGCGGCCGCTGCCGAGCACTTCGAGCGTCTCGGCCTCCTTGCGAGCGCCTTTGGGAGCAAAAACGGCGGTGACGGTGAGGCCATCAAGGTCAGCATCGGCCTCCACCTTCACGACGTCGCCGACCGATGTGCCGCCCGGCAGCAGGCTTCCGTCGAGCGTGCCCTTGGGCTGCTTGGCTCCGGCCGCACGCCAGGTCCACTGCCCGTCGCCGCGGTCGGAGGTGAGTTCGATGTCAAGCCGTCGTGCCACGGCGAAAACGGTATCGGCCTTCGAGCCAGGCGCCGACTCCGAATCGGGAAGGATCAGCTGGCCAACAGATCGGAGGGATCGGTGTTCCCGCGGCAAACGACGGCCACGACCCGCTCACCGGGCTCGGGCCGGTAGGCCCCGGTCTGCAGCGCAGCGAACGTCACGACCGCTGCACGCTCCACGACGAGTTGGCACTGCGCCCATAGGTTGTGGCGTGCGGTGGTGACCGATGCGTCATCGACAACAATGGCGTCAGTCCTTTGGACCAGGATCGACCAGGGGAGTTCGCTGATCCGGCGGGTGCCCAGCACATCGGCGCCCACCCCGGCGGGCGAGACGTCGACCAGCTCACGGGCAACGCAGGAAGCATGAAACGCATTGCACGCCTCGGTCTCCACGGCGACGACACAGACCGACGAGGGGAGCGCCAGTCGGAGGCCCGCTGCGAGTCCCCCGCCTCCGACGGCGAGGAGCACCGTGTCGATGTCCCGCACCTGCTTGACCAACTCGACGTCCGGCGTGGCCTTTACCGCCACCGTGAGTGGTGCGTTATACGGGTGGATATTCAAGGCATCGATCGCGGGCGTCGCAGGTCGCCTGGGCATCGTCGTAGAGCTCGCCGACGATGTTGACGGTTGCGCCCTGAGCCCGAAGGTGGTCGACCTTCGCCGAAGCCGAGACCCCAGGAACGAGAATCTCAGCCTTCACACCGAGTACCAGAGCGATACGGGCAACAGTGATCCCGTAATTGCCGCCGGAGGCGGCGATGAGTCGGTCAGCGGGCACGCCGAGGCCGAGGGCCCTGCTGAGGCTGCCGCAAACCTTGAACCAGCCGGCGTGCTGAAACGACTCGAGCTTCAGTGTCGCCGATTCGGAGAGAGCAAAGTCCTCTGGCGTCGTCTGCAGGACGGGCGTGCGGCGAAGAAACGGCGTGCATCGCCTGATGGTGGCAGGGATATCGGCGCTGGTCGGCACGTCTGGTTGTGGCACCCTGTCTAACCCCTGCCAATATCGGTATAACCCGCCGGAAATAATCGTTATGTAAAGTGATGCGGATGGAACTACTGGCCAACAGCGCAATCGGCGCTAGCAGCGCCACCTGCGCCACCGATCCGCCGTAGCCTCGAAAGGTGCCCACCGAGTCGCCCCATGCTGGTCGCCGCAACCTTGCGGTGCGGGTCGCTCCCTCAGCACTGCGTCACGTCCGCCGTGGACACCCGTGGATCTTCAACCAGTCGATTGAGCGGATCTCCCACGATGGCGAGCCGGGCGACCTCGCCGTCGTGTTCGACGACAATCGTGAATTCGCCGCGATCGGACTCTGGGATCCGACCTCGCCCATCCGGATCCGAATCCTTGCGACGCACCAGACCTCGGTGGGCCCCGAGCTGTGGCGTACCCGCATCAGCGAGGCGATCGACCGCCGTCGGGAGCTCGTCGACGATGACGCGGTCACGGGGCTGCGCTGGTTGCACGGTGAGAACGATCGTGTGCCGGGACTCGTCGTGGACGGCTACGGATCGACGCTCGTCGTAAAGCTCTATACGCCTGCGTGGCTCGCGCACCTCGGCGATGTCGTCGATGCGTTGGCCGAGCGTCTCGGACCCGAGCGGGTGATCCTCCGGCTGGCTCGCTCGGTCCCGGCGACTCCAGGCCGGGCCGACGGCGATGTCCTCTTCGGCGAGCACGCTGACGGAAGCGTCACCTTCCTCGAAAACGGCCACACGATGACCGCCGACCCGGTCGACGGCCAAAAAACCGGATATTTCCTCGACCAGCGAGCCAACCGGCGGTCGTTCGGCGATCTTGCCGCGGAGGGTGACGTCCTCGACGTCTTCTGTTGCCATGGGGGCTTCTCGGTGCACGCCGCCGCCGGTGGCGCCCGCTCCGTGCTCTCGACCGACCTGTCGCCCCACGCCACCGAATCCGCCCGCCGGCACCTCGCTGCCAATACCGTCGATGTCGACCACCAGACCATGACCGGGGACGCGTTCGACATCATGGAACAGCTCGCCGACAACGGCCGCCGCTTCGACGCAATCGTCGTCGATCCGCCGTCGTTCGCAAGTCGCGCTGACGCCGTGCCGAGTGCGCTGCGGGCTTACACCCGCCTCACTCACCTCGCGCTCGACCTACTCCGTCCGGGCGCCACCCTAATGCAGGCCTCGTGCACGTCGCGTATCGACACCGAGATGCTCACGCAGACGGTGCTGGGGGCGGCCGAGCGGGCGGGCAATCCCGTCGACGTCCTCGACGTGAGTGGCCACGACCTCGACCACCCGGTCGGGTTCCGCGAGGGGTCGTATCTGAAGGCCATCACGATCCGGTCTCAGCGGTGATCTGGCACGGACGAAGGCGATAGCGTTCGGCCGATGGATGCGGATTCCCGGATCGAGTTGACCGTGCGTCTCTGGAGCACCGGGGCCACCGAACGCTTCGCCGAGTACCTCGATCGCCTCACCTCGCTCCTCCCTCGTCACCAAGGCGAGTTGCTTCGCCGCATCGATAGCGTCGAGAGTGGCCCCGGTGAGCCCGACACCGTGCTCGTCCTCGCCTTCCCGGACGCAACCGCCATCGACGGCTTCCTTCGAGACCCGGCCCGCGCCGACTTCGACGAACTCGCCGGTCAGGCCGTCACCCGATCGCTGATCACCGACGGTCGCACCCGGGTCGATCGGGACGAGCTGGCGACCCTCCACGAACTCCGTCCGGAACAACCGTGAGCCCCGACATGCAGGACGGTATTCCGGTCGAGGGGCACCCTTCCCCCATCCACGGCAACGGTGCGTTCGCCACCCGGCCTATCAGCGCCGGCGAGCGCATCGGCGAGTACACCGGCAGCCCGAGCGACGAGGACGGCACCTACGTCCTCTGGGTGGAAGACGACGATGGCGAGTACCGCGGCATCGACGGTGACAACGAGCTGCGTTGGCTCAACCACAGCTCGTCACCAAACGTGGAGTTCGATGGACCGGACCTCTTCGCGCTGGTCGACATCGAGCCCGACACGGAACTCTGCTTTCACTACGGCGAGGAATGGAAGCACGTCGACTGAGGTGCCCCCGCCGACTCGTCGAGCACCGGACCACTCACCCGGAGATCCAGTGGGCAACCGGGCCGGCCCCGTCGAGATCGGCCCACTGAGAGGCCCGCAGCCGATCGGTGACGAACGCCTTCGCCTGACGGATCGCATCGACCGCATCCTCGCCGCGAGCAAGGCCCGTAGCCGTTGCGGCCGCGAATGTGCACCCAGACCCGCGAACGTGCACCGTGTCGATCCAGGGCGACTCGAGATGATCGATCGTGCCATCGGCTCGGACCAGCACATCGACCGCTGTGGCACCACGGTCGGATCCGCCGGTGACGACCACATTGGAGGCGCCGAGACCGGCGAGTTGGTCAGCGACCATGTCGACGTCGACGACACTCGCCAGCCGACGCCCGGCGAGCAACGATGCCTCACCGAGGTTCGGGGTGATCGCCACCGCCGCTGGAAGGAGCCGCTCGCGATAGGCCTGCTCGATTTCCTCGCCGACGAAGCGGTGACCGCGGCCATCGACGAGCACCGGGTCGACGACCGGTGCTGGCAACACGCCGGCGTCGATCCGATCAGCGACGACCTCGACGATCGCGGCCGATCCGAGCAGACCGGTCTTGACCCCGGCAATCGGAAAGGTGTCGGCAATCGCGTCGATCTGATCGGCTACGAGGCCAGAGTCCATCGGCTCGACCCGGTCGACGTTTCGCAGGTGCTGAGCGGTGACGGCGGTGACCGCCACCGTGCCGTGGACGCCGAACGCAGCGAACGTCGTCAGGTCGGCAGCCAGACCGGCTCCACCCAGCGGGTCGTGGGCGGCGATGGCGAGGACAACGGGTGGAGTGGTGGCCAACACGGCATTGATCGTGACACACGCGAAGATGGGACATGTCCACCCGCGGACGACATCTCGTCGCCAGCCCCTCGCTCAACGACCCGAACTTCGAGTTCACTGTGGTGTTCATTCTCGAACACAGCGACGAAGGGGCGCTTGGCGTCGTGCTGACCCGTCCGAGCGAGTTGCCGGTCACCGACATGTTCGATGGATGGGTCGATCACGCAGCAGCGCCGTCGGTCGTCTTCCGCGGAGGCCCGGTATCGCTGTCGTCGGTGATCGCACTCGGTGTCGCCGCATCCGCCGGCCCCAGCGGCGGGTTCAATCCGATTGCGGCGGGGATCGGCACGGTCGACCTCGACACCAATCCCGCTGAGCTGATCGCACTCCAGGGCGTCCGACTTTTCGCCGGCTATGCGTCGTGGGCTCCCGGACAACTCGATGCCGAGTTGGTCGATGACGCGTGGATCGTGCTCGACGCAGCAGAGAGCGATCTACTCCACCCCGAACCGGCCGAGCTGTGGTGGACCGTCGTGGGGCGTCAGCGCAGTGACATCAGGCTGCTGGCGAACTACCCATCCGAGCCCTGGGTTAACTGAGCACCGGCATCACGGCGCGAACGTGAAGCGGACATCGAGTTCGCCGAAGACGAGATCGGCCACCCACGACGCCGCCGGTCGCGACGGGTGCACACCATCACTTATTCGAGCGGTGATCGTATTGCCGTCAGGTCCGGCCAGTCGGTCCTGATACGCACCGTCTCCGCCGAAGACTTCCCAGATGTCGATCGCCGTCACCTCGGAGCGGTCGGCGAGCACCTCATCCGCCACCTCGTTGATCACCCGAACACCGGCGTCGAGCGCTCCGGCTCGCATCGGCGGCTGCGTGACCCAGTAGACGATCCGATTGTCGGTTGTGAGGATGTCGAGCGCAGCGATCATGCGGACACGCCATTCATCGCGCCAGGCTTCACTCCCCTCGATGAGGCGCTGCCCGGCCGCATCGACCATGTCCTGATGGTCGTTGGCGCCGATGAACAACACCACGACCTCGGGTTCAAGTACGACCATCTGGTTCGTCCACTGCGCCGGCCAGTTGAAGTAGTCGGGCCGGGCGAGGCCGGTCGAGATCCGGTCGTCGAGCTCGACCTCGAGTGACCGGACGCCGCGCTCGCTCGTGATCGCTTGGCCGAGGTAGGTCGCCTGGCTGTCACCGGCCACATACACCCGCAGCGGGGCGTCGTCCGTGACCACCCGACCCGCGGGCACTGTTGTCGTAGCGGGTGCCGCAGTGGTGGTCGTTGTCGCCTCCGACGACGAGTCGTTCGCCGCACGAGAGGTGGTCGTTGTCGTGGTGGTCGTTGTCGTGGTGGTCGTGGCCGGGATCGTCGTCGTGAGGACGGCCACGGTCTCGCTCCAGCCATTATTGGCATCACGCAGGTCGCGGAGTGCGTCGTAGGGCCGGTTCAACGAGAAGAAGTTGGCGACCCGGTCGATGCCCTCCGCAACGGCGAGACTCCGGTCACGAGCGTCGCCGAACTCCTGGCGCTCGGCAATCTCGACCACCCTGCCGGAGGTCAACAGCAGCGCGAGAAGCAGGCACCCGAGCGCGGCCGACACGGCGCGGAGAACCGGCGTGGCTCGTTCGGTCAGGTCGTGTTCGCGAGCTGCCCGGAACTGTTCGTCGGTCCAGATTTCGCCCCGTTCCCGGGGGAGGACGGCTCGCTCGAGGGGGTCGTTGGTATCCATCTCAGAACTGGAAGTAGATGAACTCGGAGACCCCTTCGGGTCCGAGCGCGACGACCACCATGATCCACAGCGCAAAGCCGATCGCCATTGCGGGTGCGGGCACGGTGGAGAACATGGCGGAGAGCTGGCGGGCGAGTAGGGGCGGGACGAACTGGACAGCGATCGTGAGAACGATCACCACCGCGACGAGCGGGTTGAGGAGCTCGGGGGCCTGGGTCCAGCCCGAACCGAGCGCAGCAAAGACGTCGAGGGCGGTGTCGATGCCACCACCGGTCACCGTGCCGGCGAAGAACACGACCCAACCGACACAGACGAAATGGAAGGTGACGATCCGGCCGAGCCAAAGGCGGCGTACCGCCAGCGGTGAGAACGGCACCGGCGAGGTCGGATCTTCTCGCCACGCGTCAACCTCGGCGCCGCTGCGGAGACGGGCGAGCTCTCGGATGCGGACATCGGTGGCATCGAACTCAACATCGGGTTCGCCTCGCGCCTCGCTCAACGCTCGTTCGATGGCGAGACCGAGTCCCTGGTAGAGGCCCCACACCACGAACACCCACGCTGCGCCGTGCCAAAGCCCGCCGAGACCCATCGTGATCACGAGGTTGCGATAGGTCGCCGCCCGACCGCTGCGGTTCCCGCCGAGTGGCACATAGAGATAGTCACGAAGCCATCGCGAAAGGGTCATGTGCCAACGACGCCAGAAGTCCTGGACCGACACGGCGGCATAGGGCCGATCGAAGTTCTGCGGGAACCGGAAGCCGAGTAGCAGGGCAAGCCCGATCGCCATGTCGGTGTAGCCGGAGAAGTCGGAATAGATCTGAATTGCGTAGGCATAGATCCCGAACAGGACATCCCACGCCGAGTACTCCCCCGGCTTGCCAAAGGCGTCATTGACAATTGCCCGGCCGATGAAGTCCGCGATCACGACCTTCTTGACGAGGCCTCGCGCGATCAGCAGTGCCGCTCGGCTTGCTTCGACTCGGTCCGGTGTCCGGCTCGCCCGGAGCTCAGGAAGGAACTCCGTGGCCCGGACGATCGGCCCGGCGACAAGCTGGGGAAAGAACGAGAGGTACACGGCGAAATCGAGCAGCGGCGCCGGGGTTGCCTCCTGGCGATGGACATCAACGACATAGCTGATCGCCTGGAAGGTGAAGAACGAGACGCCGACCGGCAAGACGATGTCGAGGGCGGGTCCCTCGAGCCCGAAGGAATCCTCCAGGCTCGACACGAAGAAGCCGTAGTACTTGAATACGCCGAGCACGGCGAGATCGAAGACGACAGCCGTTCCCGTGAGTCGCTTGCGGCGTAACGGCTTGGGCTGACGGTGCACGGCGACTGCGGCCACCTCGTTGACCAGGATCATGAGGGCGAGAAGGCCGAGGAAACGCCAGTCCCAGTAGCCGTAGAACACCGCAGAGGCGGTGAGGATCAGGATCTTCCACGCCGTGGCGCGTCCACGCAGCGCCCAGCTGAGGGGCAACACCACGGCGAAGAACACCGCGAACGTGAACGTGGGAAAGAGCACCTGGTCTCCAACTGCGCCCGCTTCGGCGATCGTACCGCGACGGCCCCGTGCCGCCGGTGATGCCGGATCGTCGGCCTAGTCGGCCGGTTCGCGGTGGCGGCCTACCCCCTCGGCGAACCGGGCGGCACCTGCATCCGTCATCGACAGCAACCATTGGTCCTTCGTCGAGCGCAAATCGCTGCGCAGACAACGCTGAGGGAAGGCAGCGAGTTCGTGGGTAAGCCTGAGCGCGTCGTGGAGCGCCTCAACCGGTTGACGAGACCAATGTGTGTTGCTTCGGGTCCCCCAACGGCGCGTCCGGTGAGGATCATGTCGTTGGCCAGCGACGAGTCGATGAGCCGGGGAAGGCGGATCGTGCCGCCGTCCACGCGAGGCACGCCCTATCGCCGGCAGTACAAGCCGAACGTGGCGTCCTCATCGGCAACTCGCAGATCGCACCACACGGCGAGTTCGAGTCCGGCGGCGGCGATGACCGGCTTTGAGAGGTCCAGGCGGGTGGGGCCCGGTGCGGTCGATCCGGTTGCCGTTCCCGGTCGAGATCGCCTTGAGGTCAGCGCCCGCGCAGAACGTGCCGTTCGCTCTGGTGAGGATCGTCACGGAAACGAATCGTTCTCCTCGAAGGCGGTGAAGGCCTCGAACGGTTCGGTCGCTGTGGGCCCGTCAACGGCGTTCCGACGCTTGGGGCGATAGATGGTGACCACTAGGACAGCGTCATGGATCACAGTGTGGACGCTCATGGCCGGACGGTCATGCTGCTCCCCCGGCCGTCCCAAGCTGTTATAGCTTAACGAACACCTGTTCGCTAGCGTGTGAGAATGCGGGCTTATCAGACGAGCTTCTTCGGGCAGGGAGCACCGACCGTGCTCGACACCGGGGTCAAGCAAACCTGGCTCGATGAGTTCACCTGGGTCGACCACGCCCACACCTGGCTCGCCGGCGCCGACGAACTACTCGCCGACCTGGCTGATGCACTGCCTTGGCGACATTCACGACGCCCCATGTATGGGCGACTCGTCGACGAACCTCGACTCCACGCCATGCTCGATGCCGACAGCCGCCGCACGTATCCGGTACTCAACGAAATCACCGAGGCGCTCGAATCCCGCTACGGCGAGGGCCTGTCGCCGGGTTTCGTGAACTACTACCGCTCGGGCTCGGACTCGGTCGCCTGGCATGCCGACAAGATTGAGGTCCACGAGGTGAACCCGATCGTTGCCATCGTCTCGCTCGGAGGACCCCGCACCTTCGGATTGCGGCCGATGGGAGGCGGAAACGCCCATCGATGGATGCTGGGATCCGGCGACCTGTTGGTGATGGGCGGCGCCTGCCAGCACGCTTGGGAGCATGCTGTTCCCAAGATGGCGAGCGCCCCACCCCGGATGAGTCTCAGCTACCGCCACGTCGTCGATCGGCCCGACGGACCCCGGTGGTCAATCACGGTCGGGACACCCGTCGACGAGGTCGCCTGGCAGCCAGAGCAGCGATCGGGCACCATACCCCGATGAAGATCGCCGAGGTTCGGGTCTACCGACACTCGATCACCGTCGCCGACGGCCGCTACCAGATGTCGCTGAGCGAGGTCGACGCCCTCGACTGCACCGTCGTCGAAGTGGTGACCGACACCGGCCTAGTCGGCTACGGCGAGACGACTCCCCTCGGCCCGACCTACCAGGAGCAGCATGCCGCCGGAGCCAGGGCCGCCATCGCAACTATGGCGCCGGCCCTGATCGGGCTCGACCCTCGCCGCACCAACCTTGTGTACGAGCGCATGGACCACGCCCTCAATGGGCACCGCTACGCGAAATCCGCACTCGATGTCGCCTGCTGGGATCTCATCGGAAAGTCATACGGCGAGCGGGTCTGTGATCTGCTCGGCGGGGCCGAGCGGAGCAGCGTGCCCTCATACTTCGGGGTGATGCCGGGCACAACGGCGGAGACCGCCGATGCGGCCCAACGCCGGGAACAGGAGGGCTACCCTCGAATCCAGGTGAAAGCGGGCGGCCGCGCCTTAGCCGACGACATCGAAGCGGTACGGGCTGTTGCCGAGGCCCTCTCCCCCACCACCAAACTACTCGTCGACCCCAACCGGGGATGGACCACGCGCGACACGATGGAGTTCAGCGTTGCGTGTCGCGACATCGCCCTCACGATCGAGCAGCCCTGCCGAACCTTCGACGAGCACCGCCGCATCGCCGACAAAATCCACCACCCGCTCTTCCTCGACGAGTCGACCGTTGACATCCCCACGATCGTGCGGGCGGTGACCGGCGGAGTCGCCCAAGGCTTCGGGATGAAGTTGTCCCGAGTCGGCGGACTTACGCCGTTGCGGGTGGTGCGCGACCTGTGCGTCGAACTCGGCGTCCCGCTCACCATCGACGACACCTGGGGTGGGGACATCACCGCAGCAGCGACGGTGCACATGGGCGCCACCGTGCCCGACGCGTTCTACGAAGGCACCTGGATCTCCGAGCCGTACCAGAAACCGGCCTATAGCTGCCTCACCTCGCCGATCCGCCACGTGGGGGGCCACATTCCGCTTCCCGAAGGTGTCGGCCTCGGAGTTGAACCCGATCTTCCGACGTGGGCCGACCCGGTCGCGACCTATCGCTGACCCAATAAACCATCGACCGGTCGTCGTGATGGGCGTTGCCAGATCCGCCAATTCCGTGGTCGGGCGAAGTATCGCTGCGGCACTCGCCCGCCCGTGCATCGACGCCGACGACCTACATTCCCGCATCAACATCGACAAGATGCGGCGGGGCGAGCCCCTCGACGACATCGATCGACCGCCATGGCTCGACACCGTCGGCGCCGCCCTCGTCGCCGACCCGGCGACCTTTGCCGCCCGTTCGGCGCTCAAGCGCACGTACCCCGACCATCTGCGGTCCTGTGCACTGAGGCTCACGTTCGTGAAACTTGTGGGCCCCCGGGCGGTGATCGCCGAGCGCATGGCCGGTCGAAACCGTTGTTCACCGCGCCCTCGACACGCTAGCTTAAGGGGCGGTCCTCGGGCCGATGAATATCCCTTCGGCCGTGGCGCACAGCGTTTCGCCATGGTGGAACGTGCCGGCGGCAAAGGTCTTGCGACCCTCGACTCGATCGACCCAGCCCCGCATGATGATCGGCACGCCGAGTGGGGTGAGCGAGGCATAACGGATGGAGAGTGTTCCCGTGAAGCCCGAAACATCGTTCACGACACACGTGCAGCCCAACAGCTCGTCGAAGACGCCGGCGACGACGCCACCGTGCACCCCACCGGGTGGGCCGTTCACGATCGCCTCGAACATGTGCGTGGCGTGCACCTCGGCACGGTCGCCGACCTCGACCATCGCGAAGTCGATCGGTGGGGCGATCGGGTTCAGCGTGCCCACATAGGGGCTGTAGGGAAAGAAGCCCGCAATCCCGACCTCGAGCGCCCGGTTGACTCGGCCCTTCGATCCGGCGGTGAGGTTATCGGCCATGCGTTCGGCGAGCTCGCCGTGCCACAACGAGGCTTGCATCCGGACGTCGTCGACCTTGAGGGCGTCCAGTCGATCGGCGAGCGCCTGCAGCTGTTGGATCTCGGAGGTGAAGTCCTCGCCGTCCAGTTCAGCGATACGGGCAGCCGTGTTGACCCGCCGCATCGCGTCGATGAGATCTCGGGGTTCGTGCATCGGCGGGACGGTAGGCGGCGATCGCCACCGTCACCGAATCGCCCGCTTGCCGGCCGGCCGGTACCATCACCCCCGATGAGCCGCTTCACCAACCGCATCGCATTTCTGACCGGCGCCGCCAGCGGCGTCGGTCGGGCAACCACCATCCGTCTCGCCTCCGAGGGCGCCGCCGTGTTCGCAGTCGACGTCAACACCAATGGCCTCGCCGAGACCGCCGAGCTCGGCGACAACCTCGAGGGGTCGGTCACAACTCGCCGGCTCGATGTCACCGACGTCACCGACATCGCCGCAGCGGTGACCGAATGCGTCGATGCCCTCGGCGGCATCGACATCGTCGGCAACATCGCGGGCATCGCCCGCCACCATCACATCGCCGAGGTGAGCGAGGCCGACTGGGATCTGATGAATAGCATCAACCTGAGGGGTCCCTTCTTCGTCGCCCAGGCAACCATGCCGCACCTGCTCGAACGCAACGGTGCGCTGATCAACATCGCGTCGAACGCCGGGCTCATGGGCCAGGCATACACCGTGCCCTACTGCGCCACAAAGGGCGGCGTGGTCAATCTGACCCGTGCGCTCGCCATGGAGTTCGTGAAGACGGGTGTGCGCATCAATGCCATCGCACCCGGCGGAATCGATACGCCCCTGGTGCACAACTTCCAGTTGGCCGACGACATCGATTTCTCGCTGATGCAAAACCACATCGGCTACCGCGACCCGAGCTCCGCCAAACAGATCGCCGCCTTCTTCGCCTTCCTCGCGAGCGACGAGGCGGCCAATATCCACGGCAGCATTCTCAGCGCCGATGGCGGCCTCACCACCGCCTAACGTGGTCGACCTCGACGCCTTCATCTTCGGTGTCGACCTCGACGGCGTCTGCGCCGACTACACGCTCGGGTTGCAGAGCAGCGTTTCCGCACACACCGGTCGGCCGCGCACCGACTTTCCGATCGAGCGTGACTGGGACTTCACCCAGTGGGGTTTCGGGCCGGGCGACTTCGAGTACCACCATCGTCGTGCCGTTGCGACCGAGCGCATGTTCCGCACCCTCGAGGTGATCCCCGGGGCGGCAGAGGCACTGTGGAGTCTGAGCGATGCGGGGGTCTGGATCCGTGTCATCACCCATCGGCTCTACGTGAATTGGGGGCATCAGGCGGCCGTCGCCGACACCGTCGCCTGGCTCGACGACGCCCGCATCCCCTATCGCGACCTGTGCTTCCTCGGCGCCAAACCACAGGTCGAGGCCGATCTCTACATCGATGATTCGCCGGGCAACATCACCGGGCTGCGCAAGGCCGGCAACGAGGTCATCGCCTTCGATCAGCCATACAACCGTGACATGGCCGGGCCCCGTGCGGGCAACTGGAGCGAGGTCGAGGAGATCGTCATGGAGCGGTACACGGCGTGGTCCGGAGTCCACGGAGTGCAGCCGGTGCTACCCGGAGTCAGCGCCGGCGACCGCTTACACGGTCAGCGACCCAGCTGAGTTCGGTAGGTTGAGATCGTGACCGACGATCTCGATCAACTCGACGCCGCCCTTCGACGCGATATCCGCCGGCTGGGCACACAGCTCGGCGGAACCCTCGTGCGTCAGGTCGGGCCGGATCTGCTTGAGCAAGTCGAGCAGGTGCGCACGCTCGCCCGTGCGCTACGCAAGGGCGACGACTCCATCGGTGAAGAGCTCACGGGCCGACTCAGCAACACCGACGTCGTCCGAGCGATCGAGCTAGTGCGGGCCTTCACGACCTACTTCCATCTCGCTAACACGGCAGAGCAGGTCCACCGCATCGACGACCTGGCCGAGAATCGCACCACCCACTCCAAGCGCATCGCAGAGACGGTCTCCCGTCTCGTCGAACTCGGTTTCACCCCGAACGACGTCGCCGCCGCTGTCAACAAGGTGCAGCTGTATCCCGTGTTCACCGCGCACCCGACCGAGGCTTCGCGTCGGTCGATCCTCGACAAACTCGCCGAGGTCGCCCTTCTCATCGAACAGCGGATGACCGAGAGCGACGAGCCCGTCATCACTCGCATCGATCGCCGCATCGACGAACTCCTCGACATGATCTGGCAGACCGACGAACTTCGACGCGAGAAACCGGATCCCATCGACGAGGCCCGATCCATCCTGTATTTCCTCGGCGAGATGCTGGAGGAGGGGGTCCCTGAACTCCTCGACGACATCGACGCGGCCCTTCGCTCCCTCGGTTTCCAGCTCGATGCTGCGGCCCAGCCGGTGCGCTTCGGGTCGTGGGTCGGCGGCGACCGCGACGGCAATCCCAACGTGAAACCCCAGACCACCTGCGCGGTGCTCGAC
>CAJWHS010000010.1 GCA_913041415.1 uncultured Acidimicrobiaceae bacterium | reverse complement strand
TTTGCCTCTGGTCACGGCGCTCATGGCAGAGGTAGGGGTCGGCGAGCTTGATTATCTCGCCACCCAGGAGCGACACTCTGCCACCGTGGGATCGCTGAGTGCGTCGGTGAGCAGCCGCTCGCAGCGCGGCGACGAACAGTCGAGCGAGAGTTATTTCGTCCTGTCCTCCAAGGCGCTGGCCGATCGCTTGACGCCGCAACTGACGCTGATGTCCGATACCCTGCAACAGGCGCGCTTTGATGAGCACAACCGCATTCGGGATCTGGTCAGTCAGATTCGTGCGCGCCGGGATCAGGGCATTACCGGCAGCGGTCACGCGCTGGCCATGAGCGCAGCCTGTGCGGGCATGAGCCCGCTGGCCAAGCTCGGACACGAGCAAGGCGGTCTCGAGGGCATCCGCCGCATGCGGGCGCTGGACGACGTGCTCAAGCAGGACGGTGAACTAGAAGCGCTGGCCCACTCCCTTGGAGCGATTCATCGCAAGCTGGCCGAGGGCGGCGCGCCGCTTGTTCACGGCCATCCGCAGGAAGTCGTTGTTCGAGACGCCCGGGATCTCCACCGGGTACTGGAACGCCAGGAAGATACCGGCCTTGCCGCGAATGTCGGGATCCCACTCGGTGATGTCCTCACCGCGGAACTTGATCGACCCGCCGGTGACCTCGTACTCGGGGCTGCCGAGCAGCACACTGGCCAAGGTCGACTTGCCCGAGCCGTTGGGGCCCATGAGGGCGTGGACCTCACCTTCGGCGACGGTCAGATCGATGCCGTTGAGGATGTCGACACCACCGACGGTGGTGTCGGCGCGGAGACCTTTGATCTCGAACAGGGGAGCGGTCATGGCCGGAGTCTACGCCACCCGGCGGGGTTAGTACTACGCCGGTAGTGCTAATTCCACCGGCGTCACGGGGCGAGTTCGACCGGGTGCTCGCGCTCCCACTGCAGCGCCAGATCAAGCAGCAAATCCTCACGAAAGTGCGGGGCGAGAACCTGCAGACTGACGGGTAATCCGTCGCTGGCGAGGCCAGCCGGCAGCGCGATGGCTGGGTTGCCGTAGATGTTCGACGGGGCGGTGAGCGCACCGTTGTTGCCAGGGTTGGATTCACGGCCCTCGAAGGTGCCGGGAAGGTGGCCCTCGGCACCGAATGCGGTGGAGGGTTTGGTGGCAGCAAGCACGATGTCGGCCTGGTCGAACATCTCCGCCATGGCGCTGTTGAACTCGGCTCGGCGGCTTTCGGCACGCGCCATCGCATCGATCGTGAAGCCGGTGTCAGCGGCGCGCTGCCCGGCTCGCTCGACCCCGCCGAGGTCCGGTGCACAATCGGGCCAGCGATCGCCGAGCGAGATCCGAATCCCGACACCGCCGGTCGCACCCCACACGCCCATGATCTTCGGAAGTCGGAAGTCGATCTCGACACGCTGCATCCCGCAGCGCGCGATGAACTCCTCGGCCGCAGCGACGATGAGCTCATCGGTCTCCGGCCCCACGACGGCGCAGCTGAGGTCGGGCACGACGGCGACCCGCAGCGAACGAATCTCATCGGCGCGGCTGCCGAGCCCGGCCTCATAGCCCTCGATCCGAGGTAGACCTTGAGGATCCCGAGGGTCGAAGCCGTTGGTGACGTCGAGGTAGCGAGCAGCGTCACGGGTGCTGCGGCTGACGGTGCCCTCGACCGCCGTGGCGTTGCCCAAGATCGACCCAGGTCCGCGGGGAATACGGCCGAAGGTCGACTTGAGGCCGATCAGGCCACAGAAGCCGGCGGGGATGCGGATCGATCCGCCGCCATCGCTTGCCGTAGCGAGCGCGAAGAGACCGCCGGCAACACCCGCGGCCGAACCGCCCGAGCTGCCGCCGGGGGTGCGCTCAAGGTTCCAGGGGTTACGGGTCGCTCCGTGAATCTTGGTGGTGGTCTGATTGGTGGCACCGAATTCGCTGGATGTCGTCTGCACGGCGGCGACCGCGCCGGCGGTCTTCAATCGCTCGACGGAGATGCCATCGGCGTCGAAAACCTCGTCGGCGAGAGGAAGCGATCCAAGCGACGCCGGCCAGCCGCCGACCGCCAGGAGCTCCTTCACCGCCAAGGGGACACCTCCGTATGGGAGTGAGACATCGGCGGCAGCCGCAGCCACCCGGGCCGCTTCGGCATCGACGTGGCAGACCGCATTGAGGTCGCTCGCCCCAACGGCGGCGAGCGTGGCTTCCAGTTCCTCGCTCGGGCTTCGCTCACCCGCTCGGAAGGCCTCCACAAGGCTGACGACGTCTCCGGACCATGGCGTGTCGCTCATGCCGCGACGCTACTGCGACTAATCGACGTGTCCCGAATCAGTTGAGCGGGGCGAGCAGCGGCGACGTTCGAGCCTGATCCCGAGGGACTCAGTCGTTCTGGAGCAGATCGTGTTTCCAGGCCCGGAATCGTTCGTGGGGCGTGCCGGTCGGGCCGTCGCCTGCGCCTGCGCCATCCTCGAAGAGCCGAAAGGTCAGGATGCGGTGGAGGTCCTCGCTGTGGATCGCGACATAGCGGGCGTTGGCCTTGCGAGCAGGCCCAGCCCGCCACAGCAGCCACGAGCCGATGCGGCGCTTGTAGGCGATTCGGGGGCTCCCGATGTCGTCGCCTGATCGCAGGAGCTCGTCGGGGGCCTCGATCCACGCCTCGGCAGGAATGTTGCGGTCCCGGATCGGGAGCGGTGGGAGATCCTCGGTGTGCACCGGAGTGTCGTCGTAGGGGCGCTTGTGGGCAGGGAGTGGGGCGCCGGAGCCGCCGCTCACGGCGATTCCCAGAGTGGCCCAAAGTAAAGCGATTCCCACCGATCGGCCCGGTAGACGGTGATCTCATCACCGGGCAAACCGAGTTGAAGTTCCCAGACAATGTCACCGTTACGGTCTCCCTCTGGAGCGTATTCGAGGATGTGTACGTGCTGGAACGAGGCGAAGCCGCCAAGCCCGCCATGCGTGACGAGGACGTTCCCATTCGGCAGCGCGTCAGCGTCGCTCACGAAAGGTGCAAAGGCAGGAGTGCCGGTCTTGGGGTCCTCGAGCACGTGATCCCAGACCTGACGGGCAGTCCACTCGGCCGGGTTGTCGGATTCGTCGTTGACCTCGATACGAACCGCCCGCGAGTAGGGCGCTGCGTCGCCGCCAGCGAGCACGGTGCCAGGGCGGAAGTTGCCGTTGTCGTACAGCACGATGCTGCCGTCAGTGTCGACCATGGCACCGTGGGTGTGATGAAAGCTCTCGCCCTCGTACGGCACCGTGCCAGCCGCGCCAAGGATCCAACGCACCCCGGTCTGAGGGCCGAGGTCATCGGTGAAGTCAAGGGCAATCAGCTGATCGGTGTGACGAACCGACACGATGATCGCTCGGCGCTCAGGGTCGAAGACGAGGCTGTTCGCATGGGTCCAGTCGCGCTCGAGATCGGTGACATCGATGCCTCCGCGCTGGCAGAGGAAGTTCCCGGGAAGGTCATCGAAGCTTATGAAACCCCAGAGATCCCACGTGCGGAGCACCGTGCCATCGGTGTCCATGTGCACGATCACATCAGAGAACGGGTTCCACTCGAAGGTGTCTTCGGGAGGGCAACCTACGGCGGCGCGCTGCTCCGGGGTTATCTCGTGGAGGGTACTCGAGATAAAGATCACCGTGTTGTCAGGCATCGGACTGATGTCGTGGTGAACCGTTCGGAGATCGATCCACTCGGCGTGGTAGGGAACGTTGAGGCCGCCACCTTCGATCGGGGTGATCTCGGCTTCACCGGTCGGGTCAGCGCTGATGGATCGAACAAGGCGTCCGTCAATCGTGAATTCTCGGGCGCCGAATGGGTGGTTCTGGGCGTAAACGGTTCCATTCGGGCCCTGCGAGACTGCCCCGGTGAAGGCACCAGCGATCGCTTGGGATTGGTAGTACCAGACGACTTCCCCTTCGTTGTCGACGGCAATGATTGGGTTGCCGATCCCGTTCAGGACAGCCTGTACGGGATTGAGCTCGACGATTGTCACGCCAGGCGCAGCGCGGTTGGTATCGATGGTGATATCGAAGTTGGGGATGTTCTCGGGCAGCGCCCCTGTGGTGAAGGACGAGTCGATGTGGTCGGTTTCGCCATCGGGCAGGCGTGCTTCGATCCGCACGTCGTAGGTTCGGTCCGAGCGCAGGCCGACTAGAGGAAGGTTGTGCTCTTGCGCAGGTTCAGCGGTCCATGGAGTGGTCACTCTGTGATCCCCTGCTGTGGCAGTCAGGCGCAATTCGACCGGCTGGGTGGTCGCGAGTTCGAGGGTGGCGGCCAGCGGGCTGACGGCCGACGGTGTCCACACCGGGGCCGCGAAGAGCGGACGAGTTTCGTGCCCCTCATCCGGAATACCTGAGACAGTTGTGGGCGCCCCAACTGTTGTCGTTGTCGAATCGCCGTTCGCCACTGAGTCGCTCTCGTCGGAGCATCCAGCGGCGACGAGAGCGAGGGTTAGCAAGAGCACAACGTGGCGGCGCATCTCAACGTTCTACTCGGTAGATCCTGCTGGAAGTTGTTTGCATGAGTAGTCGTCTATGGAGGGTGAGAGGTCCGTGGCGATTTAGCGCTCGAGCGGCGTGACGACCTCCATGTCGAGTGAGACCGCCGCCGGGATCTGGCGGGCGTCGAGCGTCGTGAGGCCGAGCGGGCGGGGGAGGCGGTCGAGCGCGGCGAGATGAACGGCGTCGACCGTCCGAAGGCCATAGAGCGTGCCGAGCTCGACCGCTCGCCCGAGGGTCCGCTCATCGATCGGCACGACGACCATCGCGTCGACATCGGCCCGGGCTGCCGCTGTGAGCTCCGCCGCAGTAACCGGATCGGGGGAGACACGGTGTAGCGCCATCAACAGTTCAGCCCGAGCGAGATCAGAGATTGCCCAGGTGCCGGCGGCCGCCATCGCCTGGTTGACGACAGCCGAGTGCGGTCCGCCCGTGTAGCGCTGCACCAGCGCGCTGGGATCGAGCGCGAGGATCACAGTCCGCCGCGGCGACGCGGCGGTTCGCCCCGAAGGTCGGCGAGCACCTGATCGATGCTGACGTCGACCGGCAAGAGCGGGAGATCCTGTGGCGGGCCTGGTCGATCCGAGCGGAGTGGCCGGCGAACAAGCCCAGCGGCGGCGAGGTCGTCGAGATCCGGTGTGCTGTCGGGACTGATCGGGGCGATCTGGGCGGCCGGACGCCCGTCGACGGTGACGATCACCCGCTCGCCCGCCTCGGCTCGCCGGACGTGGGCGGCAAGATCGGCGCGCAGATCTCGCACCCCGAGGTGAGTAGCGCCGGGGACAGCGTCGAGTTGCATCACGTGAGGATAGCATAAATAGTGTACAGCAGTGTACTCATACCGCGTTGGCGCCTTATTGGTTGGAACGGTACGGTTCTCCTCATGAACTTCGCCTTCTCTGAAGAACAGGACCAGCTCCGCGACTTCGTGCGCTCTTTCCTCGTGGAAAAGTCGTCTGAGGACGACGTGCGCGACCAGATGGAGACCGATCAGGGCTACGACGAGACGGTCTGGAACCAGATGGCCGATCAGATGGGCCTCCAAGCGCTCGCCATCCCCGAGGAATACGGCGGTCAGGGCTTCGGTTTCATCGAGCAGGTCGTCGTTCTTGAGGAAATGGGCCGCGCCCTGCTGTGCGCCCCGTACTTTTCGAGCTGCGTGCTTGCAGCCAACACGCTGCTGCACAGCAGCGATGAAGACGCTAAGAACGCCTACCTCCCCGGCATTGCGTCGGGTGAGACCCGAGCCACGCTCGCCTTCACTGAGGAGAGCGGCCGCTGGGACGAAGGTGGCATCACCATGCAGGCCACCCCGGGCGACGGTGGATGGACCCTCGACGGCGTGAAGAGCTACGTCCTCGACGGCGCCACCGCCAACCTGATCCTCGTTGCGGCTCGCAGCGACGCCGGGGTCAGCCTCTTCGCCGTCCAGCCCGACGCCGAAGGCCTCACCCGCACCGCCCTGTCCACGATGGACACCACCCGCAAGCAGGCGAAGCTCGAGTTCTCGGGTGTGCCCGCCACGCTCATCGGCACCGACGGTGGCGGTTGGGATGTCCTGTCGATCGTTCTCGACCTTGCCGCCGTGGCGCTCGCCGCCGAGCAGGTCGGCGGCGCTCAGATGTGTCTCGACATGTCGGTCGAGTACGCCAAGGTCCGTGTGCAGTTCGGTCGCCCGATCGGCTCGTTCCAGGCCATCAAGCACAAGTGCGCCGACATGCTCCTTGAGGTCGAGTCGGCCAAGTCCGCCGCCTACTACGCCGGCTGGTGCGCCAACGAAATGAACGACGAGCTTCCTCAGGTCGCCTCGCTCGCCAAGAGCTACTGCTCGGAGGCCTACTTCCACGCCTCGGCCGAGAACATTCAGATTCACGGTGGTATCGGCTTCACCTGGGAGCACCCCGCCCACCTGTACTTCAAGCGGGCGAAGAGCTCGGAGCTGCTGTTCGGTGATCCCTCCTACCACCGCGAGCTGCTCGCCCAGCGAATCGGCATCTGAACCCAACACGGTTCTGACGACACCCAAGTCGTACGCTTCAGCGCATGGGCTGGGTGTTTTTCGCTCTCGGTGCAGTACTCGTCGCAGCGATTGCGCTCTACGCGGTCGGTCGGGTGACGGGGGAGATGGCGGGCCAGCGGCCTCCGGCAGTGTACGAATTGCCGGCCGCCGTCGGTTGGATTGCCGACCGACTGCCCGACGAGGTAACCGCTCGGATCTCCTACGACGACGTCACCAGGATCCTCACCTGGCATCTCGACTGGTTCACCTCCGTCGGGGTCTCCTCCGAGCACGGTGAGGAGTTGGGCGGTGAGAACGTCCTCCACGAGGGGTCGGTCGCGGTCGAAGACGCTGCCGTCGACGCCGTGGTGGCGAAGTCCGTGGCGGCTGGAGAGCAGATCGACGCCGTCGATGTTGTCTGCGTTCTCGATCTGCAGATGACGTACCTCCGCAAGATCGGCGCGGTAGGGACGGTCGTGGAGCAAAACTCGGCACCCCCACCCGAGGGTGTGATTGACTGAGACCACCAAAGAGAGGAGGTGGTCCAGATTCCTAGTAATGCTTTTGTGACCTTGGAGGTGGCTGGCCGCTAGGCCCCAAGCCGCTGGACTGCTTGGCGAATTCACGCCACCCACCCTCGGATCATCTGGTCGGGAAAAGTCACGCCCTCACCGCTTTGACGGGGCCCCGATCCGAGTCTCCAGCAAAAACGTGAACAACCCTGGGGTCCGGCCCCAGGGTTGTTTCGTTCTCCAGCTAGATTGCGGCGCATGGAGCGAAACGGCCGGTTCGAACACTTCCGCTTCCTGGGCGATAAGCGCACCCAGGTTGTCTACGACGTTGACGAGACCACCGACGAGGAGACGATGGCGAAGATCACCGAGCTCGCCGAGAGCCCGTTCGCTCTTGGGTTCGGGCCCGACACCCTTGCGGAGGCCCGAAACCGCGGCTACCGCCTCGCCGAGTAGCCGGGTCGAGATCTCCATGGATCGTCGTTTCAACGTCGACGGTCTCGAGCTCGCCGCGCACCTGGCCCAGCCGGCCGACCGCAACGAGGGAGGTCGACCCGGTGTCGTCATCGCTCACGGCTTCCCGGCCGAGGCCGGTGGAGGCATCAACTCGGTGGCGAGCTTTCCGCAGCTCGCCGACCGTATTGCGACCGAGCATGGATGGGCGGCGCTCGCCTACGCCAGCCGCGGCATCGGTGAAAGCGAGGGTGACTTTTCGCTGGCCGGCTGGCTGCGTGATCTCAACGGCGCGATCCGGCATCTTCGAGCGTCCGTCGAGATCGATGGGCTGTATCTGATCGGCTTCGGCACCGGTGGTGCTCTTGCGATCGAGGCAGGCGCCGCCGACCCAATCGTTCGAGGGGTCGCAGCGGTCGGAGCGCCGGCCGACTTCGAGGACTGGGCCCGCTATCCCCGCAAGCTGCTCGTTCTCGCCAACGAGATGAACCTCATTCGCGACCGTTCGTTCCCTGCTTCATTCGATACGTGGGCTGAGGGGCTCCGGTCGGTGCGCGCCGCCGATGCCGCATTGCGGCTGGCGCCCCGGGAGCTCATGGTCGTGCATGGCAGCGATGATGAATCGGTGCCGGTCTTCGACGCCCGGGCGGTCGCCGATGGTCATGGAGCAGCCGACTTGCGCATCGTGCAGGGTGCCGGACATCACCTCCGCCACGACCCACGGGCGATCGCGATCCTGCTTGGGTGGCTCGAGCGGCAGCGCTCGGCGTTGGGCCGCAGCACCTAGCCCGGATGCCCAGCGCTCAGGTCGTTCGTCTTCGGCTCACTCATTCTTGGCTTTGCCGGCGGCCCTCTGTGCCTTCTTCCAGGCACGTACGGCAAGTCGTTCCTCGGCACTGCCCATGTCGGCAACTGAGCGCGGCTGGTCGTCGCTGAACGGGGCCGACGCCGTCTCCCAACCAGGGGGACACACTCCGAACCGTTTGCCGAGGACGGCGAGCAGGATCTTGACCTTCTCCTCGCCGTATCCGGGTACGGCGGCGAGGTTCGCAGCAACGGTATCGGCGTGGCGACGGCGCTTCCAGATCCGCGATGCCTCACCGTCGTAGGTGTCGGCGATATGGCGACACAGTTCCTGGATACGCCCCGCCATTGAGCTGGGAAAGCGATGCACCGCTGGCTTCTCAGCGCAGACCGCGGCGAACTCGTCGGGATCCCATTCGGCGATGGTGGCTGCGTCGAGGGTGCCGCCGAGCCGCGCTTTGAGTCTTGACGGTCCGCGAAAGGCGAGTTCGATCGCGATCTGCTGATCGAGCAGCATGCCGATCAACAGCGCAAGGGGATCGGTGTTGACGAGACCGTCAATCTCGGGTTCGCCGGTGATCCAGAGGGTGCCAGGGCTCACGATTTCGGGGTTACCGGCCGATCCCGGTTGCACCCGTGTTGGGGTGGGCCGGGTCGGGGCGGTTCGGGTCGATACCGAACGTCGTGATGGCGTCGGCGACGACCTCGCGTCCGATTTCCCCGTCTCGCGCAAGCGCGTTGAGCACCGTGACTACAACGTGGGCGGCGTCGACCTCAAAGAATGACCGCAGTGCCTCCCGAGTGTCGGACCGACCGAAGCCGTCGGTGCCGAGCACTGACATCGGGCGAGGGGTCCAGCGGTTGATCTGGCCGACCACACTGGCCATCCAGTCCGATACGGCGATGATCGGCCCCTCGCTGTCCTGCAGCTTGGACGTGACCATCGGGACGAGACGCTCCCCGAGCGGGTTGAGCCGGTTCCGTCGCTGGACGTTGATGGCGTCCTCTCGGAGGCGCTTGTAGGAGGTGACGCTCCACAACTCGACGGCCACGTTGTGCTGCTCGGCCAGGATGGTCTGGGCCTCCTTGGCGGCGAGGAACGACGGACCGGAGAATAAGATGGTTGCTTTGTGTGCATCGTCACCAAGGTCAGGGCCATCATCGAACTTGTACAGACCTGAGGTGATGTCGCGGTTGTCGACATGGTCGGGCCGCGGCGGCTGCTCGTAGTTCTCGTTGTAGACGGTGATGTAATAGAAAACGTCTTCACCGTCGATCGATCCGTCGGGGTACATCCGATCGAGGCCCTCTTCGATGATCGCCCCGAGTTCGAAGGCGAACGCTGGGTCGTAGGCCTCACACGCCGGAATGGTCGAGGCGAGCAGAAGGCTGTGACCGTCCTGGTGCTGAAGGCCTTCGCCCATCAGCGTGGTCCGGCCCGCCGTGGCCCCCATCAGGAAGCCTCGGGTGCGGGCGTCGGCGGCCAGCCAGGCGAGGTCGCCGATGCGCTGGAAGCCGAACATCGAATAAAAGGTGTAGAAGGGCACCATCGGCACGCCGGTGTTCGCGTAGCTGGTGCCGGCGGCGATCCACGACGCCATCGAACCAGCCTCGGTGATGCCCTCCTCGAGCAACTGCCCATCGAGCGCCTCGGTGTAGGACAGCAACAGGTCGTGGTCGACCGGCTCGTACAGCTGGCCGCGCGGTGCGTAGATCTTGAACTCGCGAAACAGCGAATCCATACCGAAGGTCCGGGCCTCATCGGGCACGATCGGCACGACACGATCGCCGAACTCCTGGTCGCGGAGGAGGTCCCGCAGCAGGGAGGTGAACGCCATCGTCGTGGAGACCTCGCGGCCTGACGAACCCTTCTGCAGCTCGAGGAACGGCGTTACGGACGGGGCGGCGAGCGGGCGACGATCGCGGACGACGCGCTTCGGGATGAAGCCGTGGAGCGCCCGGCGCCGCTGGGTCATGTACTGGTGCTCCTCGGAGTCCGTTGAGGGGCGGAAGTACGGCGGAATACCGTCTTCGAGGCTTTCCTCGGGGATCTCGTCCCCCATGTGCAGCCGCTCTCGGAGTTCGAGCAGCTGGTTCTTGGTCATCTTCTTGATCTGGTGGGTGGCGTTACGGCCCTCGAAACCCTCGCCCAGCGTCCAGCCCTTCACCGTCTTTGCAAGGATGACCGAGGGCATGTCGGTGGTCTCTGCTGCAGCCTTGAATGCGGCGTAGACCTTCTGGTAGTCGTGCCCGCCTCGCGGAAGGTTCTCGATGTCGCGGTCGGAGAGATGGCTGACCAACTTGCGAAGGCGAGGATCGGGCCCGAAGAAGTGTTCGCGGATGTAGGCGCCGTTCTCGGTCGCGTAACGCTGGTACTCGCCATCGACCGTGGTGTTCATCTTGTTGAGGAGCACACCGTCGACGTCGCGATGGAGCAACTCATCCCATGCCGAGCCCCACACGACCTTGATGACGTTCCACCCGGCCCCGCGGAACACGCCTTCGAGTTCCTGGATGATCTTGCCGTTGCCGCGAACCGGGCCGTCGAGGCGTTGCAGGTTGCAGTTGATGACCCAGTTGAGGTTGCCAAGGTCGGAACGGCCGGCGAGGGCGATGGCGCCGAGGGTCTCGGGCTCGTCACATTCGCCGTCGCCCAAGAACGACCAGATCTGGCTCGGGCTGGTGTCCTCGAGCCGGCGATTGTGGAGGTACTTGTTGAAGCGGGCGTGGTAGATCGAGTTGATCGGACCGAGGCCCATCGACACCGTCGGGTACTCCCAGAAGTGCGGCATGAGCCGAGGATGTGGGTAGCTCGACAGCCCGGTGCCGCCGATCTCCATACGGAAATGGTCGAGGTTCTGTTCGGTGAGGCGACCTTCGAGGTACGAGCGGGCGTAGACACCTGGGGCGGCGTGGCCCTGGTAGTAGACGTGGTCGCCAGCGAGGCCGGTGTCCTTCCCCTTGAAGAAGTGGTTGAAACCGACCTCGTAGAGCGCGGCGGACGACGCGAAGGTGGAGAGATGGCCGCCGATGCCATCGGCGGACTTGTTGGCACGGATCACCATCGCTGCGGCGTTCCAGCGGATGAACGCCCGGATACGGCGCTCGATGTCCTCGTTGCCGGGGAAGAACGGCTGGTTCTCCGCCGGGATCGTGTTGATGTAGGGGGTCGAGGTGGTCGGGGGAACGCCGACCTGTAGTTCATTGGCCCGCTCCAGCAGTTTCGCCATGATGTAGCGAGCACGGGGGGTGCCCTGAGCAGCGACGACCGCATCGAGCGAGTCGATCCACTCCTTCGTCTCGGCTGGGTCGATGTCGGGGAGCTGTCGCGCGAAATGGTCGAGCATGGTCTCAATCATCGCAGGGTCGATCGTTGTCCGGACGCGAATCGGTCGATTAGCAGCGGGTATGGTCAGCCCTGTGACAGGTGACGCAGATCGCACGGTCGTGTATACCGACGGGGCGTGCAGAGGGAACCCCGGTCCTGGCGGCTGGGGTTGGGTTGTGCCTGAAGGTCCCTGGGCCAATGGCTTCGATCCCGACACGACGAATCAGCGCATGGAGTTGATGGCGGCCCTCGATGCACTGCGCAGGATCGAGGGTTCGGTCGAGGTCGTCTCAGATTCGACCTATGTCGTCAACTGCTTCCGCGACGGCTGGTGGAAAGGCTGGCTGAAGCGGGGCTGGAAGAACTCGAAGAAGGAACCGGTCGCCAACCGCGACATCTGGGAGCCGCTCATCGGCCTCTACCGCTCACGCGAGGCGGAGATCACGTTTACGTGGGTCAAAGGTCACGCCGGTGACGAGTACAACGACATCGCCGATCGCTTGGCGGTGGAGGCATCACACACCGGTCAGGGACGCCATGGCGTCGGCACGCCTGACGATCTCGGCCCACCTGACGAGATCGACGCAGGTGGATCCGTTCCGGCGGCCGCGCCGCAGCCGGGGCCCGACGGCGTGTACTCGTCCTCGTGGGTGCCGACCGGTCCGGCAATCCTCATCACGGGGGTCCAGCCGCCGCAGCTCGGTGGCTACGACCCCAACCCGGTCGCCGACGAGGTCCGCCGCCAGATCACTGAAATCCTCGGGGCCAAGGCGGAGCTTTATCCGGATCTTGTCGTCGTGACCGGCCTCCGCCTCGGTGCCGAGACCCTCGCAGCGGAAGCAGCATCAGAGGCGGAGGTGCCATTCGTTGCCGTGCTTCCGTTCCCTGACCCGGAAATCAACTGGCCTGCTGCGACGCAACGGCGCTTTCACGAGTTGCTCGCCGAAGCTAGTGCAATCGTGCGGCTCGAAAAGAAGGTGCCGGCCGACAACCGGGCGGCTGGTCAGGCGCTGGACCGTCGAAACGGCTGGCTACGCAAGATCGCCACGGAAGCGATCGTGGTGTGGGACCACGATGAACCGCGAATCGGCAAGATCGTGCAGGCGCTCGAACAGGTGCTGCCCAACGACGTCTGGATCATCAGCCCTTGAGCATGCGCTGCAGCGCATGCTTCAACTCCGGGTCGGTGAACTCGTAGCCGCTCGCTTCGAGCACGGTGGGTGACACGCGCGATCCACCGAGCAGGAGGGTCCGTGCGAGTTCCTTGCCGAGCCGGAGGTAGAGCGCAGGGGTGGGTGTGGGCAGCAGGGTGGGGCGACCAAGTACCCGGCCAAGCGCCTTGGTGAACGCACCGTTGGTGACTGGGTTGGGGGCGGTGAGGTTGACCGGGCCGGACACGTCGTTCTCGAGCAGGTGGATGATGGCGCCGACCTCATCGCCGAGAGATATCCAGCTCAACCACTGTGTGCCGTCACCGATACGGCCACCGATGCCGAGCTTGAAGAATGGCAGCTGCTCCTTAAGCGCGCCACCCGAGGGGTCGAGCACTATGCCGGTGCGCAGGAAGGCGAGGCGAGTGCGGGTTGTGGCGATCGGAGCCGCCTCCTTCTCCCATTCGATCGTGACCAGTGCGGCGAAGTCGTCGGCCGCTGGGCTCTCCTCGGTGATGTGCCGATCGTCGGTATCGCCGTAGTAGCCGATCGCCGAGCCGCTCAGGAAAATCGCCGGCGGATTCTCGGCGGCGGCCATCGCCTTGGCGAGCGTACGGGTTCCCTTCACCCGTGAATCCATGATCCGGGCCTTCTGCGCGTCGGTCCACCGCGACGAGGCGATCGACTCGCCGGCGAGGTGAACGACGGCATCGATGTTGTCGAGCGCACCGTCGTCGGTCGTCTCCGCAGCTGGGTCCCAGCGGACCGACGGCACGTCGTCCGGCGGTGTGGACCGGACGAGTCGAACGGGTTCATGGCCCAGCTCAAGAAGACGTTTGACGAGCGCCGTGCCGATGAAGCCGGTGGAGCCAGAGATTAGAACACGCATGAGGCGAGCCTCCCAGAAGGTCTACGATCCGAGCCGGAAGCCCGGATGCAAGGAGGCGTGCTCATGAGCGACGAGATCCTCGATGGTGAGTCATCGGCGAAGAAGCGCGGCGGCCGGGAGCGACTGCTCGCCGTCGCGATCGTCGCGGCTGGGCTCGGCGCGTTCGTCGTTCAGAACACGGATTCGACTCCGGTTACATGGTTGATCTTTTCGGGCAGTGCGCCGCTGTGGGTGGTGATCGTGCTGGCCGCCGCGGCGGGCGCCGTTCTCAGCGAACTGGGTGGCTACCTCATCCGTCGGCGCAAGCACCGGACCAACTGACGCCGAAATCGACGCCTTCGACCCTCCGCTCTGCCGCCAGATGCGATTCGGTCAGAGATCTCGGGAATGACTCTTAGAAAGCGAGGAGTTGTTCGACCCGTTCGGTGAGTCCGTCTTCGTCGAGCGAACCGAGCCGAGTGTCGAACGTGCCGTCGCCGTTGATGAAGACGAACGCCGGTTGGCTGCCGATTCCGAAGAACTCCCAGACGTCACCGTCGATGTCGGCGGCGTGGGGAAAGGTGTCGACGCCGGTGTCGGCGACAAAGGCTTCCATCTGCTCGACACTGTCGCGGCTGGCGACACCGATGATCCGAGCCCGGCCCTCAAACTGATTCTGCACGGATGCGACCGCACCCGCTTCACGGCGACACGTTGCTCACCACGGCGCCCAGAACCACAAGATAACGTCCTGACCTTCGAGATTGTTTAAGTCGATGAGACCGCCACCGATGGTCTCCTCGACGAAGTTATGGGGCCACTCGGCGTCGACCGTGTCAGGTGCGCTGCTTTCGGCAGGGGACGAGTCATCGCCGGCACATGCCACGGCGAGAAGGGCGACGACAGACGTCAAACTCGTGACTAGGACCCTGGTGCGGTTCATGAGCACAAGTGAGAGCGTAGGGGCAACCGAGGCCATACTTGGGTACGTCCCCTGGATCGACACCGTTGGAGGAGCGAGACTCGTGAGTACCCGAAAACTGTTACTGCTTTCGGCGCTTTGCGGGATGGCGATCCTGCTTGCATCTGCCTTTCAGCTCTATCAGATCATCTCGTGACGTCCGATAGGATCGGACCTCTAGCGGGGAGGTGAGTGCGACGGACGCACACCACGACGTCATCGTGATCGGCGGAGGCCCCGGCGGCTACGCCGCGGCCCTCTACGGCGCAGGGATCGGGCTCGACATCGGGCTGATCGAATACCGCGCCCTAGGTGGCACCTGCCTGAACGTCGGATGCATTCCCGCCAAGGAACTCCTCGAGACGGCCCATGTGTTCCGCACGGTCGGTCACGCCGCCGACTTCGGAGTCCAGGCCTCGGCGCCGACCATCGAGTGGGGCACGACACTCACCCGCAAACAGTCGATCATCGACCAACTGGTGGGCGGTCTCTCGGGTCTGCTCAAACAGCGCAAGGTCACGGTGTACAACGGCAAGGGCTCGCTTGGCGTTGACCGCACCGTCACCGTAAGCGGAGGCGAGTCCGGAGAACTCACCCTGCAAGGCCAGGCGGTGGTCCTCGCCGCTGGTTCGGCGACCCGTTCGATCCCCGGCTTCGACGTCGACGGTTCGGTCGTCATGACCTCCGACGAAGTCCTCTCGATGCCGAAGCTTCCAGGATCTGCCGTCGTCATCGGCGGTGGGGCGATCGGCTGCGAGTTCGCGTCGATGATGGGCGACCTAGGCACCAAGGTCACGATCCTCGAGGCTCTGCCCCAGATTCTCAACGGCTGCGATGCCGACGCCGCCAAGGTCGTCGAGCGATCGTTCACGAAGCGTGGCATCACGGCCCGTACGGGCGTGATGGTCAACGGCCACACGCCGAAGCCCGATGGCTCGAGCACCACGGTTCACTTCGGCGACGGTGAGTCGGTCGAGGTCGATACCGTCATCGTGTCGATCGGCCGCCGCCCCTTCGCCGACCTACTCGGCCTCGAGGGCACTGCGGTCGGTGTCGATGAGCGCGGCTTCGTCCAGGTCGATGAGCGCTGTCGCACCGCCGAAGCCGGCGTGTGGGCGGTCGGCGATCTCGTGAACACGCCACAGCTCGCCCACGTGGCATTCGCCGAAGGCATGCTCGCCATACGCGACATTCTCGGCGAAGAGCCGACCCCGCTTGACCACCACGGCACACCTTGGTGCATCTACTGCAACCCCGAAGTTGCGTTCGCTGGCCACACCGAGGCCTCCGCCAAGGAGGCCGGCTTCGATGTTGTGTCCTCCAAGCACCACTTCGTCGGGAACGGTCGAGCCAAGATCGTCGGCGACACCGAAGGCCTCGTGAAGGTGATCGCCGAGAGGCGGCCCGACGGCACCGGTGGCCGCATCCTCGGCGTCCACATGGTGGGCCCGTGGGTTACCGAGCAGCTCGGTCAGGGCTACCTGGCCGTCAACTGGGAAGCCACCGTCGACGATGTCGCGGCCTTCATCCAGCCCCATCCGACCATGAGCGAACTGTTCGGCGAGACCGTCCTGTCGCTCACCGGCCGTGGCCTCCACGGCTGACCCCCCGAGACAGAGAGGAGCGCAATGGCCGACGTGACCATGCCGCAGTTGGGCGAGACCGTCACCGAAGGAACCATCACCCAATGGTTCAAGAACGTGGGTGACGCCGTCGCCATGGACGAGATCCTTTTTGAGGTCTCGACCGACAAGGTCGACTCCGAGGTTCCGTCGCCGGTCACCGGGGTCGTCACCGAGCTCCTCGCTGGCGAGGGCGACGTGGTCGAGGTTGGCCAGGTGCTCTGCCGTGTCGGTGAAGCCGACGCTGCACCGACGGCGGCCCCCGAAGCCGCTCCCGTCCCTGAGCCTGCCCTTCCCGAGCGTGAACCGGTTCCGGCACCTGAGCCCGCCCCCGCCCCGACTCCCGGTCCGACCGACGCACCCGTCCCGGCGCCCACGGACGGAAGCATCCTGTCACCGGTCGTGCGCCGACTGATCGCCGACAACGGTGTCGATGCGAGCCAGATAACCGGCACCGGTCTAGGAGGCCGCATCACCCGCAACGACGTTGAGCAGATCATCCAGGCTCGCACCGCCGGCTCGACTCCCGAACCTGCGGCGCCTTCCGCCCCAGCTCCTGCGGCGCCTGTCGCTCCGGCCGCTGCCGCGCCCACGGCACCGGCGCCCGTCGCTGCAGCGCCCACTCCGGCCGTGGGTGCTCGAGATCAGGTTGTGCCGCTCACGAACATTCGCAAGCGCACCGCCGAACACATGGTGATGTCGAAGTCGACCTCGCCGCACGTCCTCACGGCGATGGAAGTTGACTACGAGCGGGTCGAGCAGGTGCGCAAGATACACAAGGGCGCATGGAAGGCGGAAGAGGGCTTCTCGCTGACCTACCTGCCGTTCATTGCCCGCGCCGTTGCCGACGCGTTGCGTGATTTCCCGCATCTCAACGCCAGCTTTGGCGGCGACCATCTGGTCGTGCACGATGAAGTCAACATGGCGATTGCGGTCGACATCGACTTCGAAGGGTTGCTCGCCCCGGTCGTGAAGAATGTCGATGGCAAGCGTCTGCGGCAGATCGCCCGCGACATCACGGATGTCGCCGGCCGCACCCGCACGAAGCAGCTCACGCCCGACGACTTGAACGGTGGCACCTTCACGCTGACCAATGCCGGGCAGTACGGCACGATGATGCAGTTCCCGATCATCAACCAGCCCCAGGTCGCAATCCTCAGCACCGACGGGGTGAAGCGCAAGCCGGTCGTCGTCACCGACGAGTTTGGGAACGAGTCGATCGCCATTCACTCGGTTGGAGTGCTCGCCCTAGCCTGGGACCACCGGGCCTTCGATGGCGCCTACGCCGCGGCATTCCTCAACCGGATTCAGGAGATCCTCGAGACGCGCGACTGGGAAGCCGAGATTCGGTGATCCGGGCGGCCTCGTTCCCCCACTCGTGAGCGGCATCGGGCACCTGTCGAAAAGCCCGGCGGCACGGCATCATGGAGTCATGGAGATGCCCGATGTCGCGTCCACCGGCCTTGGAGTTCGCTGGCTCGGCCGAGTCGACTATCGAGACGCCTTCGCCCTGCAGCGCCAGTTGCGAGATCACTCGACCAGGGACCACCTGCTCCTGCTCGAGCACGACCATGTCGTAACAATGAGTCGGCGCACGCCGCGAGACCACCTCCTCGTCGACGTCGAGGCGATGGGCGCCGCCGTCGTCGACACGGACCGGGGCGGAGACATCACCTATCACGGTCCGGGTCAACTCGTGGGCTACCCGATTCTCACCGTGCCCGGGAAGCGGGGTGGCGGCATGGCCGACACCGCCGCCTACATCGACGGGATCGAACAGGTGTTGATCGATGTGCTCGCCGATCTCGGGGTGGAGGCAGGGCGACTTACACGCTGCACCGGTGTCTGGGTCGATTGCGACTCGCCGCGGCCCCGCAAGATTGCAGCGATCGGCGTCCGGATCACCCAGGGGCGATCGATGCACGGCTTCGCCCTCAACGTCGACCCCGACCTTTCCTGGTTCGATCGCATCGTGCCCTGCGGGATCACCGACAAGGGTGTTAGCTCGCTCGCCGCCGAGGGGGTCGATGTCTCGATGCACGCTGTTGTTGATCTCGTCGCTGCTGCGGCCGCCCAGCGTTGGGGTGGCGGTCAGCCTGTCGATCGGGCCGAGATAGCGTGGCGCGTGCCAACGACTGATCTCGCGCCCTTCACCCGTGGCGAGGGCCCGGGTACGCCGGTCGGGCGACGGGGCGTGGGACACGGCGAAGTGAATCCAGAACTCTCATTCGCCGAACAGTCCGACGGCACGTCAGTGCGGTTGCTTGGTCGACTTGCCGAAGCTGGCGTGTCGGCCGATCCGGTTCGGTTGAAGGCGCGCAAACCCGAATGGATGCGGGTCCCACTTGACACGGGTCCGACGTACCGGGAGATCAAGAAGACGATGCGCGACCTCGATCTCGTCACCGTGTGTGAGGAGGCGGGGTGTCCGAACATCTCCGAGTGCTGGAATGACGGCACTGCGACGTTCATGGTGCTGGGGGAGCGGTGCACCCGCGCATGCGGGTTCTGTCACGTCGACACGCGCAAGCCGGCAGCAGCCGATCCGGATGAGCCGGCTCGTGTCGCCGAGGCGGCCGAGCGGATGGGGCTTACCCACGCCGTCGTGACGATGGTCGCCCGCGACGATCTCGCCGACGGTGGGGCGCAGCACGTTGCCGACACGGTCCAGGCGATCCGAGGTCGTGTGCCGGGCTGCCGGGTGGAGGTGCTCGTCTCGGACTTCAAGGGCGACGATGCGTCGTTGCAGGTCGTCTTCGACGCCCGACCCGACGTCTTCAACCACAACATCGAGACCGTCGCCCGACTTCAGCGGGCAGTCCGTCCCTCGGCGTCGTACGCCCGGTCGCTATCGGTCCTTGCCCGGGCTGCGCAGGCGGGACTTGTCACCAAGTCGTCGATCATCGTCGGCATGGGCGAGACCGATACCGAGGTCGTCCAGACCATGGCCGACCTCGCCGCCATTGATTGCGACATCGTCACGATCGGCCAGTACCTGCGCCCAACCTCGCACCATCTTCCCGTCGTCACCTGGTGGCCGCCGTCGATTTTCGGCGAGTGGAAGCAGCAGGGCGAGGCGATGGGCATCGACCACGTTGAGGCCAGTCCGCTGACCCGCTCGAGCTACCACGCTCGAGAGGCGGCAGATGCTGCAGAACGAGGGTGAAAACCAACGCTGTCGAGTTCATCGCCTTGCGGTGATGACGCCCGTGTTGAACCTCGCGAGGTGGAGACCGCCGGTGGGCGTGCGTGTTCGATCTTCGCGCAGCGATCCATCACGACGTCGAAGCCCACTGCGCCTGCGATCTGCGCATCCCGGACGCCGAATGAAGCAGAGGACGCGTCTAGCCTCAGTAGACATGTTCGCAACTCGCTTGGACCGAGCCCGGGCCCGCATGGAGGTCGACGGCGTCGACGTGCTCATGCTGTCGGTGGGCAGCGACCTCCCGTACTTCTGCGGCTACGAGGCGATGCCGCTCGAACGCATCACCATGCTCGTCGTGCCTCGGGAGGGTGATGCCACGCTCGTCATCCCGGGCCTAGAACGCGCCCGTGTGCACGAACGGCCCGAGATCTTCTCGGTTGCGCCGTGGGGCGAAACCGAGGATCCGATCGCAAAGATCGCCGATCTCGCAAGCGCCGCTGACACCGTCGCCATCGGCGATCACATGTGGGCGGGCTTTCTCGTCGATCTCACCAACCAGATGCCCAACACCTCGTTTTGTCGGGCGTCGAGCATTACGAGCCCGATCCGGCAGGTGAAGGACGCCGAGGAGATCGCCCGTCTCCGCGAGGCCGGCGCCGCCGTTGACCGCATCGCCGCAAGGCTGCAGCGTGGCGAGATCCCGCTCGTTGGGCAAACCGAGGCGGCGGTATCGGCCGAACTCGGACGCCAGATCCTCGAGGAGGGCCACGACCGCGTGAATTTCGCCATCGTCGCCGCCGGGGAAAACGCCGCCAGCCCTCATCATCACGCCGGTGAGCGCGTCATCCGGGCCGGAGAACCGGTGCTCTGCGACTTCGGCGGCACGATGATCGGCGACGACGACATCGGCTACTGCTCCGACATCACTCGCAACATCTGGACCGACGATCGCCCCGACCGCGAATACCTCGAGGCGTACGCCGTGCTCCACGAGGCCCAGGCCGCTGCGGTGCGGACCGCCACGGTGGGTACGCCGTGTCAGGACGTCGATCGTGCCGCCCGGCAGCGCATCGTCGATGCGGGTTTCGGTTCGTACTTCGTGCACCGAACCGGCCACGGCATCGGCGTCGAGGCACACGAGGATCCCTACATCGTCGAGGGCAATAGCCAGCCGCTCGCCCACGGCAATGCGTTCTCGGTAGAGCCCGGGATCTATATCGAAGGGAAATGGGGGATGCGCCTCGAGGACATCGTCGCCGCTGACGACGACGGCCCCGACCCGCTCAACCGCGCGGACCACCATCTCGCCGTTCTCGGATGAGTCGTCCTCCGGCGCCCTCGCTGCGCCCCGTCCGCAACGTCATCGCCACGGCAGTCGGCCTGGCTATTCTCGGTCGACTCCTCGTCGGTGCCGGTGAACCTGGCGTGTTCGGCATCGTCGCCATCGTCCTTGCGCTCATTGCGTCGGTGGGCGTGGTGCTCGCCCGACAGAGCGGCGCGATGCCGGGGCATCTGCTCGCTCCGTCACTGCTCGGCCTGTTCCTCGTTGCCGCCGCTGGCGCATTCGTTCTGTGATCGAACTCGACGGCGCAACCGTGCTCCTGCAGTGGGCCGCCGGCGGCTGGCTGTTTCTCTGGGTCACGACGCGTCGGCGCGAAGTCGGCCTCGGCTACGGCTGGTTGCAGCGACTGACCTTCCTCGTCCTCGGTGCCCTTTCGTTGGTGGCAGCGTTCTCCACGTCGCCGACGTGGGAGCGCGAGATCGTGACGATGACGTTCATGGCGGTTGGCGTCGTCGCCCTGATCGTCTCGATCGCCCGCAAGTCCGCAGGCGTCGCCGGTCAGCGCGAGGTCGTTGAACGCCGTAGCGCTCGGGTTGTCGCCATGACCGGCATCGACCGTGAGGAGCAGCGCTTCGACAAGAGCGCAGAGGAGTTCCCGCCGAGTCTCGACCTCGTTGCGGCGATCATCGGCATGGTCGCCGTTTTCGTCGCTTCGTGGGAGGCCGGCTCGGCGGAGGGTGTCGAACTCCTGTCGATCCTGCGGGGCGTCACCTCGGCGCTCTTTCTCGGGGTGCTTTCCGACGCGATGCTGCTCGGCCACTGGTACCTTGTTCAGCCTGGCCTTGCCCGAGCGCCGATCCTCGAACAGGTCAGGTGGGCGCAGATCCTCTGGGTGCCCGAGACGATCGTCTTCGTGATCCCGACCGGTATGTGGTCGGTGCTCAATGGCGACATCGATGATGCCTACAATGGACTGCTCGGCTGGTTCTGGGTCGCGTCCGTGCTGGGCACGGGCGTGCTGATCCTCGTCTGTCGGCTTGCGCTCAAGGAGCGCCAGTACTCCGCCGTGATGGCCGCCACCGGTCTCATGTACCTGGCGATCCTCACCGGCTTCGGGCAAGACATCGTCGCCCGCGTGCTCCTCTCGCCGTGACCCGCCCGGTGAGCATGCGGCGCGTCGCCGACGCCACCGCTACCTTCCGGGCATGCCGACGACCGGAACCACCTCACTGAGTCATCTCCTGAGCCGCAGGGCAGCGGGGGAGACCACGTCTCTCGACGGCACGTGGAAGGCCATCCCCGACCCGTACGACGTGGGCGGGTTCAGCATCCTTGGGCCCGCCAGAGACGGCTGGTTCCGCGACCGCAAGCCCCAGCATCCGGCCGAACGCATCGAATACGACTTCGACGGATCCCTCGACTTGGAGGTGCCCGGCGACTGGAACACCCAGATTCCCGAGTTGCACTACTACGAGGCTTCGCTCTGGTACCGCCGACGCTTCACCACGACCGAGGAGAAGTCCGGCCGCACGTTCGTCCATTTCGGTGCGGTCAACCACTCGTGCACGATCTATCTCGATGGCGACATGCTTGCCTCGCACGAAGGCGGCTATGGCCCGTTCGCCGTCGAGATTACCGGCCGCATCGGTGCAGGCGAGCACTCGCTGGTGGTTCTCGTCGACTGCATCCGCAAGCCCGAGCGGGTTCCGGCAATGCGCACCGACTGGTTCAACTTCGGCGGCCTTCACCGCAGCGTCGACCTCGTTAGGGTTCCGAGCACGTTCATCTCCAGCGCGTGGATCACCATGGGCGTCGACGGCTCGCTCGTCGGTGAAGTCAATGTCGACGGTGGCGCCCCGACCACGGCTCGTCTCGAGATCGCCGAGCTTGGATGGTCGCTCGAGGTGAAGACCAATGAGCGCTTCACCGTTTCGGCAACGGACGTTCCCGAGCACGAGCGCTGGCACCCGGGTACCCCTCGGCTGTACGAGGTCGTCTTCGACGCGGGCGATGACCGTGTGGTCGATTTGGTCGGCTTTCGCACCGTCGAGACGCGGGGCAGCGACATCGTCGTCAATGGCGAAGTTGTTTTCTTGAAAGGCATTTCGATGCACGCCGAAGGCCCGACCGGCGGCAAGCGGGCCTCGGGTGCAGAGGACGCCGCCACGTTGTTCGATTGGGCCGAGGAACTCGGTGCCAACTTCGTTCGGTTGGCGCACTATCAGCACGACGAAGCGATGGTAGCGGAGGCCGATAAGCGAGGGGTGCTCGCCTGGGTCGAACTTCCAGTCTACTGGGGTATCGAGTGGTCCAACGAGGCCACACTGGCCAACACGCTCGAGCAGGCCGACGAACTCGTGTTGCGTGATCGCTGTCGCCCGTCGGTCGTGCTGTGGTCGGTTGCCAACGAGACGTTCCCCGGCGACGAACGCACAGCGTTCATCGGTTCCTTGATTGAGCGGGTGCGCTCGCTCGACCCGACCCGCCTCGTCACCTGCGCGCTCTTCACGCTGCCAGGGCAGGGCATCGAGACCCATATCGAGGACCCGCTCGGCGAGCTGATCGATGTGATTGGCGTAAACCAGTACTACGGCTGGTACTACAGCGAGCGTGCCGAGATCGCCTCGAAGCGTTGGACATCGGACTGGGGGAAACCGATTATCTTCAGCGAACTCGGGGCCGGCGCAAAGCACGGCAACCACGGTGACGACGGCGAGATCTGGACCGAGGAGTTCCAGGCTGCCGTCTACGAGGCCCAGATCGAGATGATCGCCGCCAACGACGACTGCGCCGGACTTAGTCCGTGGATCCTGAAAGACTTCCGCACGCCGATGCGGGTTCTGCCCGGCATCCAGGACGGTTACAACCGCAAGGGGCTGGTCAGTGAGGAGGGCGAGAAGAAGCTCGCCTACGACGTTCTTCGCTCGTGGTACGTCTCGCTCGGCTGACGACCCTTCGTCCTTGTTCGAAGGGTCGGGCCCAGCACTCGACCCGAGGCGCAGGGTGACTACGATCGCCGAATGGCCATCACCTTCACCGCCACCCGATCCATTCCCAAGTCTACCAAGGTCCGTGTCCGCATCGTCACTACCGGTGCTGTCGAGGCCGGTGTTGCAGGCATCCTGGACGGTCAACTCACGTCGGCCGGCTTCGCCGGGAAGTTGGGAGATACGCATGTTCACCCTGATGGCAAGCGCATCGAGGCACTGATCGGTATCGGCGATGCCGCCGATGTCGACACCGATGCGGTTCGGCGCGCTGCCGCCGCAGTCGGCCGCAGGTTCGGTCGCTACGGCAAGCTCGGTGTCGAGTTGCCCGAGACTGAACTTGACGGTGCGGCTGCTCGCCAAGCGCTGGTCGAGGGCGTTGCCCTCTCGACCTACACGTTCACCACCTACAAGTCCGATGCCAAGCCCTCGAAGCTTGCGACCGTCGAGGTCGCCGGTGGCGCTGGTGCGAAGAACCAGGCGGCGCTCGACCGTGGTGCTGCGATCGCCCGGGGCCAAATGCTCGCTCGGGACTTCGTGAACGAGCCCGGCGGCGTGCTCACGCCGGCCGTATTCGCCCGTCGTGCTCAGGCGGTGGCTAAAGAGCATGGTCTCATCGTCAAGGTGTGGGATGAGGCGGCGATCAAGAAAGGTAAGCTCGGAGGCCTCCTCGGTGTGAATCGCGGCTCGACTCAGCCGCCTCGCTTCGTTGAACTCACCTACATCCCGAAGTCGAAGCCGAAGGGCACGCTTGCGTTGATCGGGAAGGGCATCACCTTCGATGCCGGGGGTCTTTCGATCAAGACCGGCGCCGGCATGATGACGATGAAGTGCGACATGGGCGGTGCCGCTGCGGTGATCGGAGCGATGTCGGTGCTCAAGGATCTCGGTGTCGGGTGTCGCGTTCGCGCCTTCGTCCCCATGACCGACAACATGCTCGGCGGCGACGCCACCCGGCCAGGTGATGTGCTCGAAATCCGCAACGGCAAGACCATTGAAGTACTCAATACCGATGCGGAGGGTCGCCTGATCCTTGCCGATGCGCTCTCGCTTGCCTCGGAGGCCAAGCCCGACGCAATGATCGATCTCGCAACCCTCACCGGTGCGTGCGTGGTCGCCCTCGGCCCGAAGATTGCCGGCTTGATGGGCAACAAGGCTTCGTGGATCGAACAGATCGAGGCGGCATCAGAACTGACCGGTGAGCGGGTCTGGCACCTTCCGTTGCCGTCCGACTACCACAAGCAGGTCGATTCGTCGGTCGCCGACATGAAGAACATCGGTGGTCCGCACGGTGGGGCACTGACCGCTGGCCTGATTCTCCAGGAGTTCGTCGCCGACGGCATCCCGTGGGCGCACCTCGACATCGCCGGTCCGGCGTTCACTGATAGTGATGATGCCGAGATCACCAAGGGAGGCACCGGCTTCGGCGTGCGATTGCTCGCCGAGCTGGCCACCAATTTCACCGCCCCGTAGCGGAGCCGGACGGCCCCGGAGGGCCGCCCTCGAGCGCACGATCGAGTGGCCGTAGACGTCGGCTGCGCTCATGGCGCCTCAGGCTGCTTCGGGCCCGTGTTCGGCTTCGATTCGATCGCACTCCCACGCCCAGTTGACCGCCTCGGCCGCAATTGGTCCCGGGACTCGCCACTGATCGAGCTGACGTTCGGTCTTGGCGAAGCTGTCGCCGCATTCAATCAGACTCAACGCCAGGCGGCGTGCCCTCGAACGAGCGGTACCGGTAGTCACCGGCTGCTCGTGGCGGCGCTGGTGCTCGGCTTGGAGGGCGAAAGGCAGGCGCTCAATCTGGCTACGGCTGAGGGGAGCGAGACGATGGCGTACCTCGATCGAGTCGGCACCGGCTGGTCGGGCTGCCCCGAACCGGATCGCCCGCTGAATCGACCGGGAGAGCGGGCTGTTGCGCCCGCCGTGGTTGCCGACACCGATCTGGACGGCAACATCTCCGAGATCGAGATGGGCCACGCCTCTGTGTTCGTCGTGCGCATCGGCGAACACCCGCAGCAAGAGAGTGGTTGACGGGCCGAGAACTCCGAGCCAGAACCGCTCGATATAGCGAGAGCGGGGATCGTGGCCGAGCCGATCGATCAGCGGATCGTGCCAGCGCAGAACGTGGAGCAGTGGCTGCGGGATGGTCGAGTCAGACGGTGACTCGGCGAGTGGGTTGGACATGACGCTTCCTGTCAGTGCGATGATGGCCGGGGAAGCTGAATATATTTCGTAGTATTCCATACAACCGGGTCAAGAGGCAGTCGTCGTCGTATCCCTGTTGGCGAGGCCGAAATCGTCGCCGTCGATCTACTATGCCGCCATGCACATCCTCGACGAGTCGATCGATGCCGCTCGGAGCCTGATCGACGAGGCTCAGGTGATCACCGTTTTGACCGGTGCCGGTATCTCCACCGACTCCGGCATCCCTGACTTTCGGGGTCCGAACGGACTTTGGACCAGGGACCCTGCTGCCGAGAGGGCGTCGAACATCAACTTTTACGTTGGTGACCCGGCGGTCCGGCGCGCCAACTGGGCCCAACGAGCCGAGGGTTCGTTGTGGGCGAACGTTGATCCCAACGCCGGTCATCAGGCGCTCGTCGAACTGGAGCGGCGGGCGAAACTCCACACCTTAATCACGCAAAATGTCGACGAACTGCACCAGCGGGCGGGTTCCTCTCCCGATCGGGTCATCGAGATCCACGGCACCACCCGCAAGGTTGCCTGTCTCGAATGTGACTATCGCGACGACATGGAGGTAGTGCTCGACCGGGTCCGGGCCGGTGAGGCCGACCCGCTGTGCGTGACGTGTGGCGGGATTCTCAAATCCGCCACGATCAGTTTCGGTCAGAGCCTGATTGCCGAGGATCTTCAGCGGGCCGAACGCGCTGCGGTGGAGTGCGATCTCTTCCTTGCGATCGGTACCTCGCTTGCGGTATTCCCGATCAACGAGACGGTCAAGGTTGCGCACCAGACCGGTTCTAAGGTGATCATCCTCAACGGTGAGGTGACGGTGTTCGACTCGATCGCCGATGTCGTGCTCCACGCCGGGATCTCCGAGACGCTGCCCCGGATCGTTCGCGCCGTAGCCTGAGGCATGGCCAGCTTCCGGGAGCTCCTTCGGGCCGTCAAGGCCGAGATCGACGAGGTCGACATCGTCAGTGGCGCGCAGTTGCTCGACGGGGGCCACCTACTGCTCGACGTTCGAGAGCCCGACGAGTACGACCAGGGAGCGATCCCCGGATCGCTCCACATCCCCCGCGGCACCCTCGAGACCGTGATCGAACAGCGGGTGCCCGATCAGGACCAGCCAATGGTCGTGATGTGCGCCGGTGGCGCCCGGTCGGCCTTTGCCGTTCAGACCCTGAAGCAGCTCGGCTACACCAACATCGTGTCGATGGGCGGTGGCTTCAACGGCTGGAAAGACGCCGGAAAGCCCTGGACTCGCCCGCGCTCGCTCGGGCCGGTCGAACGCAATCGCTATCAGCGTCACCTGCTCTTGCCCGAGGTAGGGGAGGAGGGTCAAATCGTCCTTCTCGACGCCAAGGTGCTCCTGCTTGGTGCCGGTGGCCTGGGATCGCCAGCTGCGCTGTACCTCGCCGCCGCAGGGGTTGGCACGCTCGGCATCATCGACATGGACGAGGTCGACGAATCGAACCTGCAGCGTCAGATCATCCACCGCCTCGACCAGGTCGGTGAGCGCAAGGTCGAATCAGCCCGGGCATCGATTGCGGCGCTGAACCCCTACGTCACCGTCCACACCTACGACATGCGCCTGAGCGCCGACAACGTGCTCGATGTGATCGACGGCTACGACGTCATCATCGACGGCGCCGACAACTTCCCATCGCGATATCTCCTCAACGACGCCTCGGTGAAACTCGGCATTCCTGTTGTGCACGGCTCGATCTTCCGTTTCGAGGGACAGGTCACCGTCTTCGATCCCCGGCAGGGCCCGACCTACCGCGACATGCTGCCCGAACCGCCGCCGCCGGAGTTCGCTCCGTCATGCGCAGAGGCCGGCGTGATCGGGGTGCTCCCCGGCATCATCGGCAGTCTTCAGGCGCTCGAGGCGCTCAAACTGGTGCTCGGCATCGGCGAGCCGCTCCGGGGCCGTCTCCTCGTGTTCGACGCGCTTGATCTGTCGTTCCGAGAGTTCACCCTCAAGGCGAACCCCGGCAACGAGGTCACCTGGGAGAACCGAGACCGCGTCGACGTGGTTGATTTGGAGGGTCTGTGCATGCCGGCCCTCCGCAGCGCGTGACGGCGAGAACCGCCACCACGACGATCTCGGCCGATACGCTCTGGCGGCCCTGATTTTAGGCCATCCGTTGACCTGGAGCCCCGCCATCAGTCCGTTCCTCAAGCGCATGCGTGAACGCAGCCCATTGCCCGATGGCACCCCCGCCATCGCGCTCGGGCTCGCGATCAACGGCATCAGCACGTACGGGTTCCTGGTTCTCGCCCGGCGTGCTGTTGGCGATGAGGCCTACGGCGGCCTTGCCATCGTCTGGTCGCTCGTCTACATCCTCGGGCCCGGCCTCTTCCAGCCGCTCGAGCAGGAGGTCGCGCGCGCGACCGCCGCTCGCGGCTCGCTGGGGAAGGGCAGTGCCCCGGTGCTGCGCCAAGCCGCCAACATCGGCGCTGTCTTCCTCGCCCTCGTCTTCACCGGTGTGCTCGTCTCGTGGCCCTTGGGACTGTCGGGCATGCTTGACGACCGCCCCGATCTGTTCGCCGCCCTCCTGCTTGGCCTCGCTGCCTTCGCGTTCGCCGAACTCGGCCGCGGCATCTTGTCGGGTCGTCACCTGTTCACCGAGTACGGCCGGTACTTTGCGGCCGAAGGCATCAGCCGCATGCTCATCGCCGGCGCGCTCGTGATTCTCGGCATCGAGATTGTCGGCGCCTATGCGATCACCCTGGCTGTGGCGTTCCTCCTCGGCACTCTCGCAGCGGGCTTCACGGTTCGACCGTTCGTCAACCCGGGACCCCCCTCACATCTCAACGAGCTCTCCCCGGCACTCGGCCTGCTGCTCGCCACCTCGATCTCGGAGGCCTTCCTTCTCAACGTCGGGCCTGTTGCTCTCGCCATCATCGGGGACGAACTCGGCGAGGAGGCGCCGGGGGTCTTCCTCAACGGCTTGATCATCTCTCGAATTCCACTGTTCTTCTTCCAGGCGGTGAAGGCCTCGCTCCTTCCAGCGCTCGCTGCCCGTGCCGCCGACGACGATCTCGACGGGTTCCGCGAGGTCCAACTTCGCCTGGTGGGCGCAGTAGCGGTCGTCGCTGCGGGATCCACGGCGGCGACCGCCCTCGTCGGGCCGTGGATTGTCGAGACGGCGTTCTCTGATCAACTCGGCAGCCGCGACATGGGCCTGCTGGCGGCATCCGGCGGAGGCCTCATGTTGATGCTGTCGCTGTCGCTCGGCTTGGTCGCCCTCAACCACACTCGGCTGGCCATTGTCGGCTTCCTCGTCGCCGTTGCCGTCTTTCCAATCGCGTTGCAGTTCCCGAACGAGCCGTTCCTGCAGGTCGAGGTCGGTCTGCTCGCCGCCACGTCGGCTGGTGCAATTGCGCAGGGTGTCCTGCTGCGCATCGAGTTCGCTCGTCACCGGGCTGCGGGTCGAATGTCGTCCCTGGCTTAACTCGGCGAGACAACGCTCGTGCGTCGTCGGTTCACTGTCAGCCCGACTCCAGCGAGTGCGAGAAAGCTGAGCCACACCACCCAGTCGACGGCTCCCAGGAGCACACCGGTTTTGAGATCTAGGCCGATCAGCGGGCTGAGCGCAGCAATCAGGGCCTCACGGACACCGAGGCCGCCGGGGAAGAACCCGATTGCCACCGTGATCGCGCCAGCGACCGACAGCGCCAGTGCCTGCGAGAGGGTTAGATCAACGCCGATCACCGCCGCAGCGAGGGTGAAGCGGAGCCCACTCACCGCAAGCCAGCCGGTCTCGACGAGGAGGATGGCGAGCACGAGGGTCGGCCGTCCGTCGCTGGCACCGGCTGCGCGAAAGAAAACGCCAGCCCCCATGAGCGCAACTACACCGCCGACGAGCGCGATCAGGCCGATTGCCGTGGCGCCTTCGACGACTAGCGCCGAGCCCCCGACCATTCCGGTAATGCCGAGCCAGGCCATGCCCGGCACGGCGCTTGCCGCGACCGCACCGCTGTAGCCGGCCCCACCATCGGCGAGCGTCTTCACCGTGACGAAGAGCGAGCCCGGGAGTGGGAACAGGTTGCCGGCGGAGGACAGCACCGCAGTCTCCATGGCAAGGCGCAGGCCGGGCCGCTGGCCCGCGATTCGCGCGGCGACGACGAACTCAGCCGCCTTCAGCAGCAGGCTCGCCGGCGCAGCAACTAGGGCGAGGGCCGCGAGTGGCTCCCACGAGAGGTTGTCGATGGTGAGCTCAGCCCGATTCCAGGCCCAGATTATCGCAACGGTGAGGGCGACCGTGGCGATGACGAGAAGCGGGAGCCGGTAGCGCTCCGGAAAGGGCTGAGCCCGACGTTCGAGCAGTGCCTGCGTCTTCTGGAGCATCGTGACGACGGTAGTGGGGTGGTTGTGCGGCGAAGCTGACTCCAGCCGAGGATCAGCCGACGCGCATCTTCGTCGGTAGCTCGGTGCCCTCGGCGAACGCTTCCGGGATGCCGGCGAGCCGGTAGACGAAGGTCGCTGTTTGGCCTCGTGTGACCGCATCGGTGGGGGAGAAGGTCGCAGCACTAGTGCCAGTGGTGATGCCGAACTCGACCATCCAGGCGACGGCGTCGGTGTAGAACTGGTCGGACGGAACATCCTCGAACTGCTCGGACGGCTCGACTGCCGGCTCGCCGGCAAGGCGGTAGAGGAAGGTTGCCAATTGGCCTCGGGTGACTGGTGCAAACGGGGAGAAGGTGCTCGGGGAGGTGCCCGTAGTGATGCCGTTCTCTTTCATCCAGGAGATGGGGACGTCGTACCACGTGCCCTCGGGTACGTCCTCAAAGCCGTTTGGCTCAACCGGCTCGGGTTCGCCAGCAAAGCGGTGAACGAACGCGGCGAACTGGGATCGGGTGACCTGGAGGCTCGGGCCGAATTCGTTTGGCCCGACGCCTTGGGTGATGCTTTCATCGGCCATCCACAGGACTGGGTCGAAGAAGTAGTCGTCGGGTGCGATATCGACGAATCTGGCGACGCGGAAGTTGCTCGAGCTGGGGCAGTTGGAAGTGAGGCCACCCCCGCCGTAGTCGTCTTGGCAGCCGCGCTGGATGGCGGCCTGGAAGCGGAGCCCGAACGGTGGACCATCGAGGTTCGTGCCACCGTCGCCGAAGAATCCCCTGACCTCGAGCGTCCGGTTGGTTCCGACGATGGTGACGAGTGCGTTGGTGATCCGCCCCGACGGCGGCAGATCATCGACCGTGATCTTCACGACGGTGCCAACATCGAGGTCGGCCGAGCTGTACTCGGCGAGCCAGCGCGAGAGCTCCTCAACGGTGAACTCAAACTGCCGGAAGGCGAACGGATTTTGGGGGTCGCCGTTTTCGTCGGGGGCGGCGTCGAAGGGATCAGGCTTCGACACGTGCCACGGTTCAGCTGTCCCAAACGCTGAGGAGTTCTCGGTCGATTCGGTGTAGCCACCATTGCTCGAGGAATAGAAGGTCTGGATGATCTGGTCGTCGGCGGTGACGACGAGGTTCGACGAGCTGTCAGCGGCGGCAATACGGCCCTCGGACTTCGCATCGAACCCGGCGTAGACCTGATCCTGCACGCTGTTGTACACATCGAAGTCAGAGGTCTCGCGATCGATCGCCCGGTGCACGGCGTAGCTGCGACCGGCGATCGCCTGAGCCCGTAGTGCCTCCGGGTGCCAGCTCGAGGGCATCTCGGCCAGGCCGTGGAGGTAGTCGTCGATGGGGAGGACGAGCACGACGAACGCGCCGTCGATGTTGTCGACATCGCGACTTACGAAGTGCAGCGCGCCGACGTCATGGGTGCCGTATTCAAAGACCGGCTTGCCACCGGAGGAGCCGATGATCTCGCCGATGCCGACGACACTGCCTTCGGACCAGGTGACGACGGGTGTGTCATCGACGCAGCCGTAGCAACTGTCGCTTCCACCATCGAGTTCCTGCACCCATTTCCAGGTGTCAAGGCTTCCGTCGGCGCTGTCGCCAACCTGCATTCCCTGCCGCAGGTACACCGTGTTCGATGCCGTGGTCTCGGTCGGTGGATTCTTCTGGTCGATGTCGACGGTGAGGGTGCCCGGTGCGCCACGGGTCTCGTCGATGGTGATTCGGATCTCGTCGGGGCGGTCTTGGCCGAGATTGACCCGGATCCCTTCGCCTACGTACTCAGCGATCGTGTCGCTGCGGTCTTCGACGGTGGTGCCCTCGAAGTAGAACCCGAGGATGTCCTCGGCGACGACGCCAGACTCGGCGCGGCCAAGGGCGCCGTGTTGGCTCATGCCAACGCCGTGGCCCCAGCCACCGCCTTCGAACAAGATCGTGGTCTCGTCTTCCTGTGCCGCCACCTGAGCCGGGGAGGCCACGACGACGCTCGAAAGAAGACTTAAAACCAGAAGTCGATGGAGTCGTTCCCGAAACATTTCAGCGTTCCCACCGGTGGTCCGCACCTCTCTTTCGTAATCTAGTCGACACATTTGCGGATGAGGTGGCGGCGGGTCGTCCGGCAGGGTTCGGCGTTGACGGCGGTGAACTTCTCGCCCGACGGTCTCATCGGCTCAACCGTCAATCCCGTCGTCGGGGCGGGAGCGGGAGGCCAGCCACGCAGCGGACTCAGACATGGATCCGCTCGACGGCGATTGGCTCAGGCGGCGCGGCGTCGTTGTCGTAGCGTTTCGCAATGCATACAAGAGGTCCGTGCGTGGCGTCACTCACCACCACGGCGCCCGCCGGGGCAGCTACCGTTTTACACGTGACGGTCCGACCCCGTGTTCTGGTGTGCGGCTGGTCGGGAGCCGGGAATGTCGGCGACGAACTCCTCACGGAGGTTCTGGCGGCCCGCTTGCGCTCAGCCGGTCTTGATCCCGTCATTCGCTCGGTGTCGCCCAGCGCCACGGTGACTGCCCACGGCGGGGTTGCCGTCGCACATCGAGGGTTTGCATCGATGCGGGCAGCGTTCAGCGTCGACGCTGTCGTGCTGGGCCCGGGCGGCATCGTCCAGGATCACTCCAGCGTGTGGTCGTTGCCAGCTCACCTCGCGCCGGTGCTGATCGCTCGACTCCGTCGCCAGCCCGTTGCCGGTCTCGGCCTCGGAGCCGATCCTCTTCGCCGCTCCCTATCGAGGTGGCTGTTGCGTCTCGCTCTGGTCGGTGCGCCGGTCGTCGTTCGGGACGAGATGTCCGCAGCCGTCATGCGAGACGTCGGGCTCAACCCTAAGGTTGATCTCGACCTCGCATGGGAACTCGACCATCCCGAATCCGGGGCGGGCGAGGGTCTCACGGTCGCGCTCGGTCCCGTCGCCGGCGCGGGTCTGTGGCGTCCAGGTCGCCGCCGTCTCGTTTCCAACGACACTGTGTCGGTGGTCGCTGCGCTCGAGCGGCTCCGAGACGCTGTGGGTGGACCAGTTCGTCTTGTCGCCTTCCGCGGTGCTCGAGACGATCGGTTCGCTCGGTCGATCGCTGCAGCGCTTCCCAACGCTGAGCTTGTCGACGCTGGCGCGGCTGTGGATGCGGTGCGCGACGCGGCCGTTGTTATTACCTCGCGATACCACGCTGCGCTTCTTGCGGTCGCAGCTGGGGTGCCGGTGCTTGCTGACGTCCGCCAGGCGAAGCTCGCCTCGTTCGCGGCGACCGACGGCTTGGAGTCGCACGTCACCGGGTTCGACTCGTGGGATGAGGTCGGCGCTGCGCTGCCCTCACCTACTGGCGCCGCGCGGCCATCGTCCAGCGGGGCGAGCGATACCGCTATCAGACGCCTCGTCAGCGCCTGCTGTCCGAAGGAGGCCTGAGGGTGCGGCTACTCTGATTCCAACCCCGCTGGCCCCCATCATGCGCACCTACCCCGTTCCGCTCCCCCCCGCCGAGGACTCTCCCTCGGGCGGCCTCATGCTTCGGCTTCGGGCGCGTGGGTTCAGGTTCCTTTACGTGATCGACAGCGTTTCCCTCTTTGTGATGATGCAGCTGATCATGGTGGCTCGCTTTGGGTTCGAATGGCCGACGTATCCGTTCTCGCACTACCTTGTCGGATTTTTGCTTGCGACCGCAATCCATCTCGGCGTCTACTACTTCGGGGGCATGTTCGAGTACGAGCAGCGGCTTGGGCGCCCGCCGTGGTTACCAAAGGCCGCCCTCCTTACCGGTGTTGCGATCCTGTTCAGCACCGCTATTGCCCTGGGTACCGGTCGCTACCTCGTGCCCCGAGGCAACCTGCTGATGTTCGTCATAGCGGCGCCGGTACTCATCGCCTTCAACCGGTGGTATGCCCGTGGGATCCGCAGCCGTCGCTTCGGCGCACCCCGCGTTCTCCTAGTCGGTCCACCCGAGGAAGTTCAGTCGGTCCAGCACCACATGAGAGAGTCGGGCTCGGACGCCTCTGTCGTCGGCACCGCATCCACAACGAGCGATCTGCTTGCAGCGGTCGAGACTACTGATGCGACTGACGTGTTGCTGTTGGGTGGCGACCGGCTTGAGGAGATCTACCCCGCCCCGCTCGACCAACTCGAGCGGCGGCTGATTGGCGTGTACCACCGGGTGCAACCTGCTGACACCCTGCTTGGCCTTCAGCGCAGTCGCCAAATCGCCGGGATCCCGTTTGTGGCGCTCCGAACGCACGCCCTTCCGCGTTACCGGCTCCGGCTGAAGCGTCTCCTTGACCTCACACTTTTGCTCGTTGCCCTCCCCATGATCGCGCTCGTTGTCGGTCTCGCAGCTCTCTACGTGTTCTCCCGGGCGGGGCGCAACATCATCTACCGGCAGGAGCGGGTTGGCCACGGTGGGCAGATCTTCGAAGTCCTCAAGTTCCGAACGATGATCCACGACGCTGAGGCGATGACTGGCGCAACCCTTGCTCTCGAGAACGACCCGCGAGTGCTTCCGGGGATGCGCTGGTTCCGAGCGGCTCGCCTCGACGAGTTGCCGCAGCTTTGGAATGTCGTAAGAGGTGAGATGTCCCTAGTCGGCCCCCGGCCTGAGCGGCCGGCGTTTGTATCGCGGTTTGAAAAACGTCTCCCGGGCTACAGCCGCCGTCACGACGTACCGCCTGGCATCACCGGGCTTGCTCAAATCCGAGGGCAGTACCAGACCGAGCCTGGCTACAAGCTCGGTCACGATCTGCATTACGTCGTCAACTGGTCGCCAGTGCTCGACCTCATGATCATGCTCGAGACCATCGTCGTGATGGCTCGCCGACTGGCCCGGTGACCGCCGACCTCAGCACGCCGCCTCTGTCGCTTTCAGTGGTGATCCCGGCCCGTGACGCGGCCGAGGTGATCGATGGCTGCCTGGCGGCGTTACTGGCCCAGGACGTCGAGCTCGAGTTCGACGTCATCGTTGCCACCGGGCCGTCTAGTGATGACACTGCGGCGCGGGTCGACGCATGGGCTGTGCGTGATCCGAGGGTGCGGCGGATCGATAACCCCTCTGGGCTAACGCCGGCGGCGCTCAACCGGGCGATTGCCGAGTCGAGCGGCGATCTTGTCGTCCGGGTCGACGCCCAGGCCGAGGTCCCCAAGGGATATCTTCAGCGGGTGCTGGACACGGCGGGACGCACGGGTGCGGGCAACGTTGGCGGCATCCAGCAGGCAGTCGGCGCGAGCGGCTGGTCGAAACCGATCGCGGTCGCCATGGAGTCACGGTTCGGAGCTGGTCCGGCAAAGTTTCGCGGCGGCAGCTACGAAGGGCCGACCGACACGGTGTACCTCGGCGCGTTCCGTCGCGCTGCGCTCGACGAGGTCGGGGGCTACGACGAGACCTTCGTTCGCAATCAGGATTATGAACTCAACTGGCGCCTTCGCCGGGCCGGTTACCTCGTTTGGCTCGATCCCGGCCTCGTCGTCGACTACACGCCTCGGGCCTCGCTCGGGGCTCTCTGTAGCCAGTACTTCGAGTACGGCCGCTGGAAACGAGTCGTGGTGTCCCGTCACCCTCAATCGCTTCGAGCCCGCCAGGTCGCCGCTCCCGGACTCGTCGTCGGCCTCGTTGCCTCGCTGGTGCTTGTGATCGTTGGGTCGAGGCTCGGCCTTGTGCTACCGGCCGCCTATGGCTTGGCCGTGATCGGCTTTGCCTTTCGTTCTGGCGGTGCGCCGAAGCTCCAGGTTGCGCTCACGTTCGTGACCATGCACCTCGCCTGGGGTGCTGGTTTTCTCTTCGGCCGCTGATCAATCTCGAGCGGTAAGGGTGTCGCCTTCATCCTGCGACGCGTGTTTGAGGTAGGCGTCGATTACATCATCTGGATCACCAACCTCGACGAGTCGCCCGTGGTCAAGCCAGCCGACGCGATCGCACAGGCTTCGCATCAAGGCGGCGTCGTGGCTCACGAGCACAATCGTGGTGCCGTTCTCGCGCAACCGATGCATGTGATCCATGCATCGGCGCTGGAACTCCTCGTCACCTACAGCGATGACTTCGTCGACGAGCAGGATCTCTGGGTTGACGTTGACGGCGACGGCGAAGCCGAGTCGCACATACATGCCACTTGAGTAGATCTTCACAGGCTCGTCGATGAAGTCACCGATGCCGCTGAACCCGATGATGTCGTCCATCACCTCAGCCATGTGCTTCCGGGTGAGCCCAAGCATGGTGCCGTTCAGGAAAACGTTCTCGCGGCCGGTGAGGTCGGGGTGAAACCCTGAGCCGAGCTCGAGCAGTGCCGACATTCGGCCCTCGGTGGTGATCTCGCCGGTGGTCGGCCGATGGATGTTGGCGATGAGCCGCAGGAGCGTCGACTTGCCGCTGCCGTTGTGGCCGACGAGCCCGAAGAACGAGTCGGGTTCGATGTGTAAGTCGACGTTACGTAGCACCCAGAAGTCGTCGATATCCGTTGTGCGGCCGATGCGAAGGACGGCCTCTTTGAGGCTGCTTGGCCGATCGCGGTCGAGGCGAAATCGCTTCGAGACATCGGAGATCGTGATCTCGCCAGTGGTCATAGCTCTTCGCTGATTTCCATGCTGCGGGACCGGAAGTAGAGCCAACCGACGGTGAAGGTGCCGACCGCCCATGCGGTGGCGACGAGGACCTTGAGCGGGTCGGGGGTTTGGAGGAAGTAGGCGCCATCGCGGGCAATCTCAACGAAGATGGCCGGCGGGTTCCAGGTGACAAGCTGGCGACCGATTTCGGGGACATCGTCGCGCTCGAGCAGACTCGGCGGATACACGACCGGCACGAGGAAGAACCCGACTCCGATCAGCACGCCGGTGAGGTATTGAATGTCGCGGTAGCGGGCGTTGAGTACCGCCACGATGAACCCGACCCCGAGGGCGAACATCATCGTGAGCAAGAGCGCAAACACCAAGAAGAGAGCCGTCCACGAGATGTTGGTGAACAGCGCCATGATCACGAGGAGCACGGCCGCCTCGAGCGCAGTCTGGATGGCGTTGCACGCGGCGCCGCCGAGGAGTGCGGTCTCGGTTGGGAAGTAGATCTTCTTGCGGAGGTCGCTCACATCTTGCAGCCAACCCATGCAACCGGTGACGACCCCGGTGAAGACCGTCCAGGCGATGAGGCCGGTGAACAGGTAGAGGCCGAAGTTTTCCGCCCTGCCGTTATCGGTGATGGGAGGCTGAGCGTTGTAGACCGCGCCGAAGACGAAGCTGTACACCGCAACGGTGGTGAGCGAGTTCGCGAACGACCAGAACCAGCCGAGCAGGCTCCGCTTGTAACGGGCCTTCGACTCGCGCTCTGCGAAGTGGATGATGAGGTTGGCGCTTTTTCGCGCCGAGGGAGACAAGGTCAGCATCATTGGTGTGCGCTTCGAGCGCCCCGTAATACTAGCGATGAGGCGCGAAGCTACGATGCACCGGTGTTCGCCGGTTCGCTGCGCTCCGCTGTCGTTGCCGTGTGGCTCGTCGTGTTGACGAACGGGCCGTTGTTTTTTCTTTCGCGGCGCGTGTTTGGTCTCCGTGGCGCATGGGAGGACCCTGTGGTGCAACCGGCGATCGTCTTCACCGCTGGCGCGGCGGTTGCGTTCGTTGTGCTAGATAAGTTTCGACTCGTCGGCGGCCGGCTGGCTCCCGTTCCTCGTTTTCCCTTCGCAGCGGCTGTCATGTTCGGCGTGTGGGCGACGATGAGTGCGTGGTGGAGCCTGCAACCCGACATCACGCTTTGGCGGGGGGTCATCTATGTCGCGCTGCCGTTCCTTGGGTGGGTGATTGCGGACCTCTCTCATGATCGGTTCGTCGACGCCCTGGTGTGGGCAGCCGGTTCACTTGTCGTGGTCAGCCTCGCCCTCCTCATCCTGTGGCCTGACGCAGCGCTCGACCCCAACAACGACTGGCGCGGCCCGATGACGAGTCGCAACAGCCTGGCGCCGATTTGTGGGCTGGCTGTCTTTGGTGGGCTTGCGTGGTGGAAGCGGGGGGCCCGTCGGGCTGGAGGTCTGCTCGTGCTCGCCTCGATTGCCGGGTTGTGGGGGAGTGGGAGCCGCACTGCTGCGTCGGCGGCCGCCATCGCGATCTTCGTGTCGCTCGTGCTGATTATGGGGCGTCGCCGCTACCTCGCCCACCCCGTCTGGACCAGTACGGCCCTCGGCCTTGGCGCAGGAGGTGCGGGCGGGTTGGTGGCCGCTGCTGGGCTTGCGGCTGCCTGGGACGATCCCACCTTCACACAGCGCCGTGCGATCTGGCGACTTGTCGGTGACACCATCGGTGACGAACCATTCATCGGTCACGGTTGGGAAGCGTTTTGGTATGCGCCCGAATTCCACACCGATGAGATGCTCCGGCGAGGCAGCGCGCATGGTTCGATCCCGGAGCTCTTGCTCGGGCTCGGCGTGGTCGGGCTGCTGCTCTGGTCGATGGTGGTTGGAATAGCGATCGCAGGTGTGGTTGCGCGTGCGTGGCGTCAACCTGACACCGAGGCATACCTTTGGCTGGCGGTGGTCACCTTCTTGGTGGTTGAAAACCTCACGGAGAGCTTCGTGCTTTGGTTCTCCTATAACTGGGTCCTGCTCACCGCTGCAGCACTGCGATTCGGTTCCGAACTGTTTCGCCGACCGGGTGACGAGCGACCGCCTGGCGATCCCGGCAAGCGCGATCTCGCCGGACTAGGCCCGAACGGGCGTCGCTGTGGCGGCGTTGCCCCGAGCACGGTCGAGTTGTCGGTACCGCTTTGTCGAGACGTCGACCGGGATGACGTCGATGTTGCACATGACACTGATCAGGGACTCTCGTGCCCTGAAGCGTGCGACGTCTCCAGCACTGCGGTGCGTCGTCCGGCCGGGATCGATTCCGCTTCGGATTGGCCGGGAAAGCTGGTGTAGCTCTCGAGCGCGGCCCCGGCGTGCCGCTGAAGGTAGCGTCCCGGCATGGAACGATCGGGCTCGACCGGCACGACGCGAACGCTCGTGTTTGTCGCCGTCGTAGCGTTTGCGTTCTGGCGTCCGCTGTTCGCCGGTGGCACGCTCGCCCCCGACGATCAGGTCTGGTCAACGGCTCCGTTCCGCGCTGATGCCCCGGCCGAACTCTCGATTGAGATTGCAGAGCCGGATGCAACTGCTGTGCATTCGGCCTGGTCGCGGTGGGGCGACGAGGTTCGGTCGGGGTCGCTCACCCAGCTTGGAGACGGACGGTCGGGCGCTCCCGTGCTAGCTGACGGCGTCCCGTTCACCCATCTCGTCTACGCCTTCGTTCCGGCCTGGTTCGCCCCCGGCTTGATCGCCGCCCTTGCGATGCTGCTTGCGATGACGGGAACGGCCCGGCTGCTCGGACGTCTTGGGTTTGGTCCGGCTGCGACTGGTGTCGGTGGCCTCGCCTACGGACTGTCGGGGATAATGTTCGTTTGGATTGGTTGGCCCCACGCTTCCGCAGTCGCGCTGGTGCCATGGGTGTTCTGGAGCGGCTTCGATGCCGTATCGGTAGCGGACCGGCGCACGACGTTGCGGCTTGGTGTTTCAGTCGCCTTGATGGCGTGGTGCGGAGTTTGGGCGATTACCGGCTACACCCTCGTCGGCCTTGTTGCCGTTATCGGCTTCAGCAGTCGCCGGCCTCGTGGGCTGCCCGCCGTCGTCGCCGGCACTGCGACGGGTCTTGCGTTTGCGGCACCGCACTTGCTTGCCTCGTCGACGCGATGGTCATGGGCGGATACATCGGCCGCCCCGTATATCGGCGATTCGTCTACTGCCGTGGAGAGCGTGATCACGCTTGGTCTCGGTCCGTTGTGGGGAGCTGACGCGGTTGGGTATCAATGGATCGGGTCGCTGTCCGCGCAATTGTCGGTCGCCACCATTGGCCTTGTCGCCGGGATGCTCGCTCTCGTTGCGGTGCTTGCGCCTGGCGATCGACGACTGCCATTCGTGCTCGTAGGGCTTGGCTTTGGTATTGCCTATATCGGCGGGCCTTTTGGGTGGTTGTCGAACGTGGTGGCGGGCGCTGGGGCAGAAATGACCCACGCCCGCGTCCTGCTCGTTCTCGGTGCGGTCGTTGCGGCTGCGCAGACCGTCGATGTGATCGAGCGGGGAGATGGGTTTCGTCGGCCGGATCGGTTCGCCGCGATGGTCGGGTTGGCGGTCGTTGTCGTGATGGGTTGGAGCGGGACCGAGTGGCTCGCTGCAGCGCAAGCCGCCGGCGTAACCCGGACAGCACTCGCTGAGTCGGCCACCTCGTTGCTCGCCGCTGCGGTGTTTGCTGCCGTCGTCGGCGCCTGGCGCCGAGGCATGCTCGCACGAGAGGCAGTCGGGCTTGTCGCAGCGGTGCTTGTCGCTGTGGAGGCGCTGACGTTCGGGGTTGCGATCCCTACCGTCACGGACCGAGCCGAGCGGCTCGTCGCCACCGAGACCCACGCCGAACTGCTCGGTCGTGTGGGCAAGGACGGGCTCGTCGTGGGGGAGGGGCGAGCCCTCGCTCCTGTTGTTGCCGCCCGCTTCGGCCCGAATGACCTCCGAGTGCCTCGCCCTCGCTCCCCTGAGGAAATCGATCTGCTGGCCGCTGTCGACCCCGGAGCGGTTCGCGGCGGCGCCAGTGCCGACCAGCCAGTTTTTGGTCGACTTGACGTGAGCGACCCTGCGTGGCGGCGGCTTGGCGTCGATGCCTTTGTGATCTCGCCTGGCCGTCGCCCACCAGGAGTCGTGACCACGCCGCTCGCCGAGGCAACCGATCGAATCGATCCCGCTGGTGGTGTGTTCACGGCGACGGTTGAGCTCACTGCCGGTCTCCGTGCTGTCGAGCTCGACCTTCTGGCGCCGTTTGCGACGCCGGTCGAGGTCGATGTAGTTGTCGCTGGCCGTCGGGTCCTCGGTGATGCGTTGGTACTCACTGGATCTCCGGCGGTCGTGCCGATCGAAGGTGATCTCTTGGTGGGGCCGGCGACCGTGAACGTTCGGGTGCTCGCTGAGGAAGGCACTGCGGCGCTCGGCGTCGATGACGACGGTGTGGTGGTTGTCGGTGTGATCGGTTCCGATGACGGCGGTGCTCTCGTGGCTGCCGATGGACTGTCGATCGTGTATCGACCCGTCGCTGCGGTCACTGATGCGGGCGATGCCGACGTGGTCATCGACCGCGTCGATGATCGTCGATTGCAGTTCACCGTCGAAAGCGCGCGGTTCGTTGAGGTGTGGACCGACATTGTCCATCGGCCTGGATGGACGGTGCTCGTCAACGGCGCACCTGGCGATCTGCAGGGTGATGTCGTGCTCGGTGTGCGGGTGCCGTCAGGGGTGAGCGAGGTTGACGTTCGGTATCGACCGCCTGGGCTGACGGTAGGGCTGGCGGTGATCGCACTGACGGTGCTCGCCTGGGTCCTCAGCGGGCTCGTCGTGGCGGCTCGACGCCGGCCGGACCATCGGGACCCGGCGTGATTTCTTCGGGAACGCCGCCAGCCTCGGGTAGGCGAGCGCTTCGGTCGGCTTCGCTGAGTTCGCGCACATCCGACGGCAGTTCGCTGCGTAACGGCCGGTTGACCCGGACAACAAGGTCGGCGAGGAGGCCAACCACGAGGGTCTGTAACACTGCGAAACCGAGCAACAAGGTGTTTGCGGCTGGACGAAAGTCCTTGTCGAGAAGGTCATAGCCGAGCTTGCCGATGAAGATCAGCCCGAGCAGCGAGGCAATCGGCAGCATCACCCGAAGTGGGTCGTAGGACAACATCATCCGGATGACCTGCAGGGCATAGCGCCTGGTGTCCTTCCACCAGTGAAACTTCGATTTGCCAGCCCGTTTCTCGTAGGTGATCGGCATGAAGTCGACCCGGTAGCCGTTCATCAGAAACGCCATGGTGATGGTGGTGGCGCAACTGAAGCCCATCGGCAGTTCGTGGGTGTACTGGAGCGCCACGTCGCGTCGAAACGCTCGGAACCCCGTGTTGAGATCAGGGATCGTGGTCTGGGTGAGATATTGGGCGAGTCGGCGGATCAACCATTTGGCCGGAACCCGGAAGAATTTGAGCGTGCCTTGCTCGGATGTGCGGGTACCCACGACCTGATCGGCATCGCCGAGTGCGTCGACTAACCGCGGGATCTCGTGGTTGGGGTACGACATGTCGGCGTCTGACCACACCACGACGCTGCCCCTGGCTGCTTCGGTGCCGATCCGACGGGCAGCGCCAGCGCCTGAGCATCGTTCGGCCCGAATCACCCGGGTGCGTTGGTCAGCGGTGGCGATCTCCATGGAGCCATCATTCGAGCCGTCATCAACGATGATCAGCTCCCACGAGTAGGCCGAGACCTCCATTGCGTGAGCGATCCGATCGATCTCGGCCTGGAGATGTTCGGCCTCGTTGTGGACCGGCAAAACGATCGTGACGTCGAGTTCGGCAGGTGGCGCAGGCACGAGGGGATCCTATGGCACGGGCCTAGGTGGCTGGTCCGACGCACTCCATCACAGGAGGAACGTGACGCCTGGCCAGGTTCGACGAGGACGTGGGGGAGGCTTCGGTGGATTGCCCGGATCGGGTCAGTGTGCTCGAGGACGGCGTGGGCGATGTGGGGTCGTGGGCGGCGACCACGCCGGTTACAAGCTGATGAAGGGCGTCTCAGCGCACGCCATACCGGGTGGCGTACATGCCCTCGAAGATCTCTTCGAGCCTCACGACGTTGTCGGGATTGCGCCGTTCCTGCAGCGTGGCCTCGACCATGCTGCACGGGAGGTCGAAACCTCGGTACCTGGGGCTGCCCACGAACCAGACCGTACTGTTGCCCGCTGCCTCGTGGGCGTGGGTGGCAAAGGTGATGGGGTCGGCCGAGGCGATCCGGTCGAGATAGCTGCGCCAGTCGATGACGGAGCCGTCGCCGCTTGGGAACGCTCGCCGCTCGACATCGGTCTCGAGGTAGTGCGTCGTGGCCGGCCCAAGCTGATCGGGGCAAAAGATGATGAGGTCGCCGGGTCCGGCTCCGTCATCGATGGCGCTGGCTACTTCCTCGCCCTGCGATCGGGTCCGGCGGGCCTCGTCGATACTGATTGCTATACCGAGCAGGACGACAATTGCGAGCAGCGAAATCCGGGCACGGGAGTCGAGCATGGCGATGCCTCGCCCCGCCAGCAGCAAGATGACGGGAAGAGCGATGGCGGCGTAGCGAGCCTCAAATGCGCTGCCCGAAACGACGGCAGCGGCAGCACCGATCCCGAGGCCCACGCCGGCTGCCGCAGCCGGAACCTGCATCGACGGGTGGATCGACGACCGCAGCTGGAGCACCTTGTCTCGGACCGGGCCGATCGTAAGCATGCCGAGGACAGCTGAGAACCCGAGCAAAACGCCGAGCGACTCGCCTTCGAACCGGTTATTACCACCGATTCCCTGCAGCGTCTCGATGAAGACTTCGGTGGGTCGAGCCCGAGTGGCCCACGGGGTGCCGGTCTCGGCGAGTTGGTCGATGAAGACCTCAAGCCAGACGATGAAGGTCGCCGCACCGGCGGCCAGCGCAAGGAGGAGGCGGGTCGCAATGTTGTGCTTGTTCGTTCGACGGCCTGCCATGACCACGATGAGTCCGGCGGCGGCGATCGCATAGAAGGTCCAGTAGTGGGTATGCACCGCTGCGGCGGTGATGGTGGCGACGGCAAGGAGACGGCGAGTGGTCGGTTGTTCCCATGCCGCTTCGAGTGCCCACCAGCCGAGGGCGATAATCAGCACGATGAGCGCGTACATGCGGGTCTCGGTTGCGTAGCGAATGAGGTAGGGGGATGTGACAACGAGGAGCAGAGTGGCGATCGCGACGTCGCGCCCGTGGCGCCGGGTCGCCATCCAGATCACCGGCACGGTGATGACCGACAGCAGGCCTGACAGCGCCCGCACGGCGGTGTCGCCATCGCCAAACACGTCGATCCACCATCCCAGCAACAGATAGAAGAGCGCGGGGTGGCCGTCTTGGCGCAGGGCCTCGGTGAGTGAAATGTCGCTGGTCGCGATGTGGACTGACAGTGCCTCATCGAGCCACAACGGCGACGCAGTGGCGAACCGGAGAACACTTCCGGCGATGATCACGAGCAAGACGGCGACCCGTCCGGTGGATCTGGACATCGGGATGGGACCCTAACCCGTTCACCCGCGCTGCCCCTCGACCCTCATGAAGGAGCTTCTCCGTGCGGGGAGGGGCAGTAAGATGGTCGTCAATGACGACACGCATGGTGATCATCGGAGGGGGACCAGCCGGCCACAGTTGTGCGAGTACTGCGGCACGCCTCGGTGCGGACGTGGTCGTGATCGAGCGCGACACGATCGGTGGCGCAGCGCACCTGTGGGACTGCATTCCGTCGAAGGCGATGATCGCCACCGGAAATGCCCGCCAGTTCCTGCGGCGATCGGCGCGGATGGGGCTCGCTGAGGTCGGCTCGGACGTTGATCTCGACCAACTGCGTGACCGTCTCAAGCACATTGAGTCTCGGCTCGAGACCACGGTCCGGGGTCTGCTCGACAGGCAGCGGGTGGAACTGGTCGACGGGTTCGGCCGCCTGGTCGACGCCCACACGGCCGTCGCGACCCTGCCCGACGGCACCGAGCGGACGTTCCACGCCGACGTGGTGGTGCTCTCAACCGGCAGCCGTCCCCGGATTCCCGAGTGGGCCTCGGTCGATGGTGAGCGCGTGCTCTCGACCCGTGATGCCTACCCTCCGTCGGTCATGCCCGAGCACGTCATCGTGATCGGTTCGGGTGTGACGGGCGTGGAGTTCGTGCACATGTTCGAGTCGATGGGTGCGCAGGTGACGCTCGTCGTGAGTCGCCAGCAGGTGCTTCCGCAAAAAGACCCCGAGGTTGCTGCTGCGCTCGAGGAGGACTTTCTTCGGCGCGGCGTGAAGCTCTTCAAGGGTGCTCGAGCCGAGTCGATTGTTCGGGAGGGCAATGAGGTGATCGTCTCCTGCGACGATGGCCGCATCGCCCGGGGTTCGCACACCCTGCTTGCCATCGGTTCGGTCCCGAACTCCGATGGTCTCTGCCTCGATGACGCGGGTGTGCAGACCGATCACGGGTATGTGCCAGTCAACAACCATATGCAGTCGAACATCTCACACATCTACGCCGCCGGCGACCTCTCGGGACGGCTTCCGCTTTCGTCTGTCGCCACAATGCAGGGACGCAAGATTGCCGAACACGCCATGGGACTCACTGCCCGCGGCAATGATCGCCAGATCGACTATGACAAGGCGGCTTCGGCGATCTTCACCGAGCCCGAGATTGCCGATGTCGGCTTGGCCGAGATCGATGCCTTCGCTGAAGGTCGCAAAGTCCGGGTGACCAAGGTGCCGTTTGCGACGCACGCGAAGGCGTTGATCAACGATGATCCGCGCGGGTTCGTTAAGATCATCTCGGATCCAGCCACGGGTGTGATCCTCGGTGGGTCGATCGTTGGGCGCCATGCGGCCGAGTTGATCTCGGTGTTGGCGGTGGCCGTCACGAATGGCCTGACTGTGACCGACATCCATGAGTCGATGCTGGTCCACCCGACCCTCGCCGAAGCGCTTACTGAGGCGGCTGAGTAGTTGGGGTCGCGTTGCGGCGCCGTCTACTCGATGACTGCGACGACATCGCCGCCCCCGACGGAGTCACCCTCGGTGACGCGGATCTCGGTGACAGTGCCTGCCTTTTCGGCGGTCACGTTGTTTTCCATCTTCATTGCTTCGAGGACGACGATTGTGTCGCCGGCTTCGACCGCATCGCCGACGGCGACATTGATATTCACAATGGTGCCCTGCATCGGCACGGTGACGTCGCCGCTGCCAGAGCCGCCTCCGCTCGCTCCACCGCCACTGCGACGTCGAGCGGCACCACCGCCGCCAGTTGCGGCTGGTGCGCCGGCAGATTCGGGAACCCACATGGCGACGCTGAAGCGCTTTCCGTTGACCTCGACGTCGAGTTCGCGCTTGATCTTGAGGTCATCGTCGTCAGCTCGTTCGGCTGGGGTGGCGGACACGTCCGAGAGGTTGAGGACTTCTTCGACCCACTTCGTCGAGTGCTCGTTGTTCCGGAAGTCGTCGTGCCTGAGGATGGCGATGTCGGCCGGGATGGTGGTGGCGACACCTTCGATATGAAGCTCGCCGAGTGCTCGGAGGGCGCGGTTGATGGCAACCTCGCGGGTGCGACCCCAGACGATGAGCTTGCCGACGAGGTTGTCGTAGAACTGGCTGATCTCGTCGCCTGCCTCGTAGCCAGTGTCCCAGCGGGTGCCGAAACCGTCGGGTGGCGTGAGCGCCGTGATCGGGCCGGGGGATGGGAGGAACGCGCCACCGGCAGGATCCTCTGCGTTGATGCGGATCTCGATGGCGTGACCGCGGATCTCGACCTCGTCCTGGGTGAACGGCAGCGGCTCACCGGCGGCGACGCGAAGTTGCTGCTCAACGAGGTCCACCCCGGTGATGAGCTCGGTGGCCGGGTGCTCCACCTGAAGCCGGGTGTTCATCTCGAGGTAGTAGAAGCCGCCGTCCTCGTAGAGAAACTCGACGGTGCCGGCATTCGTGTATTCGCAGCCCTTGGCGACGGCTACGGCCGCCTGACCCATCTGCTCGATGATGTCGTCCGGGATACCCGCGGCAGGCGCCTCTTCGATGAGCTTCTGGTGACGGCGCTGGGCCGAGCAATCGCGGGTACCGAGGTAGACGGCATTGCCGCGGGTGTCGCAGAGCACCTGGACCTCAACGTGGCGCGGCTTGGTTAGGTAGCGCTCCAGGTAGCACTCGTCGCGCCCGAAGTAGGCGAGCGCTTCGCGCTGGGCAGACGCGAGCTGGTCGGCGGCCTCGTCGGCATTCTGGACGACCTTCATCCCGCGGCCGCCACCGCCGAAGGCGGCCTTGATGGCTACGGGCCAGCCGTACTCGTCGCCGAACGCGATGACCTCGGCCGGGTCGGTGAGGATGGCGGTGCTCCCAGGGACGCCGTGGACGTCGACTTTCTCGGCGGCCTCGCGTGCGCTGATCTTGTCGCCCATCACCTCAATCGCCGCAGGTGGCGGGCCGACAAAGGTGACTCCGCGTTCGGTGATCGCCCTGGCGAAGTCGGCGTTCTCGGAGAAGAAGCCGTAGCCGGGGTGCACGGCATCGGCACCGGACTTTTCGATCGCATCGAGAATGGCGTCGGCGTTGATATAGGACTCTGCGGCGGTCTGGCCACCGAGCGCGTAGGCCTCGTCGGCGAGACGGACGTGAAGCGCGCCTCGATCGAGTTCGCTATACACGGCGACGGAGGTGATGCCCAGTTCGCGACAGGCACGGATGACACGGACGGCGATTTCACCACGGTTGGCGATCAAGACTTTGGAGAACACGTGCTATTGACTAGCCGAATGGCGCCCTCCAATGCGACACCACACCCCGGAATCTTTGCGAATAGTCGGGCTGCGGCGATAGCCAACGGCTGGAGTTTCACACACGTGTCGTCGACAGGGTCGACGAACACTGACCTTGCCGATGCGGCTCGGGCGGGATCGACCGGCATTGAGTTGCTGGTGACCGACCACCAGTCAGCCGGTCGGGGCCGGCTCGATCGGTCCTGGGAGGACGACCGTTCGGGGCAACTGATGTTTAGCTTCCGGACGCCGGTCGATGATGACCTTCAGGTCGTGCCGGGGGCGGTTGCGGTCGCCGCCCACGAGGCGGTGATCGCCGCTGGCGTCGACGCAAAGATCAAGTGGCCTAACGATCTCCTCGTCGAGCATGGCGATGCCCCTGGCAAGCTTGCCGGCCTGCTGAGTGAGTATGTCGACTCGTCACCTCCGTGCGTCGTGGTCGGTCTCGGCCTCAACGTCACGTCGG